>JANYFG010000110.1 GCA_025362815.1 Rhodospirillales bacterium
TGCTGCGAAAAGCCGCTGAACGAACGGTCGAAGACACCTGGAGGCGGTGCGGGGAACTGCTCGGCCACTTCAAACACGACGAATGCGGCCGCTACCTCGAAAATTCCGGATATGCTTCAAGCTAAACTCATCATGCTCTAACTTGTTGTTTTATCAATCATGTTTATGCGCTTGAGTTGAGCAACCCAAACGCATCATGATCTAATTGGCGAACCAGTCCGCCACCGGCCGCAGCACCTCCAGCGTCCGGTTGCCCCACGCAATCTCCGCCCGCGCCTGGCGCAAGGCGCGCAGCAACGCGGCGCCGGTCAGCTTTTCCGAGCGCAACGTCGCCTGCGCCTGCTCCATGATCTTGTCGATACGCTGGAACACCACGGAGCCGATATCGGCCACCAGCAGCTTCTCCACCCGGATCACCGTCACGCGATGTGCGTTGCTGGCCATCAGACGGTCCCGGTAGCTGTTCCATTCAGACGCCTCGGCGGTGAATCGGCCGAGATATTCCTGCTCCACGATGAACACATGCGTGCGCGGCCCCCACGAGCACACGTGATCGATCGCCGTCATGCCCGATTCGATGCTGTCCGCCGCCGTCGTCAGCGGCACCACCACGCCCACGCGGTCGCCGCCTTCAGGAAAGATCGGGCGCGGCTCGTCATCGAGAATGCGGCAGATCTCCGAAAACGTGTTCGACCCGAGATCGACCAGCAGATTGCCGACGCCGATATCGTAAAGCAGGTCATCCCACGGCGTGGCGTTGGGGTCATAGGCCAAGGCGCGCGCGGTATCGAAGGCCGCGCCGTTGCGGGCATCGCGATGCGCCACCGTCTTGAAGCCGTCCTCCTTGCGAAAGATCATGCTCAGACGCGGATGACGCTCATATTCGCGCACATCGATCTCACGCGTCAGCATCGGATAGCGCTGCAGCAGGCTGACCAGCACGGCATTGGCGGTGGTCGTCTTGCCGCTCGACTTGTCGTTGGCGAAAATCAACGTCTTGCGGGTCTTCGAGGGGCTCGGCTGCGCGCGCGCGCCTGAAGTTCCGCCAGCCGGTTCCAACGTGTTCATCTCAATACCTTCCTGCCGCATCACAACGCCGTGCGGGTCTTGATTACCACAACCCCGCCTCAAAGCCAGTTCGTGAGATCACCGATGAACGCCCGATCGCCACGCGCGAAAAAGTGCACCCGGCCACGTTAACCGGCCACGTTAATTGGCCACGATCAAACCCGCGTCTTCGACCGAGCCCGCGCCGCCACCGGATCGGGCGCCTTTGCGGCCGCGAACCACTCGGCCAGCGTTCCCAGCCGTTCCGGTCGCGGCGTGCGCCAGACGAATTCGGCGATCTCCGCCCACCACACGCGCGCGCTGTGGCGCAGGCACCACCGCAGATGCCCCCTCAGCGCCCGATCGGGATGCGCCAGCACCACCACAGCGCGCGCGGCCGCAGATGCACCACCACCTCCATCAGCTTCACGGTGGCAAACATCTGCCAGGGCTTCATATGCCGCGTGGCCAGAAGCTGGTGGCGATAGTCCCACCGGCCCACATCCTCCTGAATGACGCGTCGCGCCCCATTCTCGGCCGCCCAGTCCGACCAGCGATGCGGCGTGACATACATCGCGTTCAGCAGATCCGGGTCATAGGCCACCACCTGGCGTGTGGCGCGCACCGCATCCGCGAACCGCTCCTCCTCGAAGCCCACGATGTGTCCGAGCATGGACAGGATCCCGGCCTGGCGGAGCAACGCCACCGCGCGCTGGTCGTCCCGCACGGTCGAGCCCTTGCGGATCGCGGCCAGCGTGGCGGGATCCGTGGTTTCGATCCCCATCAGAACGCAGATCAACCCCGCCTTCCGGGCAAGGGCCAGAAGATCCGCATCGCGCACGATATCGGTCGCGCGGATCGTGGCGAACATCTGCACCGGCACGTTCTCGGCAACCAACGCCTCCAGAAAGGCCCGCCATAGCCGTTTGGACGAGGTCGGGTTCTCATCCGCCAGGTCCACGAACATCACGCCGTGCGTTCGGTGCAACCACGCGATCTCGGCCGCCACCTTCACCGGATCGCGAAACCGCCAGCGTGTCCAGAACTGATACTGGCCACAATAGGAACAGGTATGCGGGCAACCCCGGGAGAACTGTACGATGGCGGCCCGGCCGAGGCCGAAGCACTGGTAGAGGTCCCAGTCCGCGATCAGCTCCCAGCCCACGCGCCAGGAATTGAGGTCGGCGATGCTGGGCGCGGACGACGTCGACATCACGCCGGCGCCCGCGCGGCACACCACGGCTGCCACCGACGACGGGGCCTCGCCGGCTTGCAGCGCCGTCACCAACGCCAGCGCCACGGCCTCGCCCTCGCCGCGCACGATCACGTCCACCTCGGGGTGACCGGCCAGAATATCGACGGCGTGATAACTGGGATAGACGCCGCCATACACCGTGAGCGCCGCCGGGCAACGCGCGCGTGCGGCCTGCATGACCGCAAGGCACGCCGGATGCGCCGGGGTGGACCCCGCATGGCCCGTCATCACGACATCCGGCGCCGCCGCCGCGATCGCATCGGCCAGGGCCGCGCCGGTGAGATGATGGCGCTCCGCATCCAGCAGCCGAACGTCATGCCCGGCGTCGATTAGCGGCCCGCCCACGCACAGCAGGCCAAGCGGCACCTGATGCCCGACACCATGCGCCGAGGTGACCGAGATATACGGCGGATTGACCAGCAGAATTTTAATGTCACCACCCGCGCGCAGCGTCGATGATCGCGCATTCCGCGATAAATTGGTCGGAGCGGCGGGATTCGAACCCACGACCCCTTGTCCCCCAGACAAGTGCGCTACCAGGCTGCGCCACGCTCCGACCGGCCGGGAACGTTGCATAGCAGTGCGACGACGGCGCCGCAACGGAAGATCCATGCCCGTTCAGCCAAGCAAAGCGCGCAACGCCTCCAGGTCCTGAAGCGTCTCGCGCAGAACGCCGCGCAGCCTCTCGATCTCGGCGGCGTCGGCCACGGCGCGGGTGGTCTGCACCGCTGCCACCTCCGTGTCGGCGCGGCCCACATCCACGCGCACACGCGTGCGCGGTGCTGCCGGCGCGGGCGGCAGGCCCGGCATCGCCAGTTGCATTCCGTCGGTATCGCCCTGGTCCGGACCTGCCTTTTCCTCCGGCGCCGGTGGCGGAATATCGTCGGACAGCTTGCCGCCGCCCTCGCGCAACAGCCGTTGCACGCCTTTGATCGTATAACCCTGGATATAAAGCAGATCTGAGATCCGCCGCAGCAGCGCGATGTCGTCGGGGCGATAATACCGCCGCCCACCGCCACGCTTCAGCGGCTTCACCTGCGGAAACTTGGTCTCCCAAAATCGAAGAACATGCTGCGGAATGTGAAGATCGTCCGCCACCTCGCTGATGGTGCGGAACGCATTCGGCGCTTTGCGGACAGCCGGTCGGCCTTCCCCCGCAAGCGATCCGTCATTCATTCGTCGGCGCCGTTGTCGAGTGGCGGTGCCAGATGGTTCACGTGCGCCTTCAGCACCTGGCTCGGCCGGAACACCAGAACCCGCCGCGGCATGATCGGAACCTCGACACCGGTCTTCGGATTGCGCCCGATACGACGGCCCTTCTGACGCACCGAGAAGGTTCCGAACCCACTGATTTTGATGGATTCACCAACTTCGAGGGCACTGCTGATGCGCGCCAGCACGGTCTCCAGCAGGTCAGCCGACTCATTTCGGGACAGCCCGACCTGGGCATAGATCGTCTCAGCGAGGTGCGCGCGCGTAACTGTGTTCATGGCCGAACGCTAAGCAAGACATGAACTTCCGTCAAGAAGTCCTAGATATCAAACGTTTGATTGGTCTGTGGGCGCTACATCCGCACGAGTGCCGAGCCCCAGGTGAGGCCGCCGCCCAACGCCTCCATCAACACCAGCTGGCCACGCCGGATGCGCTTGTCATGCCATGCCTCCGCCAATGCGAGCGGTATGGAGGCGGCCGACGTGTTGGCATGCCTGTCCACCGTCACCACAACGCGCTCCGGGGGAAGCCCAAGTTTGCGGCCGATCCCATCGATGATGCGCAGGTTTGCCTGGTGCGGCACCAGCCAATCCACCGCATCCTGCGCCAGCCCATTGGCCGCCAATGCCTCCGACACCGTCTCGGACAGCCGGTTCACGGCATGGCGAAACACCTCGCGGCCCTGCATCTTGAGAACACCCGACAGATCCGGGCGTCCCACGGCGCCGTCGACGAACAGAATGTCGCCCTGGCTGCCCTGGGCATGCAGATGCGTGGACAGGATACCCTGATCGTCCGCGCTGCCAGACCCCGGGCCGGCGCGCAGGAATACCGCCCCCGCGCCGTCGCCGAACAGCACGCAGGTGCCGCGATCCGTCCAATCCAGAATGCGCGAATAAACCTCTGCGCCAATCACCAGCGCCCCGCGCACGGCCCCGCTGCGGATCAGGCTATCGGCCATCGACAGCGCATAGACGAAGCCGCTGCACGCCGCGGACAGATCGAACCCATAGCCGCCGCAGCCCAAAGCCGCCTGCACGCGCAGGGCGGTGGCCGGGAAAGCCTGATCGGGCGTGGCGGTCGCCAGGATGATGACGTCCACATCGGCGGGCACCGCGCCGGCGTCGGCCAAGGCGATGCGCGCGGCTTCGGTGGCCATGAACGCGCAGGTTTCGTGCGGCCCCGCGATATGGCGCTGCCGGATGCCGGTTCGCTCCTGGATCCACGCATCGGACGTGTCCAACGTGGCGGCCAGCTCGTCGTTGGTGACGATCCGCTCCGGCAGATAGCCGCCGATACCCGCCAGGATGCTGCGCATCTGCAAGGTCGCCACAGGGGCCCTCATGGCCGTGGGCGCGCCGAGAGCTGTGTCAGACGGCGGCAGCGAGGGGGCTGATGCCGTCAATACCTGGTCCATCCTGCGGTCCTGTTCCGGTTTCGCCCGCCAGCACCTCGGCGGCGCGGGCCTGCAAGCCCACGATCTTGCCAAGACCCTCGCGCATGCGATCATTGAAGCGATGCACCACCATGTCCATGGCGACATCGACGGCGTGTGCAAAGCCCTGGGCGTCGGTGCCGCCATGCGATTTCACCACAACGCCGGACAGCCCCAGCATCACGGCGCCGTTGTAGCGGCGCGGATCGAGCCATTCGCGCAGCCGATCCAGCCCCGGCCGTGCCAGCAGATAGCCAAGCCGCGCCGCGATGCCGCTGGAAAACACCTGGCGCAGCAACTGCCCGATCAGCTTCAGCGCACCCTCGCCGGTCTTGAGCGCGATGTTGCCGGTGAACCCGTCCGTCACGATCACGTCGGTGGTCCCGGCTGCGATGTCGTGGCCTTCCACGAAGCCGTGGAACTGCGGGCCGATATGACTTTTGCGCAGGATATCGGCCGCACGGCGCAACGTCTCGTCGCCCTTGCTTTCCTCGGACCCCACGTTGAGCAAACCGATGGTCGGCGATGTCAGCCCCAGCACGGTCCGGGCGAACACATCGCCCATCACGGCGAACTCCACGAGATTGCGGGTGTCGCACACCACGTTGGCGCCGAGATCGAGCATCACCACGTCACCCCGCGCCGACGGGCCGATGGCCGCCATCGCCGGCCGGTCGATCCCCGGAAGCGTTTTCATGACGATTTTGGCCAACGCCAGCAACGCGCCGGTGTTGCCGGCCGACACCACGCCGGACGCCTCGCCCGAGGCCACCGCGTCGATCGCCAGACGCATGGAGGACCGGCGCATGCGCAGCGCCATCGTGCCCTTCGTGTCGGCGGTGATCGCGTCTGTGGTGTGCAGCACCGTGCAGGCCCGGGCGGCGCGCTTGAAGCGGCTCAGCAGCGGGGCCAGACGGGCCTCATCGCCCACCAGCAGGAACCTGGCGAGGGGATGCCGTTCGGCCGCCACCTCCAGCCCCTCCACCACGATGTCGGGCGCACGGTCACCGCCCATGGCATCGATCGCAAGGCTATAAAAACCCTTCTCCACCCGCTCCGCCCCGTCTGCTCCCTCGATCATAGCAGGCATTATCCGGCCTTCCACCAACCCAAAGCGCCGAGAGGCTTCAGATCTTGAGACAGCGCGACCACTGCATCACGGTGCCGGGCCAAAAAGAAGCGGGCCGGACAAAAGCGGGCCAAAATCAGGGCGGCCAAGCGGATCAGACGCGAACGGCGCTCTTGAGAGCCTTGCCGGCGGCCACGACTTCGCGACCATCGTAATGCCCACAATGCGCGCACACATGGTGCGGGCGCTTCAGTTCGCCGCAGTTCGAGCACTCGGCGTGCGCTTCGGTGGTCAAAGCCTGATGGCTGCGACGCATGCCTGCCCGCGAGGGCGAGGTTTTTCTCTTAGGAACAGCCATGGGACAACGCCCCTCCGGTCAGCGTGAACAGCGACCCGCCCACAGTCGGGCCGGCCTGCGGGTCACATAATGGCAACAACGCGAGCCGCGCGGTCTAGCAGAGCGCCTCCCGCGCCGCAAGCAGCATGACGGACCCATGCGCCGAGCTGTCGCGCGTGGGCGTCAAACCAGCCGGTCGTCATTCTTCGTCGTGCGTGCCCGGCCTGGCCAATCGCGCCAGGGCCGCAAACGGGCCCAGGTCGATATCGCTGGCTTCCGGCGGCAATTCCGCCCCTGGCCTGCGCGGATACGGGTCCAGCGTCAGCGCAAGCTGCTCCACCGTCGCCTCGCCCAGGTCGATCGAAGCACCCGCATACGGGATCTCGTCGTCGGCCTCGGGGTCTTCGTCGTCCGATTCGGTACCGGCGGGCACGAATCGGATGCGAAACCGCTCGTCGATCACCTCGTCGAACAACTCCAGCGTCACGACGCATTCCCGCACCACGGTGGCGCGCAGATGTCCCTCCCCCACGATCTCCCCCTCGCGACGCCGCGTGGCACCCGCGAGCGGACGGGTCAGCACGTAACGGCACGACAGCAGCCGAACCAACGACAGTTCCAGGCGCCCCGCCACCGCATCGCGCTCATCGGCGCTCGACGCCACGTCGACCATCATGCCGGCGGCGGGAATCCGGTCGGTCGCAACCGGGCGGGACATCTCGAACACACCCTCGTCGCTCATGCGAAAACCTCGGCGGGCGTGAGAAAGACCGCAGCGACAGGGCTGCGTCCCGTCAGCAGCTCCGACAGGTCCCGGCGCTGCAGGTGGGCGTCCTGCGCATACACCAGCCGCGCCAGGTTGGCGGCGGCCAGGTTTTGCTGCTCGCCCGGCCAGATATTGCGCTCCAACGCCTCGGCCAGCGCCTCCGGTCCGATCTTCATGGCCTCGGCATACGCGTGCGCCCGGCCATGGAACGCCTCCCACATCGCGCGCACCTTCTTGCCCACCGACAGATCGCCCACGCCCATTTCACGCAGGTTCACGTCCATGTCGGAGAACATCGCGTCGAACACCGCCTGCGACACGGCCACGCCGCGCGGTTCGGCGGAAAGGCGCCGGATCAGCAGGAACGCGTGCAGCCCCACGAGATCGAACCGCCCGTCCAACGTGTCCGGCACGCCGAGATCCGTGTAGAAATACGGCGTTCTGGCTGCGCGCACCGCGGCGCCATACAGCTCGTAACCGCTGCGCTCGGTTCGACCCCGTCCAAGCATTCCGAACAGATTGAAGCCGAACAACCCCATCACTCTCTCCCAATGTCGCCGCCAGTGTTGCCGTCATTGTCGCCGTCGATGTCGCCGTCACCGAACACCACCGCCCCGCCCCATTGCAATTGGCGCGTGACGCGCACCGCCGCGACGCCTAAATGAGGGCCATACCCCGTGCTGGCAACCGCGGCGTCGCCATGGCTGCACGTCACCCATCGCCCGTCGCCCGCCACCCGTCGTCAATCGCCCGCCACCCATCACTGTCCCGGCCGCCCTGAAGGATCCGAAGTTGCGCACCATCGCCGTCCGCCCGCTTCATTTTCTGCTGCTCGCTGGCCTCGCGCTCAACGTGGCGGCGTGTTCGGCGCCGGATTTCATGTCCTTCCCGCTCCAGACGCGCGGCAACAAGGTGGACCCGGAACTTCTGGCGCAACTGGTGCCCGGCACATCCAGCCGTGCCGATGCCACGGCTTTGATCGGCTCCCCCACCGCGCGCGCCACGTTCGACGACAACACCTGGATCTATATCAACGAGGTGACCAAGCCGGTCATCGGCGGCACCCAGCGCATCCGCGACCAGCAGGTGGTGGTGCTGACCTTCGATCAGGGCGGCGTGCTGCGCAACATCGACAAGCGCGGCCAGGACGATTCGCAGAACGTCGCCGTGGTGTCGCGCGCCACGCCATCGCCCGGCAACAGCGCCTCCGTGCTGCAACAACTGCTCGGCAACGTCGGCCGCTTTAGCCCCGGCGGCAATACCAGCAACCAGAAGCAGAATCTGACCGGCGGCACCGGGGGTGCCAATAACTTTTAAGAAGTTCTTTTGTGAAAAAAAGAACCAAAAAACTTCATTCGATTATGTGCGTGTTGCGGAAATGTCCGCAACACGCACATAAATGAATAAAAGTCTTTTTGCTTCTTTTTCTTCAGAAAAAGAAGAATAACGCTTTAAAAAAAATGGCTCCAACCCGGCGCCGCAAACGCCATCGGCGCCCCCGAGCCGTCTCTCACCACCACCTCCGGCCGCCCTTGCCGGAACGTGCCGATACGCGTCACCGCCACACCCAGCCCGGCGGCATGGCCCACGAAAGCCGCCTCATGCGCTGAAGGCACGGCCATCAGCAACTCGTAATCATCCCCGCCGGTCAGCCGCCGTTCCAGATAGTCCGGCCCGGCCAGGCGTGCCGCGGTCGATGCCGGCACCAGATCCGCCATGATCTCTGCCCCCAGCCCTGCGGCACGAACGAGATGACCGAGGTCCTGCACCAGCCCATCCGACACGTCGAGGCACGCCGATACCACGCCGTGTCGCGCCAGCCCCAGCCGAGGCCGCGGCACCCGGTAGCGATCGGCGAGAAAGCCGGTGGGATCGTCGAGCTGTCCCGTCGCCGCCAGCAGCCCCAACGCGCCATCGCCGATCGTGCCGCTCACCCACACGCCATCGCCGGGCCGCGCGCCCACGCGCCGGATGGCCTCGCCGGGCACGATGCTGCCCAGAATGGTGAGTGACAGGCTGATCGGCCCGGGGGTCGAGGTCGTATCCCCGCCCAGCAGTCCCACGCCGAAGGTGGCCTGGTCGGCGGCGAGCCCGGCGGCGAAGGCGGCAAACCAGGCATCGTCGAGCCCCCTTGGCGCCGAGACCGTCATGAGATAGCCGAACGGCACAGCCCCCATCGCCGCCATGTCCGACAGGTTCGTTCGCAACAGCTTGCGTGCCACGAGATCCGCGGGGTCGTCGGGCAGAAAATGCACGCCCGCCACCATCGCATCGGCGGACACCACGAGCGCGCGTCCCGCAGGCGGCATGAACACCGCCGCGTCATCGGCGAGGTCGAGCGCGCCCGGCCCGGCCAGGGGCCTGAAATGCCGGGCGATCAGCGAGAATTCGGCGGGAAGCGCGCTCACACCGCTGGGGCGGGAAACTCCGCCGGGCGCAGCATATGCGCCAGACGGTCCAGCACGCCGTTGGCCATCTTGGGCTCGTCGCCCTCGAAGAAGCCGTGCGCGACGTCCAGATATTCGTTGATCACCACCCGCGCCGGCGGGCCGTCGGCCATCGACAGTTCCGCAGCACCGGCCCGGATCAGCGCCCGCAAGACCGGGTCCAGCCGGTCGAGCGGCCAATCCGCCGACAGCGCCTGCGACATCAGCGGATCGATGCGGTCCTGGTCGGTGGTGGCGGTGCGCACGATGCGGGTGAACAGGCGAACATCCACGTCGTGCACGCGCCCATCCTCGAACCCGTCCGAACCGGCCACGGCGCCCAGGCGGAAGCGAACGAACTCGTCGATCACCGTCTCGGCGCTGGCGGGACCCTGCTCGGCCTGGAACAACGCCTGCACGGCCGCCACGCGTGATCCGGTGCGGGGCCTCGGCTTGCCGGTCATTCGACGGATCCCAGCCAGCGCGCCGCGTTGATCTGTTTCAGGCAGGCCACCGCCGCCTCGGCCCCCTTGTTGTGCCCATCGGCACCGGAGCGCGCCAGCGCCTGCGCCTCGGTGGCCACCGTCAGCAGCCCGTTGCCCAGGCACAGCCCAAACTGCAACGTGACCTCGGTCAGCCCCGACATCGCCTCGCGGCAGACATGCTTGTAATGGTCGGTCTCGCCCTTCACCACGCAGCCCAGCGCCACAAACCCATCGAAGCTGCGCTTGCCCGGCAGGGCGAGACGCACGGTGGCGGCGAGTTCCAATGCCCCGGCGACATCCAGCACCTCATACGTGGCGCCCGCCTCGCCCAGGATACGCACCGCGCCATCGCGCAGCCCGTCGACGATATCGGTATAATACGGCGCCCGCACGATCAGGATGTTCGGAATATCCCCTTCGACCTTGGGCGCGTGGATCAGGCTCTCGAGCTGGGTGCTCATTCTTCTATGGCTTTCTGGCCGGCCACCGTCAGGCCGTAGCCTTCGATGCCGATTATGGTGCGATGGGTGTTGGACAGCAGGACCATGTCGGTCACGCCGAGATCGAGCAGGATCTGCGCCCCAATGCCGTAGTCGCGCAACTCCTGGGACCGGTTTTCCGGTGTCGTCATGCGGCCCACACGCTCCGACAAACCCGCCGGGCGCGTGTCGCGCAGCATCACCACGGCACCGCGGCCGGCGGCCGCGATCATGCGCATGGACGCATGCAGCCGGTTGCTGGTGGTGCCGCCCACGATATCGTCCATCAGGTCCACCGCGTGCATCCGCACCAGCGGCGCGCCGTGCTCGCCGCAGGAGGGCGCCGAGACGTCCCCTTTCACGAGCACCAAGTGCTCGGCGTAGTCGACCGTGTTGGCATACACCACCACGCGCCACGCGCCGCCCACCGCATGGTCGATCATGCTGTCGGCCACCTTTTTCACCAGCCGCTCGGTGCGTCTGCGATGCGCGATCAGGTCGGCGATGGTGCCGAGCTTCAGCCCGTGATGCTGGGCGAAGGCCACCAGGTCCGGCAGCCGCGCCATTTCGCCGTCGTCGCGGATGATCTCGCAAATCACGCCGGCGGGCAGCAGCCCGGCGAGGCGGGAGATATCGACGGAGGCTTCGGTATGGCCCGCCCGCACCAGCGCACCGCCCTCGCGCGCCATCAGCGGGAACACATGGCCGGGGCTCACGATGTCCTCACGCCCGCTCTCGGGATTGATCGCCACCGCGATGGTATGGGCGCGATCGGCCGGCGAGATACCGCTCGAGACGCCTTCGCGCGCCTCGATGGAGATGGTGAACGGAGTCTGATGGCGCGAGCCGTTGGCCTGGCTCATCAGCGGCAGCCCCAGCTGCTCCACGCGCTGGCGGGTCATGGCGAGGCACACGAGCCCGCGGGCATGGCGGATCATGAAATTCACCGCCTCGGGCGTGGCGAACTGCGCGGGAATGACGAGGTCGCCCTCGTTCTCGCGGTCTTCGTCATCGACGAGGATGAACATCCGCCCGGCGCGTGCCTCGGCGATGATATCCTCCGCCGACGCGATGTAGTCGCTCAGGGAGCGGGTAAGAAGCTCGTTCATGAATACTCCGCAAGGCGCGCCACATAGCGCGCCACCGTATCGATTTCGATGTTGACCGCATCGCCTGGCGCCATGTGGCCGAAATTGGTGACCGATGACGTGTGCGAAATGATATTGACCCCGAACGTCGCGCCATCAACCTCGTTGACCGTCAATGACACGCCATTGACGGCAATGCTGCCCTTCGGGGCCACGAAACGCCCCAGAGCGTGCGGCACCTCGAACAGCCAGCGGGTGGACCCGTGATCCGGCGTGGCGGAGAGCACGCGCCCCACGCCATCCACATGCCCCGCCACGATATGGCCGCCGAGCTCGTCGCCCACCCGCAACGGTCGCTCGAGGTTGACGCGCGTGCCCACCGCCCACCGGCCCAGCGTGGTCTTGCTCAGCGTCTCCGCCGAGGCATCGACGGCGAACCAGTCAGGCCCCAGCTCCACCGCCGTGAGGCAGCAGCCGGAACACGCGATGGACGCACCCACCGCGATCGACGCCGTGTCGGCCCAGGGGGTGGCGATGATCAGCCGCATATCGGCGCCCGCGCCCATCGGCGTGATGGCGCGAACCGTGCCGAGGCCCGTGATGATCCCTGTGAACATGCTAGTCCCCCCCGCCCGCACGGCGAAATTCAGAGTAGAAATCCTCGCCCGCCGGCAGGGCGCTCGCGCGGACGAAGCGCGGCATGCCAGCCAGGCTTTCCACCGCGAAGGGCCGCGCCGCCGGCCAGCCATCCCCCCCCATCACGCAGGGCGCATGAAACCAGGCAAGGTGATCCACGAGGTCGGCACGCAGCAACGCCGCCGCCAACGATGCGCCACCTTCCACCAGCAGCCGTGTGATCCCCTTGCCCGCCAGGGCACGCAGTGACTGCGCAAGATCCACGCCGGGCTCGGCGGCATCCACGTCGATCAGTGTGACGCCTGCATTCTGCATCGCCGCGCGCCGGGCGGGGTCCGCGCCGTCGCGGGTCAGGATCCATGTCGGCTCGATCCGCGCCGTTGCCACCAGGCGTGACATCAACGGCGTGCGCAGATGGCTGTCGGCCACCACCCGCACGGTCGGTGTGTCCTTGAATTCCGGTATGCGGCAGGTCAGCTCCGGATCATCGGCCAGCACGGTGCCGACACCGGCCATCACGGCGTCGTTCCGGCCGCGCAATGCGTGCGCCATGCGACGCGCCGGCTCGCCGGTGATCCACTGGCTTTCACCCGTTTTCGTGGCGATGCGGCCATCGAGCGTCGTGGCCAGCTTCAACGTCACCAGCGGCCGCCCGTGCACCACCCGGTGAAAGAAGCCCGCGGCGATGGCGCAGCCCTCGTCGGACAGCAGCCCTTTCTCCACCACGATGCCCGCCGCGCGCAACTGCGCCAGGCCGGCGCCGCTGACACGAACGTCCTGGTCCACCGTCGCCACCACCACGCGGGCCACGCCGGCGGCGATCAGCGCGTCCGTGCAAGGCGGTGTGGCGCCGTGATGGCAGCACGGTTCCAACGTGACGTACACCACGGCGCCGCGCGCCGCATCGCCCGCCATCGCCAGCGCCTGCGTCTCCGCATGGGGCCGCCCGCCAGGCGCCGTGGTGGCGCGCCCGACGACGCGGCCGTCCTTCACGACCACGCAGCCCACGGCGGGATTGGGCCAGCACCGCCCCAGGCCGCGCCGCGCCAGGGCCAGCGCCGCGCGCATATGATCGAGATCGCTCATCGCCCTTACTTGGGATCGCCGAGTTCGCCGAGAAAGGCCTCGAAGTCGCGCGCCTCGCGGAAGTTGCGATAGACCGATGCGAAGCGGACATACGCCACCGCGTCCACCTCCTTCAGCGTCTCCATCACCTGCTCGCCGATATCCTTCGAATTCACGTCCGCCTCGCCGGACGCCTCGAGCTTGCGCACGATGCCATTGACGATGCGCTCCATGCGCTCCTCGTCCACCGGGCGCTTGCGCAGCGCGATCCGCACCGAGCGGGACAGCTTGTCACGGTCGAAAAGCACCCGGCGGCCATCGGACTTGACCACCGTGATCTCGCGCAGCTGCACCCGTTCCACGGTGGAAAACCGCTGCGTGCAGCCGCCGCAGGACCGCCGCCGCCGGATCGCGGTGCCGTCCTCGGTGGGCCGGCTGTCTTTGACCTGCGTGTCCTCATGGCCGCAGAACGGACACCGCATCAGGCGCGACCCTCGTGCAACGCCCGGCTCAACGGTAGATCGGGAACTTCGCGCAAAGCTCCAGAACCTGCTGGCCGATCTCGGCCTCGACGGCGGTGTTCGACCCATCGTTGGACGCCGACAGCCCATCCAGCACCGCGCCGATCATGCGGCCCACCTGCTCGAACTCCGCCACGCCAAACCCGCGCGTGGTGGCGGCCGGCGTGCCGAGGCGAATGCCCGAGGTCACGGCGGGCTTGGCCGGATCGAACGGAATGGCGTTCTTGTTGGCCGTCATGTGCGCCCGCTCCAGCGACGCCTCGGACGCCTTGCCGGTCACGTTCTTCGGCCGCAGGTCCACCAGCATCAGATGGCTGTCGGTCCCGCCGGTCACGATATTCACGCCTTGCGCCACCAACGTCGCGGCCAGCGCGCGGGCGTTGTCGAGCACGGCCTTCTGGTAGGTTCTGAAATCCGGCCGCAGCGCCTCGCCGAACGCCACCGCCTTGGCCGCGATCACATGCATCAGCGGACCGCCCTGCAGGCCCGGGAAAACCGCGGAATTGATCTTTTTCCCCAGCGCCTCGTCGTTGGACAGGATCATGCCGCCGCGCGGGCCGCGCAGTGTCTTGTGCGTGGTCGTCGTCACCACATGCGCGTGCGGCAGCGGGCTGGGATAGACGCCACCGGCCACCAGGCCCGCGAAATGCGCCATATCCACCATGAACAGCGCGCCCACCTCATCGGCCACCGCGCGGATGCGGGCGAAGTCGATCACCCGCGAATAGGCGGAGCCACCGGCGATGATCAGCTTCGGCTTCTCCGTGCGCGCCAGCATCTCGAGCTGCTCGTAATCCAGCAGCCCGTCCTCCGGGCGCACGCCGTACTGCACCGGGCGGAACCACTTGCCGGACAGATTGGGCGCCGCCCCATGCGTCAGATGCCCGCCGGCATCGAGGCTCATGCCCAGGATCGTGTCACCCGGCTGCAGCAGCACCAGAAACACCGCCTGGTTCGCGTTGGCGCCGGAATGCGGCTGCACGTTGGCGAACGCGCATTCGAACAGCTTCTTCGCCCGGTCGATCGCCAGCGTCTCGGCCACGTCCACATGAACGCAGCCGCCGTAATAGCGCCGCCCCGGATACCCCTCGGCGTATTTGTTCGTCAGAACCGACCCCTGCGCCTCCAGCACCGCCGCGGAGACGATGTTCTCGCTGGCGATGAGCTCGATGCCGTCTTGCTGACGCGCCAGTTCCTGCGCGATGGCGGCGGCGAGAGCCGGATCGGCCTCGGCCAGCGAGGCGGAGAAGAAGCGGTGCAGGCTGGCGGCGGGGGACATCTCGTTCATGAGGTTTTCCTGTCGGGGGAGGCCGCGACCTCGATCTTGGCGACACGGCGCTGATGCCGCCCGCCCTCGAAGCCGGTGGCGAGGAAGATGCGTAGAATATCGATGGCCATCTCGTCGCCGATCATGCGCGCGCCGATCGAGACGACGTTGGCATCGTTGTGCTGGCGCGACAGCCGGGCAGACGTGGCCTCGCTGACCATGGCGCACCGGATGGCCGCGTGACGGTTCGCGGCATAGGACATGCCGAGCCCGGTGCCGCAGACCAGCACGCCGAACGCGGCCTCACCGCGGGTGACCGCCGCGCAGACAACATGCGCGAAATCCGGATAGTCGACGCTCTCAGGCCCGTGCGTGCCGAAATCATGCACGGTATGACCCTGCGCCTGCAGCCACGCGACCAGCGTGTTCTTCATCTGAAAGCCAGCGTGATCAGCCCCCACGGCGATCGAAAACGGGGCAGTCGCGGCAGGTGCGCTCGTGTTCATACCGCCTGTGTAACACGGAGCCGCCACGCGGTGGAATTGCGGCGCCGCACATTCCGGTCATGCGGCATTCAGGGAGGCCCGGCGGCCGGCAACGCGCGCAGGAACGCCGGCACAAGGCGCAGCGCCTCCGCCTGTGCCTCCGGATTGGTGCCGGCATGCACGGATTTGTCGGCGTTCTGGCTGTTGGGGATGTTCTGCATCACCCGCAACCCGCCCGGTGCGTCGAAATCGTGATACGCGCCGGGAAACGCGATCATGCGCATCACGGGCGGCGCGAAGCGGGCGGCCACGTCCTGGCATGGTTTGGCCGGTGTCCAGTCATCGGCCGCACCCATCAGCACCAGCAGCGGCGCGATCGGCCGCCAGCCCGGGCGTTGGGCCACGAGACAGCCCGGATAGAAGGCGATCAGCCCCTTGATGAAGCCGGGCTCCGGGTCCGGCTTCAGGTTGGGCGCCAGGCTCGCCGCCGCCATCACCGTGCTGCCACCGTCGGACCAGCCCAGCAGCACCACACCGCCGGCCGGCGTGGTGGGGCGGGCGGCGAGCCACCGCGCGCTTTCGATCGCATCCGCACGCCGCACTTCGAACGACGTGACCGTGCGATCCGCCATCTTCACCCGGCACTGCGGCCCGAGACCGCGGCTGGCAAAGCTGTCGGGGAACAACATGATATGCCCCTCCCCCACGAGTTTCTCACGCCATTGCCGGTCGCGCGCCGCATAGGGTCCGCCGCAGCCATGCAGCGACACGATGGCCGGGGCCACGGCGGGGCCGGCGGGCATGAAAAGCTCCGCCTTCAACAGGGTGCCATCGGGCAACGGAATGTCGACACTCTCGGCCCACGCGCCCGTGGGCATCGCGCACAGCAGCAACGTCCGCAGAAATTTCCACATCGAACCCTGTCCCCTCGCCTGTATCCCTTGCAGGCACGTTGGCGACTATCTATGCCGATTTCCAGACGGGGAGACGATGAGACGATGAGCACCACCCACAATGGCGCAAGCTTTCCGGCCACACGCCTGCGCCGCAACCGCGCCAACTCCTGGACGCGACGGCTGGTCGCGGAAAACCGCCTGAGCGTGGACGACCTCATCTGGCCCATATTCGTGATGGAAGGCAGCGGCCAGACCACGGACATCGCGGCGATGCCCGGCGTGCAACGCGTGAGCGTCGATCGGCTCGCAGCGCATGTGCAGACCGCCGTGCGGCTTGGGATCCCCGCCATCGCGCTGTTTCCGGCCACGCCAAACGATTTGAAGAACGGCGAAGGCACCGAATCGCAAAATCCCGACAACCTGATCTGCCAGGCCGCCCGCCTTTTGAAGGCCGAATTTCCCGATCTGGGGTTGCTCGGGGACGTCGCGCTGGACCCTTACACCGATCACGGCCATGACGGCGTCATACGCTATGGCTATGTTGACAACGACGAAACGCTCGAGTTGCTCTGCGCCCAGGCCCTCAACCAGGCCCGCGCCGGAATCGACATCATCTCGCCGTCCGACATGATGGATGGCAGGATCGGCGCGCTCCGCACGGCGCTGGATGCGGAGGGGTTCATCCATACCAGCCTCATGAGCTATGCCGCCAAATACGCCAGCGCCTTCTACGGCCCCTTCCGCGACGCCGTGGGCTCCGCCGGCGCGCTGAAGGGTGGGGACAAGAAAACCTACCAGATGGACCCCGCCAATTCGGAGGAGGCGCTGCGCGAGGTGTCGATGGATCTGGCGGAAGGGGCCGACAGCATCATGGTCAAGCCGGGCATGCCCTATCTCGACATCGTGCGCCGCGTGAAAGAGGCGTTCGCCGTGCCGGTGTTCGCCTATCAGGTCTCCGGCGAGTATTCGATGATCATGGCGTCCGTGGAACGCGGCTGGATGGACCACGACCGCGCGATGATGGAGAGCCTGCTCGGGTTCAAACGTGCCGGTTGTTCAGGCATTCTGACGTATTTCGCCCCCAAGGCCGCCAAACTTCTCACCTGATTGCATCGCGACCATTGTTCAGGCGATGCGATGACCGGCGGGGGCTCACGCAGGGCGGTGCCAACTCTGACGCGTGTTGGACACACCCGCCGGCTGCGGGGTTCGGCGACCGACATGAAAAACGGCACGTTCCGGAATACGTGCCGTTTTTCAGTCAGCCTTTCGTCATGAAACGCTCATGCCCGGCGTTCAGCCGCCCTGCGCCTTGCCTTGCGCCAGGCTCAGCGGAACCCAGTGCAACCCGTCTCCGGTCTGCACCAGCATCAGCACGGACCGCCGGTTGGCCTTGCGAAAACGCTCGATCCGATCGGTGATGTCCGACGGCGTCTTCACCTCTTCCTGCTGCACTTCCACGATCACGTCACCGGGCTTCAAGCCTTTTTCAGCCGCGTTCGAGCCAGCGGCGACGTCGGTGATGAGGACACCCTTCTGGTCGGCCGCGATCTGAAACCGCTCCCGCGCCTCGTCTGTGATGGGCGAGAGCTTCAGGCCCATACCGGCCAGTTCGACGGGCCGCGCGCCCTGCGGCTTGTCCTGACTGTTGGTGGAGGCCAGAACCGGCTTGGCGTCATCGGGAAGTTCGCCCACCGTCACCTGCACGGTGCGTTCCTTCCCGTCACGCCACAGCACAACCGGCACCTGCTTGCCGATCGGCGTTTCCGCCACCACGCGCGGCAGCGTGCGCATTTCCTTCACGTCTGTGCCGTTGAATTTCAGGATGATGTCACCGCCCTGAACCTTCGCCATCGCAGCCGGGCCGTTCTCGTCGGCACTGGCGATCATGGCGCCGGTCGGCTCCTTCAGCCCCAGGCTCTCCGCGATATCCGGCGTCACCTGCTGGATCTTCACACCGAGCCAGCCGCGCCGCGTGCGGCCGAAATCCTTCAGCTGCATCACAACGTTCTTGGCCTGATTGGACGGGATGGAAAATCCAAGCCCGATCGAGCCACCCGAGCGCGAATAGATCGCCGTGTTGATGCCGATCACCTCGCCGTCCATGTTGAACAGTGGCCCGCCGGAGTTGCCCTGGTTGATGGCGGCGTCGGTCTGGATGAAATCGTCATACGAGCCCTGGCCGATATTGCGGCTGCGGGCCGAAACGATGCCGGCGGTGACGGTGCCGCCCAGGCCAAACGGGTTGCCGATGGCAATCACCCAATCACCCACACGCCCCTTGTCGCTGTCCCCGAACGGCACCGCCACCAGGGGATGGTTGGTCTCGATCTTCAGAAGGGCGATATCCACCTTCTCGTCCCGCCCCACCAGCTTGGCCTTGATGGTGGTGTTATCCTGCAAGATGACGTTGATCTGATCCGCGCCATCGATGACGTGGTTGTTGGTCACCACGTAGCCCGCGGTGTCGATCACGAAACCGGAGCCGAGGCTCTGCGACTTCCGCCCCTCCTGCGGCGCGCCCTGTCCGCCGGGCCCGTTCGGACGCCGCTGCTTGTCCATGAAATCCTTGAAGAAGCGCTCCATCGGCGACCCCGGCGGAAAGCTCGGGATCTCCGGGCCCTGATCCGCATTGCCCTTGATCACCTGGGTGGAGGCGATGTTGACGACGCCGGGCAGCAGCCTGGCCGCCAGATCGGCAAACCCGTCCGGCGAGGGCTTGGCGAACGCGGGTTGCAGCATGGCGGGACCTGCGACGAGCAAGGCGCCGGCCGTGGCAATCACGCTGAGAAAGCGGGATGGGATCAGGTTCATGACCTATTATCCTCTGAGAATGATGAATGAAACGTCAAGGCGCGGCGCTGGACGTGGGTTTGGGAGCTTCACGCAGCAATTTCAGAAAATCGGCATTGGGTGACAGCACCAAACGCGAGCCGCCATGCCCGAACGCGTCTCGATAGGCCTGCAATGTCCGCCACACCTCGAAGAAATGCGGATCGCGCTGGAACGCTTCGGCATACGTGGCGATGGCGGCCCCTTCGCCCAAGCCCCGCAGCTTGTCCGCCGTCGCCCGCGCATCGGCCAGCAGCACGGTACGCTCGCGCTCGGCATCTGCCCGGATGCGGGACGACGCCTCGGCGCCCTCCGCCCTGGCCTGGCGTGCCACACGGTCACGCTCAGACTGCATGCGCTGCAGAATGGCCTGGGTGTTCTCCTCCGGCAGGTCGGCGCGCCGGATGCGGACATCCTCGATCTGCACGCCGAAACTGGCCATTTCCGTGTTCACCTGATCCCGGATCAGCCCCATGATCCGGCTGCGATTGGACGACAGCACGTTCAAGAGCTGCTCGTTGCCGAGAACCCGGCGCAGCGACGACGACACCACCGAATTCAATCGCCCGCGAATGCCGTCCTCGGTGGCGCCTACCGCCTGGTAGTAGCGCAGCGCGTCGGTGATGCGGAACCGCGTGAAACTGTCCACGATCAACCGCCGCTGGTCGCCCAGAATGACCTCTTCCGGGGGCAGTTCGTAGTCCAACAGGCGACGATCGAAACTGATCACCGTGTCCAGCAGCGGCACCTTCATGTGCAGCCCCGGATCGGTGATGATGCGGCGCGGCTGACCCAGACGCGTGATCAGCACCTGTTCGGTCTGACGCACGGTGAACAAGGCGGAGCCCGCCGCGATGACGCTCACGAACACCAGCGCGATGGCGCCGAGCCCGATCCGGTTGGAAAGCGCGCTCATTTCGCAACACCCCGCGGCGGTGCCGCTGGATTGAGCACGGGCGCCGGCACGGGCGCGGGCGGCGGTACAATGCTGCCCGCCTCCCCCAACGGCAGGTAGGGCACCACGCCCTGCACCCCGGCATCGACCACCACGGTCGGCGTCTTGGTCAGGATTTCCTGCATCGTCTCGATATAAAGGCGCTGCATCGTCACGTCCTTGGCGGCTTCGTAGGCTTTCAGAACCGACAGGAACCGCTGCGCCTGGCCGGACGCCTCGGCGATCGAGCTTTGCCGCGCGCCATCGGCCTCCGCCGTCAGCCGCGCCGCCTCGCCACGCGCGCGGGGCACGATGTCGTTGCGGTAGCTTTCGGCCTCGTTCCGCATCCGGTCGGCGTCGGTGTTGGCACGCTGCACGTCGCGGAAGCTTTCGATCACCGCGGAGGGCGGATCGACCTTTTGCAGCTGCACCTGGGTGATTTCCACGCCGGAGCCGTACTGGTCAAGTATCACCTGTACGCCTTTCGCCACCGCCGCCTCGATCTGGGCGCGGGCGTCGGTCAGCGCCGGCTGGATCGGCGTGCGGCCGATCACTTCGCGCATCACCGACTCGGCGGCCGATTTCACCGTGATGGCGGGATTGCGGGTGGCGAACAGGAAGGCGCCGGCGTCGCGGATGCGCCAGAACACGGCGGCGTTGATGTCGATGATGTTCTCATCGCCCGTCAACATCAGGCTTTCCTCGCCCACGTCACGCAGCGGCGTGTCGCGGCCGGACACCGTGCGCGCGTCGCCGGAGCCCGAGCGATAGCCGATATCGATCCGGTTGATGCGCGTGACGGCGGGGCGCAGCACGCTCTCCACGGGCCAGGGCAGATGATAGTTCAGGCCCGGCAGGGTGGTGCGGTCGAACGCCCCGAAGCGCAACACCACGCCCTGCTCGTCCGGCTGGACGCGGTAGAACCCGCTGGCCAGCCATACGCCTGCCACCGCCAGAACGACGAAGCCCAGGCCGCGCAGGCCGAGCGATGCCAGGAACTCACCGCCGCCACCGCCGCCCGAGCCGTTCGGACCGCGCGGCCGTCCGCCGCCGCCAAACCCCGGGGGCAGCACGCCTCTGATGGCCTGCTGCGCGCGGGCGATGATCTCATCGAGGTCGGGCGGACGTTGACCGTTGCCGTTGCCGTTGTTGGGGCCCCGGTTGCCATTGCCGCCGCCGTTGCCGGGCTGCGGCCCCCACGGATTGCGGGGACGCTCGGGGCGCACGGGTTCCGGATCGGGCTTGTCGCCCGGCGGCGTGCCCCAGGGGTTGTTCATCACGATAAAGCGGCCGGTGGCCTGGCTTTCCGAGGAGCCGCGATTAATCCAACGCATCGTGCCGGGCTGCTCCTGTGGGTATCGATCACGCATCAAGACGGACGGCGCCATTGGCATTGACGCGCTGGTTCGCCATATCTCTAGAGCCCTCTTATATTGACCGGCGATCAAAGGTTTTCAAGGCAATGCCAGCGCCCCCCGATACGCGACCCGCCACGCAACACCCTGGGCCCACCCCCGAACGCCTGCGCGCGGCGCTGGCCCAGGTTGTGGATCCCGCAACCGGCCGCGACATCGTGGCCGCCGGCCTGGTGGGCGATATCAGCGTGCGCGACGGCCTGGTGCAGGTGAGCCTGCTGACCGACCGGGCCCGGGCACAGGCCATGGAGCCGGTGCGGCTGGCGGCGGAGCGCGCGCTTTCCGCCGTGGCGGGTGTGCGCAACGCGTCGGCGGTGTTGACCGGGCACAAGCCTGGCGCCCAGCCCGCCGCGCCCTCGTCCAAGCCGGTCCTGCTCCCCGACGTCACGGCGATCGTGGCCATCGCCAGCGGCAAGGGCGGCGTCGGCAAATCCACCACGTCCGTCAATCTCGCGGTGGCGCTGGCGCAGCTGGGCCTGCGCGTGGGGCTGCTGGACGCCGACATCTACGGCCCCTCGATGCCGCGCATGCTGGGGCTCAACCGCAAGCCCGAGATACGCGGCGACAAGATGCTGCCGCTCGAGGCCTGGGGCCTGAAGGCGATGTCGATCGGGTTCCTGGTGGAGGAGGAAACGCCGATGATCTGGCGTGGCCCGATGGTGATGGGCGCGCTGGAACAGATGATGGGCCAGGTGGAATGGGGCACGCTCGACATCATGCTGGTCGACATGCCACCCGGCACCGGCGACGCGCAGCTGACCATGGCCCAGCGGGTGAGCCTGGCCGGCGCCGTGATCGTGTCCACCCCGCAGGACATCGCCCTGATCGACGCCCGTCGCGGTGTGCGGATGTTCGAGCGCACGAAGGTGCCGGTGCTCGGCCTGATCGAGAACATGAGCTTCTTCTCCTGCCCGAATTGCGGCCATGAGAGTCACATCTTCGGCCATGGCGGCGCCCGCGCGGAAGCGGCACGGCTTGGCACCGAGTTCCTGGGCGAGGTGCCGCTGCTGCTCGACATCCGCACCGCGTCCGACGCCGGCACCCCCATCGTTGCCGCCGATCCCGATGGCGAGGCCGCCCGCGCCTTCGCCATGATCGCCAAGCGGCTCTGGGAAAAGGTGGGCACAGCCCGATCGGCCGGCCCCAAGATCACCATGTCATAGGGCACGCCGGCGGCGGTGCGACCGACCCGACCACGCACTTCCAGCCGGGCAAATCCCGCCGGGCACATCCAGCCGCGCACCCCGGCAGTTTCTGCCGGCCAGTCCACGCGCGCCGCGACATTCCGCGCGTTTCTGGCTGGCACGCCGCTTGCGCTGGGGGAGCACGCCCTCCACGCCGCACGCCAAGGACGGATTCACCATGTCGATCACGCCCACAGCCACCACGCCGCTTTCCGCCACGCCCGCCTCCGCGATCCAGCAGCGCCCCGTGCCCAGCTGGGTCAGAGACGCCGGCACCCCGTCATCCACCGCCTCCGGCCCCGGCGGCACGCAAGGTAGCGGCGCCCAGGGTAGCGGCGGCACCAACCCGTTCGACAAACTCGCAACCGACCTGCAGGCGGCGCTGACCGCGCTGCAAAGCGGAAACAGCGACACCCCGGCGACATCGACCACCGACACGCTGAGCAAGCTGCAGGGCGATCTGCAATCGTTGATCAGCAAGTTCCAGAGCGACGGCACCGGCCAGGCGAGCGGCGCGCATCATCATCATCACGCCAAGCCGGCCGATCAGGCCTCGGGTTCGGCCACGACCACGGCCACGGCCGACACCGCGCCTTCCGCGGCATCGCCGACCGGCGAGCCTGCGGCGCAATCCTTTGTGGCCGATGTCCTGAAGGCCTTCAAAGCCAACTTCCTCGGGGGCGGACCCGGCACAGCCGCGTCGGCTTCGCAGGGTCTCGGCATCACCGCCTGACAGACGGCATCTCGCGCCAGGGCGGTGCCTGCCGTCAGCGCCAGCGCAGCCAGGCCCGTTCCAGGCGCCCCAGCACCCAGGAGACGCACAACCCGATCGCGGACAGCACCACGATCCCCGCCAGCAGGTTATCGGTGTCGTAGAGATTGCCGGCCTGCAGCACGAACGCGCCGATCCCGCGATCGGCGCCGATCATCTCGGCCGCCACCAGCAGAATGATGGCGGTGGACGTGGTGATGCGAAACCCGGACAGGATCGCCGGCAACGCCCCGGGCAGCACGATCTTCGTCAGGATCGACCACGGCCGCAGATTGAACGACTGCGCCATGCGGATCAGCCCGCGCGGCACGCCGTCCACCCCCGCCAACGTGTTGATGACGGTTGGGAAAAACACCCCGAAGGCCAGTGTGACGATCTTCGACCCCTCGCCGATGCCGAACCAGATGATGAACAGCGGCACCAGCGCGATCTTCGGGATCGGGAACAACGCTGACACCACGGCCATCCCCGGCGAGCGCGCCAGCGTGTAGAGCCCCAGCGCCACGCCCACCACGAGCCCCGAAGCGGTGCCGATCACCCAGCCGATGGCCAGCCGCCGCAGCGAGGCGGACACATGCCCCCACAGCTCGCCGCTCGCCCCCAACTGGCCCAGGGCCCGCGCGATCGCCACCGGCGACGAGGCGAAAGCGGTCGAGACCCAACCGAGCGAGGCCAGGGCCTGCCACAACGCGATCAGCCCGATCAGCGTGGCGGCGGAGGCCCAGGCCACCCGCCGCGGCGCATAGCCACCCCCGCGAAAGGCCACGCGCGTCTCATCCGCCATGCGACAGCTCCCGGTCCGCCTCGGCGGCATCCGCGCGCAGCAGATCCCACAAGCTGCGCTCCACTGCCTGCAAGGCCGGATCGTCGGCGCGCCGCGCGGCCAAGGGCGTGTCGATGCGCAGCACCGCGCGCACCCGCCCCGGCCTTCGGCCCATCACCAGGATCTGCTGGCCCAGCCGCGTGGCCTCGGACAGGTTGTGCGTCACATAGACCGTGGTGGCGCCGGTGCGGGCGATGAGGCCCACGAACTCCTCCAGCAGCAGCCCACGGGTCTGCGCGTCCAGCGCCGACAGCGGCTCGTCCATCAGAAGCACCGCCGGCCGCACCGCCAGGGCCCGCGCGATGCCCACGCGCTGGCGCATGCCGCCGGACAACTGGCGCGGCCAGGCATCGGCGAAGGCCGAAAGCCCCGCGAGCGCCAACATGTCGGCCACCCGCGTCTGCCGGTCTTTTCGCGACAGAGGCGTGTCCTCCAGAACCAGCGAGACGTTGCCGGCCACGCTGCGCCACGGCACGAGGGCGAAATCCTGGAACACGAATGTCAGCGGGTTCAGGCAATCGGCAGCGGGCGTGCCCTGCAACGTGACCTTCCCGCGCGACGGCTGCACGAGCCCGCCGAGAATGCCCAGCAGGGTGGATTTGCCACAGCCCGATGGCCCCACGATCACCGTCACCTCGCCCGGCGCGACGCTGAAATCCAGCCCATCCAGCACCGGGAGATCGCCGAAGGCGTGGTGCAGGCCGGTCACGCACAGGCCCACACCCCCTTGGCCCACACCCCCTTGGCCCACACCCCTTTGTGCGCCCCCCGCCGACACGCTCATTTCGTGGGAAGAAACCGCGTGTCGATGATGGCGTTCGCGTCGATATCGCCCTTCACCATCTTTTGCTCGGTGAACCAGGCAAGCTGCGCGCGCACATCGGCCACATCCAACGCCGCCCCCTCGTCATACCAGCCAACGCCCTCGCGGATCTTGGCGGCGCCATCGGGGTCGGAGGCGAAGATGAAGGTCCGCACGCTCGCCACCGCCGCATCCGTCACGGCGGCGGGCGCATCCTTGGCAAGAAACGCCGCGCGGTACTCGCCCACCGCCGCGCCATACACCCCGCAGAACGCCCGCAGATCGGCCTCTCGGGTCGCGATCATCCTGGCGGTGGTGAACAGGGCGGTGATCTGGTAGGGCACCCAGTCACCGGCCCAGCCGATGATCTTCACCTCGCCCGCGGCCGCCAGCGGCTTGGCCATGGACGCGATCGCCATCGTGGCATCCACCTGTCCGGTGCGCAGGGCGGCCACCATGTTGCCGATCTGCTGCAAGGGCCGCAGCGTCAATGTCTTGATGTCGAACCCCGCGCGCTCGGCGATGCGGCCCACCATGTAATGGAACGACGACCCGTATTGCGTGATGCCGAAACTGTGGCCGGGCAGCTTGTCCACGGAGGTCAGCCCCGCCGCATAGGCCTGCGGCGACACCATGATGGCGGTGAGGTTGAACCCCTTCTGCTCGTGCAGCCCGCCGCCGATAACCTTCAGCGTGCCGCGTCCGGCAAGCGAGAAGAATCCGCCGGTCAGCGCCGTCACCCCCACGTCGATATCGCCGGACACAGCGGCGGCGGCGATCGGCTGGGCGGCTTCGAAGAACACGAATTCCACCGGCGTGCCGGAGGCGGCGAACATGCCGCGTGCCTGCGCGAGGTAGAAAGGCGCCGGCGACAACGTGCGCAAGAGCCCCAGGCGGATCTTCTCGCCCGCGCGCGCCGGACTGGTTGCAATGGCCGCCACACCCGTTGACACCGCAGCTGCCAAGGCCATTCGTCGCGTTATGTGCATATCAGCGCTCCCCCTGCGCCGATATCACGCGATCCCTCGGGGAATACAAGACGTTAGCGCCGTTGCCCCCAGGCGAGATGCGCGGCCGCCCCCACGCACACGATGCCCAGCATCGCCGGCATCAACCAGGCCGGCCGCAGCAGCAGCGGCACCGCCACGTTGCCCCACAGCCACAGGCTGACCCCACTGCGCTCCGCCTTGTCCCACGCCATCAGAAGCGGCTGATCGATGGATGTCAGCAGCTGGCCCAGGCTCATGAACGGGCGCAGCAGGGTTGCCATCGCGAATGACGCCACAAGGGCCAGCGCGCCGGTGGCCGCCATGATCTTCGCCGCGATGCGGCGCCCATCGGCCCTGTGCGCGGTCCTCACACGAACAGCTTCTCTTTGGTCTTGTCGGTATACATCGACGCCACGAAGTCGCCGTAGCCGTTCCACATCTTGGTGGGCACCCGCTCATCGTTGCCGAGCAAGGTCTCGCTCGCCTGGCTCCAGCGCGGATGCGGCACGGCGGGGTTCACATTGGCCCAGAACCCGTACTCGCTGTCCTGCAGCGCCTCCCAGAACGACACCGGACGCTTGTCGGTGAACTCGATCTTGACGATCGACTTGGCCGACTTGAAGCCGTATTTCCACGGCACGGTCAGCCGCAGCGGCGCGCCGTTCTGCGGTGGCAAGGTTTTGCCATACATGCCCACGGTCACGAAGGTGAGTTCGTTCGCGGCCTCCTGCATGGTCAGCCCCTCCGTGTAGGGCCATGGATAGAAACGCTGGCCCAGGCCCGGCATCATCTTGGGGTCCGCCAACGTGGTGAACACCACGTATTTCGCCGAAGCGGAGGGTTCGGCCATCGCCAGCAGCCTGGACAACGGAAAGCCGATCCACGGCACCGTCATCGCCCAGGTCTCCACGCAGCGATGGCGATACGTGCGCTCCTCGAGCGACACCTGTTTCATGATGTCCTCGAAACCGATCTTCTTCGGCTTTGCCACCATGCCGGTGAATTCCACCGACCACGGGTCCACCACCAAGGCCTGCGCGGCACCGGAGACGGATTTCGACAGTCCGAACTCATAATAATTGTTGTAGGTGGTGGCCTGAAGCTCCGGCGAGAGCGCGCGGCCGGCCGCATATTTGGTGTTCGGCGCGGCCGTCAGCGGCGGCAGCGGCTTGGCGGGTGTGGAAGGCGTGCTGCCGAACAGCCGCGACAGCTGCGCCTGGGCGGAGCCGGACGCTGCGATCGTGCCCAGGGCCGCGGCGCCCGCAATGGCGGCACGGCGATTGAGCACCAGATGCTCCGGCGTCGCCATCCGGTCGGGGAGTTCCCAGCCACGCTTCCTGCCGATCAACATCGTCACGTTCCTTTAAACAGAAGATTCCAGACACGAGCGATACGCAGCGAACCGCCGAATCGGCGCCTTTAGACTGTAAATGGCACAAAATAACGTCACGGCAAGCGCCTGGGTCAAACCTGACACACGCCAGGCCGCCACGGCCGGGATTGATTTGCATCCGTCCCTGGGAAACAGTCTAGCGCGTTCGCCGTTACACGCATCGCCCACAAAAAGGCACCAAAATGCATCTCGCCCGTTTTCCACGCATCAAACTGTGTCACGCCCCCACCCCGCTGGAAAAGATGGGCAACCTGTCGAAGCTTCTGGGCGGGCCCACGCTGTGGATCAAGCGCGACGACTGCACCGGGATCGCCACCGGCGGCAACAAGGTTCGCAAGCTGGAATTCCTGATGGGCGAGGCGATGGCCAAGGGCGCCACGCATATCGTGACCCAGGGCGCCGTGCAGTCCAACCACGTTCGCCAGACAGCCGCCGTCGCCGCCAAGCTCGGCCTCAAATGCACCGCCATTCTGGAACACCGCATCCAGACCAACGACGCCGATTATCTGCAGGGCGGCAACGTGCTGTTCGACCATCTGATGGGCATCAACATCGAATACCGCCCCGGCGGCACCGATATGCAGGCGGCGATCGACGAGGTCGGCGCCCGGCTCACCGAAGCGGGCGAGACGGCCTATGTGATTCCGGGCGGCGGCTCCAACCCGGTGGGCGCGCTCGGCTACGCCTCCGTGGCGCTGGAGCTGCTCAACCAGGCCAACGAGATGCACCTCAAGATCGATCGCATCGTGCACGCCACCGGCAGCGCCGGCACGCAGGCCGGCCTGGTGGCGGGGTTGGTGGCGCTGAACGCCGCCATTCCCGTGCTCGGCATCGGTGTGCGCCTGCCGAAGGATCGCCAGGAGGCGAACGTGTTCAAGCTCGCCGAAGCCACCGCCAAGCTGATGGGCGGTCCCGCCATCCCGCGCGACGCCGTCGAGGCCAACTGCGACTATGTCGGCGACGGCTACGGCATTCCCACCCCGGGGATGGCCGAGGCGGTGATGCTGCTCGCCCGCAACGAGGGCATTTTCCTCGACCCGGTCTATTCCGGCAAAGGCATGGCGGGGCTGATCGACCTCGTGCGCAAGAAGACGTTCGCCGACAGCGAAAACATCGTGTTTCTCCACACCGGCGGCCAGGTGGGCCTGTTCGGCTACGCGGACTATCTCAACGCCGCCGCCGCCTGAGCGAAACGCGAAGCGGCAGCCCCTCGGGCGTAAGACCGCGGCGTGCCAGTTCAACGACCAAGCCGATTTAAGCCTGCGATGGGCCGCATGGCCCGCCCGCCAGCACCCCTTCCACTCTCGACCAAGGCTGCCAGCCGCCGCACCGTCGCTGCTCGCAAGCCAGGAAAAGCCGCATGACCGCACCCCCTCGCGCCAAAGGATTTCTCACCCGTCCCGATGGGCGGATCTACTACGAGACAACCGGCAGCGGCCCCGCCCTCGTGTTCGCCCACGGCCTCGGCGGCAACCACCTCTCGTGGTGGCAGCAGGTGCCGGCGTTTTCCGACCGCTACACCTGCATCACCTTCAGTCATCGCGGCTTCTTCCCGTCCGACGCACCCGCCAACCAGGACCTTTATGCCGATGACCTGCTCGCGCTGATCGATCACCTCGGCCTTGATAAAATCGTGATCGTCGCGCAGTCCATGGGCGGCTGGACGGCGGTGAACTTCGCCTTCGCACACGCACATCGCCTGCGCGCCATGGTGCTCGCCTCCACGTCCGGCCCGATCGATCCCCGGCAGTGCGGGGCCGGCGCGGCCCTCGAGGCCTGGCACGCGGCATCCGTCGCAAGCCGTGAAAAGGGCGCGGCGCTCGGCGTCCACCCCGCCATGGGCCTGCGCGGCGCGCGCGAGCAGCCCGCCATGCATTTCCTCTACCGCGCCGTGGACGAGCTCAGCGCCTCGCTCGACAAGGAAAAGCTGCGCGCGCGCATGACGGCGGTGCGGATACGCCCCGCCTCGGATCTCGCCGCCGTCCAGACCCCCACGCTGTGGCTCACCGGCGCCGAGGACATGGTTTTCCCCAGCGTCACGGCGCCGCTGATGGCCGCCCACATGCCGCATGCGCGACACACCGAGATCTCGCGCGCCGGACACTCCGTCTATTTCGAGCGGCCCGCGGAGTTCAACACGGCCGTGTCGGCGTTTCTTCTGGAGGAGCTGGCATGAGCGCTCCCGTCGACACCGCCCGGTTCCTGCGCGATCTCCACGAGCTGCGTCAGATCGGCGCCTACAAGACCGGTGTGCACCGGCCGACCTATTCGCCCCAGGATATGGAAAGCCGGCGCTGGCTGATGGCACGGATGGAAGAAGCCGGCCTCGAGCCGAGCATCGACGGCATCGGCAATGTTTTTGGCCGCCATAAAGGCAACGGCCCGCATCTGCTGTCCGGCAGCCATATCGAGAGCCAGAACCAGGCCGGCTGGCTCGATGGCGCGCTCGGCGTCATGGCCGGCCTCGCTTTGGCCCGCGCCGGATTGCCCGTCGATGTCGTGGCCTTCGCGGACGAGGAGGGGCATTTCGAAGGGGGATTCCTCGGCAGCCGCTCGATCGCCGGCGAGTTGTCCGAGGCGCAGATCGACGCCTCGCGCAGCCGAAACGACGGCACGCCCTTGCGCGACGCGCTGCAGGAAGCGGGGCTCGCGGGGATCCCCCGCATGCTGATCGAC
>JANYFG010000111.1 GCA_025362815.1 Rhodospirillales bacterium
TGCTGCGAAAAGCCGCTGAACGAACGGTCGAAGACACCTGGAGGCGGTGCGGGGAACTGCTCGGCCACTTCAAACACGACGAATGCGGCCGCTACCTCGAAAATTCCGGATATGCTTCAAGCTAAACTCATCATGCTCTAAATCGAGTGCTCAGCTGTTTGTGCCCCGCGTTTGCAGAAGCACCTGGTTGATCATGCGCGCCGGCAGGCCCAGCGGCAGCGCCACGCCCCACCCTGTCTCCCGCACGCGCGAGGCCATTGCCCCCAGATCGAACACGGTCGCACGCAGGCCCGCGCGCCACGCAAGGCTCAACGTGAAACCCCAGGTTTCCGGCACGATGCTGGGAAGAAACGCGAGCGACGCATTCTGTGCCCGCACCAACGCCTCGCTTTCGGCTTCGCCGTAGCGGCCAGTGACGAAAACCCGCCCGGTGTCGAACAGGCGCGCGTCGTCCACGCTATGCCCCACCAGCACGAATTCCAGCGCGAGCTTTCGCTCCGCCGCATCGCGCGCGCAGTCCAGCAGCACGTTGTAGCCCTTCTCCACCCCCAAAGCGCCGATCACCGCGATCCGCCGCGGCATGGCGTACGCTGGGACGCCAGATAAGCGCGGCGCGGGTGGCATGTCCTGTTCATGTGCCACCACCTCCGCCCGCACCGCCGGAAAATGACGGCGCAAACGAGACGCCATATCCGCCGACGGCACCACGATGCGACGTGCTCTCGCGAATTCCGCCGCCGATCGTGCGCGCAGGGCGGCCACGCCGATGCTCTCTCCATTGCGCGCCCCGGCCTCGGCCACACAGGCATTGCAGACCGCAATGTCCACCGGCTCGCCGCAATACGCCTGCACGGCGCCAAACAGCGTGACCCTCGGGCAAAACGACGCATAGTCGTGCAGGCGGTAATCGACCTCCAAACGCAGCGCCGGGGCCAGCGACATCACGCCGGCATCGTGGCCAAGCCGGTGATGAACCTCGAACACCGATGCGCGATCGGGGCGCAGCAGCCGCACTAGGGCCGGCATGTCGTGGCGCAGATCGAAAACGAGATTGGGGAAACCCTCCGGCATGCTGCCGTCCGACACGCTGCACAAGAAGGGCATGGTGTCGCCGTCGTTCCGCGGGTCCGGCACCGGTCGTAGCACAATGGCCCGCAGACCCTGGCCTGTGATAGCGGTGATGCGCTGTGCCAGCACGCGCTCCACCCCGCCGCCGCTGGCATGCGACACCAGTATTACCGCGCCTGGAGACACAGCACTGCGCTTCCGGCCAACCGCCCAGCGCAGCATGTCGGCGCGGCGTCGCGCGGGGGCCAGGGCATCCTGTGCGGGGCTCGTTGCCTGATACGCATCGACAAGGGCGAGGTAGCCGGGATGAATTTGTTCCAGCACCGCAAGGTTGCGCTGGGCCAAAGGCGGACGGGCGGTGCCGAACGAGGCGCCCCCGGCATGGCCCACGAACACACCCGGCACCGCCACGTGCCGCCAGCCGAGGTGGCGGGCGCGGATGCACAGATCGTTCTCCTCGCCATAGCCCTGGGCGAAAAGATCGGTGCGGAACACGCCCGTGTCCGCCACGCATTCGCGGCGGATATACAGGCAAAAGCCGACTCCTGTCGGAATATCGACAACGATCCCGGCATTGGCGCGCCGCATCAGGTCATCGCGACGCTGCAGCGCGCGCTGGTCCGGCATGGGATTTTCAGAGTCGCGAGCGGGATAGCTCATAATGCCGCCATCGTTGGAAAACGGCGTGGCGGTGCCGATATCGGGCGCAGCGTGCACGGACCGGCGCATCCGATCGAGCCAGGAAGGCCCGGCGCCGGTGGGCAGCAGCGTGTCGCTGTTCAACAGCAGCGCATCATGCGCGGGGGTGAGGGCGAAGGCCGCGCGCAGACCCGCGTTGGCGCTGGCTGGAAATCCCTGGTTCTGCCGGTGGCGAATAAGCGTGATCCGGCCCGCCGCGGCCAATGCGTCCAGCCCCACGGCGAGCGACGGCTCCGGCGTGGCGTCGTCCACCACGATGACGGCGGTCTCGGCGGCGGTGCTGGCGAACACGCTTTCGAGGCAAAGCAGCGTTCGCGACGCATCGCGGTAGGCGGGGATCACGATGGCGACAGGCCGTTCCGGGCATGCCGGCGCCTGCGCGGGCGGCCCCCGCAGCGCGGCCAGTGCGGCGCATGTCAGCCGATCGGCGTTCGAAGGCGAGGGCTTGCCGGCCCCCTCAGCGGGATAGCGCGTGGACACGTCCTCCGCGCTTTGCAGGGCGGCACGACGAATGCCGCCGGGACTGACGGGGCTTCCCGTCAAGGAGCTGCCGTCCAATCCCGAAACGGCAAGCGGTGGCGGCAGATGGGCCAGCGCCGCCGGCGACACCGAAAAGCCGCGCGGCCGGGCCATCGGGTGACCGGCGGCCACGTCCTGGTTCGTGGCGCGCACGCGCAACGATGCGCCGGTGGGGATGGATGTCACGATCAGCCACGGATCTTCAGCGGCGTCGGCGGGATGCAAGGCCCAGCCACGCAACCCCTCGCCCCCGTCCTCGACCAGTCCTTCGGTGCGGCGCAGCATTGACAGGTCGATCGGGCTTCCCAGCAGATGCGCGCCCAGATGCGTCACCGTCAACGTCTTGCCGGTGGGGGGCAGCAACGCCGAGGTGACGCCAACCCCATCCACCATCGCAACCACGTCGCCCGCGCTCGCAATCCAGCACAGCCCTTCATGTTCGGGCGAGCGCATCACACCGCACCACCCCACCTGGTCCGTGCCCGCCAGCGTGTGGCCCGCAACCGCGGTGATCGTCGCGCGATCCATGGCCAGCACATGGCCGGACAGCATGTGGCCCAAAGCGTGGCGCGCCGCCGGCAGGTTGGCGTTTTGAAGATGCGCCGCCGCCGCCGACAGCCACAGCTCCGCGGTATCCGCCCGCGTCAGCGCGTCAGTCAGCAGATCGACGGCGCCCGTCTCGCGCAACTGCAGCAACACCCCCGCAAGGGCGAAGGCGATGGCCGGATCGTTCGGGACCATGCGGCGTGCCCGTGCGAACCAATTTCGCGCGGCGACGAGCTCGTGGCGTAGCAACGCATCGGCGCCGTGGGCGGCGGCGGCCTTCGCATCTGCATGATGACGTGCCGCAAGGGACAAAACCGACGCGCTTGGCATTGCGCGTCTAAAACGCCAGGCAGCCGGCCGCTTCGGGCGTGGCATGCCAACCTGCGCGCCGCACCGGTACTTGCGCGAAATACGCTGCCCCGAAGCTCATGCGCTAGACCGTTTCAGGCACCGGCACGGGCAAGGATTCCAGATGCACGCCGGCCTCCTCAATGCCGCCGGAGACCGCCTTGGCAAACCAGTGCCGCGCCGCCGCGCGATCCCTGATACCGGCAAGGCCGCGCGCCAGATAGCGGCCAAGCATCATCTGCGCATGCGGGTGCCCGCGTTCCGCTGCCGCCTGAAACCACTGCTGCGCGGCCGTGCGGTCCCACATGATATCATGGCCGCCGCCATACATGGCGCCAAGCGCATACATGGCGCCGACATGGCCTTGATTGGCGGCACGGCGGAACAGCGACAGGGCGGCGACGTGATCACGCCTGCCACCTCGGCCGTTGAGCATCATTTCCGCCAACGCCACCTGCGCGTCCGTCACGCCCGCATCTGCGGCCCTGGCGATCCAGATACGCGCCTCCGGCAAATTCTCCGGCGCGCCCCGGCCTTCCGCCAACAAACGACCGTACCAATACTGTGCGTTCACCACGGTCTCCGCCGAGCGCCGCAGCCATCCGGCCGCCTTCGCCTCGTCCCGGGCCACGCCGATGCCTTCGGCCAGGCAAACGCCGTAATTGAATGCCGCCACCATGTCCCCGGCTTCGGCCTGGCTCTCGAACCATTCTGCGGTTGAGGTGCTGTCCGCCGGCGAGGCCTGACCTTGCAGCACAAGGGCCGCGATATCGTAGCGGGCCTGCACATCGCCGGTCCCCGCCACCTGACGGAACCAGCGGGCCGCCTCGCCGGGGTCTTTCACCACGCCGTTGCCGGTCATGTGCATGGCAGCCAACGCCCGCGCCGCCTGGGCATGCCCGCCTTCCGCCGCCATTCGAAGCCAGATCGCGGCCTCCGGCATATTGGCATTGCCGCCGCCATCGCGCGCATAGATCTGTCCGATCGTCGCCGCGGCCTCGGTATCACCCTGTATCGCCGCGCGGCGGAGCCAGGATTCAGCCAGCACGGGGTCTGCCTCAACACCCCGTCCGTGCAGAAGGGCCAGCCCGTAACGCGTCTGTGCCGTACGCACCCCAAGTGCCGCGGCGCTGGCGTAAAGTTCGGCCGCCACCGTGAGATCGGCATCGACCCCTTGGCCTTGTTCGGTCAGCGCGCCAAGAAGAAACTGTGCTGTGCCAAGGCCTGCTTCAGCAGCCGGCACAAGGTATTGCAGGGCTTTGACATAGCTCTCGGGGTCGTTCGCCCGTTTCAGCAGGGCGATTCCGTAGCCAAGCAGCCCCTGCGCCGACTTCGCCTCGGCCGCCCGCTTATACAGCGCCTCGGATTCAGCCTCGTTGCGCATCTCGTCCGGGCCGCTGAGCAGCATATAGGCCAGCAACGCCTGCGCTTCGGGCGAGCCACCGTCCGCACCCTTGCGCGCCCACATGGCCGCCTTCGCAAAATCAGGCGGCAGGTTTTCCACGCGGTTGGTGAACAATGTCGTGGAGGTGGCGGCCAGATCGCCAGGGGCCGCGTCGGGCCCACCGGTGGGGACGCCCTGCACGTAGAACGCCGCGAGCAACGCCTGCGCCGCGGGATGGTCCTGGGCCGCGGCACGCTCCAGCCAGCGAAGTCCCTCGACCCCGCTGCCGGGCACGCCGGCGCCCTCCAGATAGGAGCGGGCAATCTGATATTCCGCTTCCACCAAACCCTTCGGAGCGACGCGCGCCAGCAGAACAAACGCCGCGGGGCGCTGGCCGCCCTCGATCAGGGCGAGCGCCTTGCGCAAATCCGAATTGGCCGAACGAAACAGCCTCAAGAATCGTTTGAACATTCAGACTTACCCGCCGCCTTGCACAGACAACCTCACGGCTCCCGCATACCTTCGGTCAATGCCGGCACGAAGCGCGACATCAGGTAGCTCAAAGCGGTGCGGCTGCCGACCTTCACATCGGCCTCCGCGCTCAAACCAGGCTGTAGGCGGAAATCGGCGGGCAGGTTGGTCATCTTCATGTTGTCGATCGCAATCTTGACCCGATAGATCGTGGCGCCCAGCGGGGGCGCATCCAGACGCGGCTTGTCCGGCCCATCGGTGGGCGTGGCCTGGCTGTCCGGCGCCACCACGCGCACATGGCCCTCGGCGTAGCCGTGGTCGTAGAAACGATAGGCATCGAACTTGATCACCGCGGCGTCACCCGGGCGTAGGAAGCCGACATCGGTGGCCGGGATCGCGGCATCGATTTCCAGCGTGGCGTCGTCCGGCACCAGGGTGATGAACGGCTCGGCGGGGTTCATCACGGAGCCGACGGACACGTTGGCGATGGCCAACACCACGGCATCGCGCTCGGCGCGCATCACAACCAGCTCGTTGCGTCGCTTGGCTTTGAAAAGTTGCTCGCGTACATCGCCCAGTTTCCGGGTGGCGTCGTTCAATTCTTTCGACGTCTCACCACGCACCTGCTGCATATAGCCGCTCTGCTCGGCGATCAGAGCAGCCATATCCTGCCGCCCGGCCGCGGCAGTGCCGATAGCGCCGTTCAACGACCGCTGGGATTCCGTGAACGTGCTCAGCGCCTGCTGGGTGTTGAATTTACTGCCCACCCCCTCCCGCTCCAATCGCTGGCGCGCGCTCAGCATCTCGCCGGCAATGCGCACCTGCTCCGTGTAGCTGCGGATTTCGCCTTCCGCCTTCAACACCGCCGACGCCAGCGAGCTTATCTTTTGCTTATAGGTCTCCGCCCGAAACCCGCGCTCATCCTGGCGCTGCTTGAATATGGCAGCCTGCAAAGCCCCGGAAGGGCTGCTGTCACCGGCATAAGGCTGGCCGGCGGCTTCGGCGGTCAGCCGGTCAACCTCAGCCTGCAGACTGCTATTTTGTGCCTCAAGCGATGCGAGATCGGCGCCGCTGAACGTGGGATCGAGCCGGGCCAGTAGATCGCCAGCCTTCACGCGGGCCCCCACCTTCGTGTCGATGGAGCGCACGATGGAGGTTTCCAGCGGCTGGATCAGAATATTGGACGATTGCGACACAACGCGGCCACTCGCTGTCACCACACGGTCGATCGGCAACGTTCCAGCCAGGATCAGAAATACCACCAGCATGGTGGCCAGCACATACGTCGCGTAATGCGCCATGGGTGGCACCGGCTTGGCGATCAACGCGGCCGTGGGCGACTGAAATTCGAGGAGAGCCACGTTGGCCGCGGCTTCGTCGATCAGAGCCTTGCGGCCTTTCAGCGTGGTGAGCTGCTGTGCCATCGGTCAGTTCCCCTGCGCCAGAGCCGCCGCGGCCACGTTACGCGCCAGCGCCGCATCCATATGGCGGTTCTGCTGCATCCACAGATGGCGGTAGATGTCACACCGCTCCACCAGCTCGTCATGCGTGCCGATGTCCACCACCTTGCCGCGCTCCATCACCATGATCTGATGACAATCCATGATGGACGATAGGCGATGCGACACGATCACCATCGTGCGGCCATGCGCGATCCGCTTGATGTTGGCGTTCACCAGCGCCTCGCTCTCCGGATCGAGCGCGCTGGTCGCCTCATCGAGGATGAGAATGCGCGGGTCGTGGATCAGCGCGCGCGCAATCGCCAGACGCTGGCGCTGCCCGCCAGACAGGTTGGGCGAGCCTTCCTCGATGAAGGTTTCATACCCCATCGGCATACGCTCGATAAACTCCTCGGCCCCGGCCAACCGCGCGGCGCGCACGGCATCCGTCAGCGTCAATCCCGGCCGGCCAGCCAGAATGTTTTCCCGGATCGTTCCGCGGAACAGAAAGTTGTCCTGCAGCACCACGCCAAAACTGCGACGCAGATGGGTGAGGTTGATCTCCCGCAGATCGATCCCGTCGATCTTCACGAAGCCCTCATAATCCCGATTGATGCCCTGCAGCAGACGCGTGATGGTCGATTTGCCCGAGCCAGACCGGCCAACCAGGCCCAGCATGGTGCCCGGGGCCAGATCGAACGTTACCCCATCGAGCGCCTTCGTCTTGCTGCCGGGATAGGCGAATTCCACCCGGTTGAAGGTGATCGCGCCATCAAACCGCGGCCGCAGCCCGGCGCTGGGATTGGTCGTCTCCGGCCGGCTGTTGAGGATGGACGACGCATAGGCGATGGCGGTGCGCTGCTCCTCCGCGTCCTCGATCAACTTGGACAGCGACACCAGAGGGCTGGCAACCCGGCCGCTGAGCATCATGAAGGCGAGAAGACTGCCCACGCTGCCGGTGCCATCGGCCAACAGCATCGCGGCTCCGATCAGCACCACGAAACGCGTCATGATCGCCTCGAACGGCGCCACCAGCGTCGCCGGCCAGTTGGCCAGTTTCTGCGCCGCCAGATTGGCCTCGCCAGAGGCGGCGGTGCGCTTGTCCCACTCGTCTTTCTGGACCTGCTCCATCGCCAGCGACTTGACGGTGCGGATGCCGTGAATGCTTTCCACCATCGTCACGCTTTTCGCGATTTCAGCGGCGATATACTTGCCGTAAAGACGGCGATAAGGCCCCATGAAAGCGATGATGATCAACAGGATGCAGGCGGCGCACGCGATCACGATCCAGGTCAGGATGGGGCTCAAAATGAAGAGTACCGGCAGCACGATCAGCAGGGTGATCAGATCCAGCGCGGTTGTGAGCATGCGCCCGGTCAGGAACTGCTTCACCTTGCTGGTTTCATGCAGCGCATGCATGATTTCGCCCGCCGGTTTACGCTCGAAGAAATCGATCGGCAGGCCCAGCAGACGCCGGAACGTGTAAAGCCCCAGCTTCGAATCGAGCCGGGTTGCCACGTATAGAATTTGCTGTCGCCGGCTCCAGTTGATGATCATCTCGTAGATCGTGGCCACGCCCAGCACAACGCTGATCAACACGAGTGTGGACCAGCTGCGATGCGTCACCACCCGGTCCACCACCGTCATGATGATCAGCGGCGGAAAGATTGTGAGAATGGCAAGTGTCACCGAGCCCACAACAACGTCGCGCAGCAGCTTCTTCTCGACCATCACGAGGTTGACGACCCATTGGAAGCTGAAGGGCTGATCATCCTGCGCCAGGCCGCGCTCCGGGCGCAGCATCAGCACCAGGCCAGACCACGCCTGCGACAGCCGCAGCTCGTCCACCGCCACGGGGTCGGATTCGAACGAGGCCGAGGGGTCCTTCACCCAAACGATATTGCGTTGCGCATCCGTGCGCACCATCAGCGCGGCGCTGCCGTCGTTGAGCAGCAACACCACCGGGCGCGCATCGCTCATCGCCACCAGCTGGCGCCATTTCAGGTTGCTCGCCCGCGCCCACATGCCGGCATTGCGCAGCCACCGCACGAAAGCGGCCGGTGGCGGCACCTCGCCCTTCGCCACACGAAGGTCGTCCCGGTCGAGTTCGAACCCGTGGAACTGCGCGGCGGCCAACACCGCCATCACGCGGATCTCGAGAGGCGTGCGCGGCGTGCCGTCGCCGCCGCCATAGGGAGAACGCGGCGCATCGGCGGGGCCCTGGAACTGGCTGTCAATCGAATCCATCATCACACCCTCCATTGCCGACAGGCCCCGCGTCCGGCCGCCTGTGCAATCCAAACCGCATCAACTTATCGTTGCGGCGTCCAACCCATTCAACGCCCACGGCTTTGTTGGGCCGTGCAGCCACGCCGCATCGCCCATCCGCGACCCTTCGCCTACCACAAACCAACCCGTGACAGGCATCAAAACCTTTCTGCTGCCCTTCCCAAACGACAGATCTGACGACACGATAGCGTCTTCTTATGAAGAAAAGATAAAGTTCGATGCTGATCCGAGCCGCTGTCGAGGCGGATATCGCCGAAATCCAGGCGATTTACGCGCATCACGTGCTGCATGGCACGGGCACGTTCGAGGAAATCCCTCCCTCGGTTGAGGAGATGGCCGAACGCTGGCGCCATGTCACCGGCAAGGGCTGGGGCTGGATCGTGTCCGCGGATGCCACGGGGGTGGCCGGCTACGGCTATTATCAACAGATACGCGACCGCTCCGCTTACCGCTTCACCGCCGAGGACAGCATCTACGTTCGCGAGGATGTGCGCGGCCAAGGTGTCGGCAAAGCGCTGGTCGTGGCCCTGGTGCAGGCCGCAACGGAGGCCGGCTACCGGCAGATGATCGCCGTCATCGGGGATTCCGAGAATATCGGCTCCATCGGCGTCCACACCAGCCTGGGCTTTCGCAAGGTGGGCGTGCTGCACGCCACCGGGCTGAAATTCGGCCGCTGGCTGGACACCGTCTACATGCAGCGCACTCTCGGGCCGGGCGATGCCGACGTGCCCGGGTAACCTCACCGGATCACCGTGTTCTAGCTGCGGCGAAACCAGCCAGACGCCAGCATGTCCTCCTCGATCGCCGCCGCGATGGCATCCGGATCGGACGTGACGGCGAAAACGCGGCGGAAATAGGCCACGTCGCCCCGGCCGCGCGCCAAAAACAGCCCCGCCAGGGCCGATCCGGCGGCGCTACGCGGCACGCAGCACACGCAGCCGGCAACATGCTCCGGCAAGGCATCGGCCATCAGGCGCACCACCACGCGATCGGCGGGCGCGTCGGCATCGCCTTCGATGAGCAAGGCGTCGTCGGGCCCCGCGTCAGCGATGGCGCCGAAGATCACCGGTATGCGCGCGTCGATATACAAGGGACATCTCCCGGGAACTCACTGGACATAAGGATATGTTTATACGATATAGGAGCGATGGAACAGTTGTTAAACGGCTTGCGGGCCTGCGCTGAGCCCACACGATTGCGCATTCTGGCGCTGGTGGCGCGCGGCACGTTCTGCGTGATGGAATTCACGGAAATTCTCGGCCAGTCGCAGCCACGCCTGTCCCGGCATCTGCGCCTGCTCGGCGAGGCGGGCCTTCTGGAGCGCACGCGCGAAGGGGCCAATGTGTGGTTCGCCCTGCCATCGGCTGAAACCGCCACCGGCTCGCTGGCCCGCGCCCTGCTCGAACGGCTTCCCGACGACGACACCGTGCTGGCCGCCGATCGCCGCCAGGCCGCTCGCGTATTGGCCGAGCGCGCCCGGATCGCGACCGAGAGCTTCCAAAAACGCGGTGCCGAGTGGGACGAGATGCACGCGCTCGACCTCAATGCCGACGACATCCAGCAGGCCCTGCTCGCTTCGTTGCCCGCCCAGATGGGCAAGCTGCTCGATGTCGGCACCGGTACCGGACAGATGCTGGAGCTGCTGGCGCCGCGTATCAGCGTGGGCGTGGGGCTGGATGCCAGCCGCGCCATGTTGGCTTTGGCGCGTGCCCGCCTGTCGCGCCCCGGGCTGACACACTGCGCGGTGCGGTTGGGTGACATGTATCGCCTGCCGATGGCCGATGCGTCTTTCGATCATGTGGTGCTTCAGATGGTGCTGCATTATGCCGAAGACCCGGCCGCCGCCCTGGCCGAGGCCGTTCGAGTGCTGCGCCCCGGCGGCACTCTCGTGGTCGTCGACCTCGGCCCGCACGACAACGCCGCCTGCATGACACGCCTGGCGCATCGCTGGCCCGGCTTTTCCGACGCCCGCATGAGCGCCCTTCTGGGCGACACGCTGATCGATCTTCGCACCGCCGCGGTGCCCGGCCCGCTCGAGGTTCGCCTCTGGTCCGCCACGCGCGCCCCCGTTCCCGCCCCCGATGCCGTTGCGCAAGCCTTCGCGCTGGAGACCACACGATGACCCGTCCGCACCTCCTCGATACCCTCCGCCGCCAGGTTCTGCTTTGCGACGGCGGCATGGGAAGCCGTGTCCAGGCGCTGACCCTCGACGTTGAGCGTGACTACTGGAATCAGGAAAACTGCACCGAGATCCTCAATCTCTCGCGCCCTGACCTGGTGCGCGAAATTCATCGCGGCTACTTCGAATCAGGCGCCGACATGGTGGAGACCAACACCTTCGGCGGCTCGCCCATCACGCTCGCCGAATTCGATCTTGCTGACCGGGCCTACGAGATCAACAAGGTTGCCGCCGAGTTGGCGCGTGAGGCGGCGGAGACCTTTGCCGATGGGCGGCATCGCTTCGTGGTGGGCTCCGTCGGCCCCGGCACCAAGCTGCCGTCGCTCGGCAACATCGCCTATGATCCGCTCGAAGCGGGGCTGGCCGAGCAATGCCGTGGCCTGATCGCCGGGGGTGTGGACGCTATTCTGATCGAGACCTGCCAGGACACGTTGCAGATCAAGGCTGCCGTGAACGGCGCCAAGATCGCGCGGCGCGCGGCCGGAACCGACACGCCCATCTTCGTGCAGGTTACGGTTGAAACAACCGGCACACTGCTGGTGGGGCCGGATATCGCCGCCGCCGCCACGGTGATCCAGGCGCTGGATGTGCCGCTGATGGGCCTGAACTGTGCCACCGGGCCACAGGAAATGGCGGAGCATGTGCGCTGGCTCGCCACCAACTGGCCAGGCCTGATCAGCATCCAGCCAAATGCCGGCCTGCCGGAGCTGGTGGATGGCGCCACGCATTACCCGCTTGGCGCCGCCGAAATGGCCACCTGGGTGGAGCGTTTCGTGGCCGAGGACGGCGTGAATTTGATCGGCGGCTGTTGCGGCACGTCGATCGAGCATATCGCGGCGCTGGACCAGATGCTGCGACGTCGCGGGGAATACCGGCCGGCGCCGGTGAGCCGCAGCGTGGTGTGGATGCCGTCGGTGGCGAGCCTTTACCAACAGGTGCCGCTGCGTCAGGAGAATTCCTATTTTTCCATCGGCGAACGCTGCAACGCCAACGGTTCGAAGAAGTGGCGCGAGTTGCAGGAAACCGGTGACTGGGACGGCTGCGTGGCGATGGGCCGCGATCAGATCGCCGAAGGCTCCAACAGCCTCGACATCTGCACCGCCTTTGTCGGGCGCGACGAGATCTATGAGATGAGCGAGGTCATCACCCGCTTCACCTCGTCGGTGAACTCACCGCTGGTGATCGACAGCACCGAGACGATCGTGCTCGAGCACGCGTTGAAGCTGCATGGCGGCAAGCCCATCATCAACTCGATCAATTTCGAGGATGGCGAGCAGGCGGCGGAAGACCGGCTGATCCTGGCGAAGAAGTTCGGCGCCGCCGTCATTGCGCTGACCATCGACGAAGAGGGCATGTGCAAGACCGCGGAATCGAAACTTGCCGTTGCCAGCAGGCTCGTGGAGTTCGCCTGCACGCAGCACGGCTTGCAGCAATCCGACCTGCTGATCGATCCGCTCACTTTCACGATCGCCACCGGCAACGAGGATGATCGCAAGCTGGGTCAGTGGACCCTTGAGGGGATCAAGCTGATCCGGGATAAATTCCCGGACATTCAGATCATCCTTGGGCTTTCGAATATCTCGTTCGGCCTCAACGCGGCCGCCCGTGCGGTGCTCAACTCGGTGTTCCTCGATCACGCCGTCAAGGCGGGTATGTCGGGCGCCATTGTGCATGTGTCGAAAATCCGCCCGCTGCATCTCATCGCGGCGGACGAACTGAAGGTCTGCGAGGACCTGATCTTCGATCGGCGCGAGGAGGGCTACGACCCCTTGCAGAAACTGTTGGAGATCTTCGCCGATCGTAAACTAGTCGATGCCGTCAAGAAGGTTCGCTCGCCCACCGTGGAAGGCCGCCTCAAGGACCGGATCATCGATGGCGACCGCAAGGGCCTCGCCGATGAGCTCGACGCGGCGCTCGTCACGCACAAGCCGCTTGCGATCATCAACGACATCCTGCTCGACGGCATGAAGGTGGTGGGCGAGCTGTTTGGCGCCGGCAAGATGCAGCTTCCGTTCGTGTTGCAGTCGGCCGAGACGATGAAGGCCGCCGTGGCGCATCTGGAACCGTTGATGGAGCGCGTGGCCGGCCAGGAGAAAGGCACCATCGTGCTCGCCACCGTGAAGGGCGATGTGCACGACATCGGCAAGAACCTGGTCGACATCATCCTGACCAACAACGGCTACCGCGTGGTCAATCTCGGCATCAAGGTGGGCCTGGCCGACATGGTGGCGGCGGTGCGCGAGCATAAGGCCCACGCCATCGGCATGAGCGGGCTGCTGGTGAAATCCACGGTGGTGATGCGGGAGAACCTGGAAGAAATGTCCCGGCAGGGACTGGATGTTCCGGTTCTGCTGGGCGGCGCCGCGCTCACGCGCAACTATGTCGAGGATGACTGCGTGCGTGCCTATGCCTGCGGTCGGGTGGCCTATGCGCGCGATGCGTTCGATGGGTTGCATCTGATGGATCGCGTCACGGGCAACGGGTTCGACGACTATTTGGCCGTGCTGCAATCCAAACGCTCCGGCAAGGCGCGCAACACCAAGCGCACCCTGGGCCAGGCCGATGTCAATGCCTTTCGCCCGGTGGACGTGGCGCAGGTCCAGGCGCGTCGCCGGCGCATGACGCAGGATCAGCCGGTCATCACACCGCCGTTCTGGGGTGCGCGCGTGGTGGAGGCGGCGGCGAAGTCCGTTGTGCCGTTCATCAACGAACGCAGCCTGTATCAATTCCAGTGGGGCTTTCGCAAACAGGGCCGCGACCTCACCGATTTTCTCAGCTGGGCGAAACAGGAACTCCGCCCGGTGATGCGCCGCATGCTCACCATATGCGAGGAGCAGGACATTCTGAAGCCGCAGGCCGCCTACGGCTATTGGAAGGCCGCCGGCCAGGGCAACGATCTTATCGTGTTCGACCAGGACGGCACCACCGAGTTGTGCCGCTTCGCGTTGCCCCGCCAGCCGAAGGAAGATGGCGAATGCATCGCCGACTTCTTCCGCGACGTGGACGACGCCGAGCGCGACGTGATCGGCTTGCAGGTCGTGACCGTCGGCCAGAAGGCGTCCGACACCGCGCGGGTGTGGTTCGAGGACAATCGTTATCAGGACTATCTGTATCTGCACGGCCTGTCCGTCGAGATGGCCGAGGCGATGGCGGAGGTGACGCATAAGCGCATCCGCGCCGAGTTGGGCTTCGCCGCCGAGGATGACCGAGACATCGAGAAAATGCTGGGCCAGGCCTATCGCGGCAGCCGTTACTCGTTCGGCTATCCGGCCTGCCCGCGGCTCGAGGACCAGGGCGCCTTGTTGAAGCTGCTCGGAGCCGAACGCATCGGGGTGGACCTGTCCGATGAGTTCCAGTTGCATCCGGAACAATCGACCAGCGCCATCGTGGTGCTCAACGCGCGGGCAAAGTATTTTTCCGTGTGATCCTGTTTGGCCGAAGGCGGGCAAGACCGTCGACGACGCTGCAACAGAGACACAACGAGGTGAAGAAGACCGGATACAGGTAGCGCGCCGATACATGCGTGATGGCGTAAGGGGCTATCGGCAACAGACAGAAGGCTAGCCAAAGCACGATGCGGTCCCGCCGGAGCAGGGCGCGGCCGATGCCGATCCATTTGAGGGTGGTGAGCGTCATCAGCAAAAGGCCGCCGGCGAGGGTGCCCACGACAGGAAGCCATCCTCCGAAGGCGAGAGGCGGCAGGAGCAAAAGCCGTGTGCGGATCAGTGTCAATCGCGTGAATTCGTAAGGGTTGGCCTTGATCCACGCGATGGCTTTCGCCGACATCTCGCCCATGTAGGCGACTTCACCGATCGTCGCCACGCGCTCGGCCGCCGCCTGTGAATCATGTGGATGAATGGTGGTGTCGAGCGGTGAATATCCGGTGGCGAGATCGTTGTTGCCGACTGCCAGCTCCAGCCCGAAATTCGACCGGGTGAGGATGAATTTGCCAAGATCCGCCTGGTTTCTCAAACCCCACGGCACCACCATGACGGTCATGATGAGGCCGCAGCGGATCATCATCGAAAGCCAATGGCTGCCTCCGCGCGTTTGCCAGATCACCAGTATCAAACCCACCATCATGGCGGGCACGATCGACGGCGATGTCAGAAAAGCGGCGCCGGCCAGCAGTGCCATTGCGATGTCTGGCCGCCGAAAGACCCCGTGGGGACGAGCGGGTGCGCTGCAGACCAAAAGACCTGCCGTGAGGATCAGGGCGGCAAACGGCTGGTCCCACTGGCGGTATTCGATGATCGATGGAAGCAATTGCGCGGGGACGAGGCACGTGGCCACCAGTGCCACCGCCCGTGCCGTGGGCCCCAACCCCTGCGAACGGCAGAACGCCAACACCATCACGGTATTCAAACCATAGGCGGCAAGGCAGACGATGCTGAGCACCGCGCGCGCGAGGGGCGAATTGCCGCTTGCCATGGCGTAGATCGCCGCCACCAGGCCGGTGGGCAACGGGGAGACATGGGCTGTGGGCCCGGTTGGCAGAAGATACGGATTGCTGAACGAACCTGTTTGCAGGAAGCCGATCGCGGCCAGCCCGGTTTCGCCGGGTGCGGCATTCACGGATCGAAAATACACGCTCGCCAAGAGGCCGAACATGAGCATCAGCCCCATGCACGCATATGACAGGACATCGTGGTTTCGAAGACTGTGCCGCGAAAAGAAGGTCATGATCACCCGTGAAACTGTGCCATCCTTTGCTGCACCACGCATGAGGCATCTGCATGCAAGCCGATGGCGATGCCGTATTAGAGCGTGATGATTTTGAGCAGAAGCAAAATCATCACGCTCTACTCTTGTTTGATCGATCATGTTTATGCGTTCGGGTTAATCAACCCAAACGCATCATGATCGAGCCTGAAGATCGGCGGAAATCACGACCCAGATGACACGACTCAGATGACAGGGGGACGACCGGTGCGGGCATGGATGCTTTTGATCGTCGTTGTTCTATCCGGTTGCGGT
>JANYFG010000118.1 GCA_025362815.1 Rhodospirillales bacterium
GGCCGCCGGTGGTGGACACCGCATCGATCGTCTCGGCACGCAGCTCGTCGGCCAGAGCCTGCAGCTGTTCGCCCGAAAAATTCCGCATGTCGGCGGGCGAGCGCACCCGGTCCAGCGTGGGGGTCTTGGGGCGGGGGGCGATGATCGGGGCGTTCATGAGGGCGACTCAGCTTTTCCGGGCGACGACGAGAGCGGCGAGCGCGCGCAGATGCGCGGCCTTGTCGCCGAAACTGTCGAGATGGCTGGCGGCCTGGACGGACAGCGCGTCGGCCTGGGCGCGGGCGCGGTCGAGGCCGAGGATTGCCACCAGCGTGGCTTTCCCGGCGGCGGCGTCCTTGCCGGTGGCCTTTCCCACGTCCTCGGCGGTGCCCTCGACGTCCAGGATGTCGTCCGCGATCTGGAAGGCGGCGCCGACATCGCGGCCGTAGCTGGCCAGCAGGTGGCGCTGCATCTGGTTGGCGCGACCGAGGATGGCCCCGGCCTCGGCGGAGAACTGGATCAAGCGGCCGGTTTTCAGCGCCTGAAGGCGGCCGATCTCGTCTGCCGTGAGGGTTTTGCCCTCGGCGTCGATGTCGATCATCTGGCCGCCGACCATGCCACGCGCGCCGGACGCGGCGGCGAGCGCCAGCACCAGCTCGCAGCGGGCGTCGGCGTTGGAATGGGTGTCGTGCTCGGCCAGCACCTCGAAGGCGCGGGTTTGCAGGGCGTCGCCGGCGAGGATGGCGGTGGCCTCGTCGAACGCCTTGTGGGTGGAGGGTTTGCCGCGGCGGACATCGTCATCGTCCATGGCGGGCAGGTCGTCGTGCACGAGTGAATAGGCGTGCAGCATCTCGACCGCGGCGGCCACGCGGGCGGCGCAGCGGCGGTCGACGCCGAACAGGGTGGCGGTTTCCATCACCATGAAGGCGCGCATGCGCTTGCCGCCGCCGAGCACGGCGTAGCGCATGGCGTGGACCACGCGGGCTTCGGCGCCGTCGGGCACCGGCAGCAGGTCACCGAGCGCCTGCTCCACCTCGCCTGCCGCCTGGGCCAGGGCGTCGGATAGTGTCAAGACGTTGAGATCGCTCATCATGTCAGGGCTCCGCCCGCAGCGAGAGTGTGCCATCGGCGGCGGCCACGATGGCTTGCACGCGCGCGTCCGCCTCCGCCAGCTTGGCCTCGCAATGGGCGCGGAGCGCCGCACCGCGCTCGTAGGCGCCGATCGCGTCCTCCAGCTTCTGCTGGCCGCCTTCGAGGCCTTTGACGATACGCTCGAGCTCGGCGAGCGCATCCTCGAACGACATCGCGGCGACGTCGTTGGGCACAGTGGCGGCCGTCAACGCTGATTTGGTTTTTGCGCCGGACATGCCGGAACTCCATGTGACCGAGACAATCCACGGCAAGGGACGGGTGGTAACGGGAGTTCAAGGCAACGCCAACCCCTTATCGCCCCCGTGGTCGGCAGTGCGGGCCGCACTGTGTCACCCCTGCATCAGAACGCGCACATGCGCGGCCGCACATTCCGCCAGCGCCGCGAGGTCGTAGCCGCCTTCCAGCACCGAGACGAGACGGCCCGCGCAATGGGTGCGGGCTCGGTCGAGCAGGGCCTGGGTCAGCCAGGCGAAATCCGCGGTTTCCACGCGCAGCTGGGCCAACGGGTCGGCCTTGTGGGCGTCGAACCCGGCGGAGACGATGATGAGCTCGGGCGCGAAGGCGTCGAGCGCGGGCAGGATCACGTCGTTCCAGGCGGCGCGAAAGGCCGCGGGTCCGCTGCCGGGCGCCAGGGGGACGTTGACGATGTTGCCGACGCCGGATTCGCTGGCGGCGCCGGTGCCGGGGTAGCAGGGGTATTGGTGCGAGGAGCCGTAGAACAGCGTGGGGTCGGCCTGGAAGATGTCCTGCGTGCCGTTGCCGTGATGAACGTCGAAATCGAGCACCGCCACCCTGGTCAGGCCCCAGCGCGCCTGGGCGTGCCGCGCGGCGATGGCGGCGGTGGCGAAGAGGCAAAAACCCATGGGGGCGTCGCGTTCGCAATGATGGCCGGGGGGTCTGGCGGCGGAAAACGCGCGGCTCGCCCAGCCCTCCATCACGGCGTCGACGGCCATGATGGCCCCGCCCACGCAGCGAAGCGCTGCCTCGGCGCTGCCGTGGCTCATCAGCGTGTCGGCATCCAGCGCGATCGAGTCCCCCGGGTCCGGCACGGTGCCGAGGATGCGGCTGATATGCGCGCGCGGATGCACCAGCGCCAGTTGCGCCTCGGTGGCGCGCGGCGCCTGCTCGCGCAGAAGGGCCTGGAATTCCTCGGCTTCCAGTGCGGCGAGGATCACCCGCAGCCGGTCCGCGCATTCGGGATGGAAGGGGCCGGTGTCGTGTTCGAGGCAAGCCAGGTGTGTGATCAGCGCCACGGGCATGGGCTCAGGCCTTTTTGCGGATGACGAAGCTGAACACGCCGGCATCCTCGCTCATGGCCAGCAAGGCGTGGCCGGTCTCGCGGCAGAACGCCTGCATGTCGGCCACGGCGGCGCGGTCTGTGGCAAGCACGCGCAGGCGTGCGCCGCCGGACAGGCCGCGCAGGATTTTATTCGTTCGCAGCACCGGCAGCGGGCAGGACATGCCCTTCACATCGAGAATGGTTTCCGTCATGGACAATCGTATCTCCCAGGGCGGCACTTTGGGATGGGCTGCGCCGTTGAGCAAGCGCGCCAATCATTGCAGACTGACATGAACAAAGCAGGCACAATGAACTCTTACGATTTTCGCATCGGCATCGACCTCGGCGGCACCAAGATCGAGGGCATCGCCCTTGGCGCCGATGGCGCCGAACGGATGCGCCACCGCGTGGCCACACCGTCCGGCTATCCCGAGACGCTGGATGCGATCGCTGAGGTGGTGGGCGCCATCGAGCACAGGCTGGGCGGCGTGGGCAGCGTGGGGATCGGCATACCCGGCGTGATCTCCGCCACCACCGGCATGGTGAAGAACGCCAACACGATCGCGCTCAACGGCCAGCGCTTCGACGCCGACATGTCCGCCCGGCTGAAGCGGCAGGTGAAGGTGGCCAACGACGCCAACTGCTTCGCGCTCAGCGAGGCGGCGGACGGGGCCGGGGCCGGCTATGGCGTGGTGTTCGGCGTGATCATCGGCACCGGCTGCGGCGGCGGCATCGTGGTGGACGGCCGCGTGCTGGAGGGCCGCAACCGGATTGCCGGCGAATGGGGGCACACACCCCTACCCTGGCCGCGCGCGGAGGAGACACCCGGTCCGAAATGCTGGTGCGGCAAGCATAACTGCATGGAACTGTGGGTGGCCGGGCCCTCCCTGGCGCGCGATTGCGACGGGCCGGACGCCAAGGACGCCGCGCGGCTGCCGGTGCGGGCCGCCGCCGGAGACATCGCCGCCGCCGCCGCTTTGGCCCGGCATACCGACCGGATGGCGCGCGGCTTGGCCGTCATCATCAACATGATCGACCCCGACGTGATCGTGTTGGGCGGCGGGCTGTCGAACATGGCGCATCTTTATACCGACGTGCCGCAGGCGATGAAGCGCTACGTGTTTTCCGATTTCGTGGAGACGCCGGTGGTGCAGAACCGCCACGGCGACAGTTCCGGCGTGCGCGGCGCCGCGTGGCTGTGGCCGGAGAAGCCGCCGGGATGACCGGGGGCGCATGATCCCGGGCCTGTGTCGCGATTGCGGGAGCACGGCGGGCGAGGCCCCTTCCTGCCCGCGTTGCGGCGGGCGCCGGATTGTGCGCCATGCGCAGTTGTTCGACCTGGCGGTGGCGCATGTCGATTGCGATGCGTTTTTCGCCAGCGTGGAAAAGCGGGACCGGCCGGAGCTGGCGTCGCTGCCGGTGATCGTGGGCGGGGGGCAGCGCGGGGTGGTGACGGCGGCCTGCTACGTGGCGCGGATTTATGGCGTGCGGTCTGCCATGCCGATGTTCAAGGCGCTGGCGGCGTGCCCGGATGCGGTGGTCATCCGCCCGGATTTCGCGAAATACAGCGCCGCGTCGCGCCAGATCCGCGGCCTGATGGGCAAGCTCACGCCGCTGATGCAGCCGCTTTCGATCGACGAGGCGGCGCTGGATCTGCGGGGCACGCAGGCGCTGCATGGCGCGCCGCCGGCGGTGATGCTAGCCCGGCTGGCGCTGGAGGTGGAGCGCGAGGTGGGGGTGACGATCTCGATCGGGCTCGCGCATAACCGGCTGATGGGCAAGATCGCCGCCGGGCGGGACAAGCCGCGCGGGTTCTGCGTGATCGGCGACGAGGCGGCAGCACTGCTATCGCCCGAATCGGTGCGTCTGTTGCCCGGCGTGGGGCCGGCGTTGGAGAAGAGGCTCGCGGCGCGGGGGCTGACCCGGCTCGGCCATCTCCAGGCCCTGTCGGATCAGGACATGCGGCGGCTGCTGGGCGACGATGGGCCGGGGTTGCGGGCGCGGGCGAGGGGCATCGATCCGCGGCCCGTCGATCCCGCGCGCGAGACGAAATCGGTGAGCGCCGAGACCACGTTCGGGGTGGATCTCGCCACATCGGCGGACCTGGAGCGGCCGCTATGGGCCTTGTGCGAAAAGCTGGCGCGGCGGCTGCGCGAGCAGGATCTCGCGGCCGGCGGCGTGGTGCTGAAGCTGAAGACGGCGACCTTCGCCAGCCGCACCCGCACGCAGCGGCTGTCGCAGCCGACGGTTCTGCCGGACCGGCTGTTCGCCGCCGCGCGGACGCTGCTGCAGCGCGAGGTGGACGGCACGCCGTTTCGGCTGATCGGCATCGGGGCCAACCCCTTGGCCGACCGGGCGACGGCCGACCGGCCCGATCTGGCGGACCCCGACGCCATCAAGGGGCTTGCGGCGCAGAAGGCGGTGGACGCGCTGCGCGATCGCTTTGGCGCCGACACGATCGGACGGGGTCGCGGGTTCAGCGCGAAGCCGTGATCACGAGCAGCCGGGCTTGGTGATCTTCAGTGTTTCCAGGCTCCCGCCCATCACGAAATCGCCGAAATCCATCGACAGCGCGTCGGCCACGCCGTTGGCGTAATAGCGCATCGACACCTCGTAATCCGGCTGCTGCTTGCCTTGCTCACGGTCGAAGAAGGCAATTCGCACACGGCCGCTGGGAAGTGCCGCCAGCGGCGCCCATTTGGTTTCCGCCGGTTGATCCCAGCCGGTGATGACCACCGAGCTGTCCTGCGCGCCATTGGGGCCGGTGCCATCGAACAGCGGCAGGGCGATGAATTTCTTGCCGGCGGCAGCGGCATCGAGGAACGCCTCGGTATGCGCGGTGGGGAACACGGTGCCGGCAGGAAGCTCCTTCGTGAGTCCCTCGGGCAGCGTGTAGGTGACCGTGCCGGGGCCGCCGGTTTTGGTGAGCGTGGCGTCGCCCGAGACTTCCGATGTCACGGCCTGCTCGGTGGTCTGGCGCATGCGAAAGCGCAGGGAAAGCCCGTCCTTGCCTTCGTAGGTGGTGTAGTCGGACACCATGTCGATGTCCTGGCCGTCCTGGTTGGTGAGCTTCATCTGCAGGCGCTGGCGCACCGCCCAGCCGTCGCATGCGTCGATCACCTGGTAGGTCATGGTGCCGCTGGCGGATGTGATGTCGCCGCCGCGCGCGGTCTCGAGGCTGAGTTTGTACGTGGCCTCGTGCGCGGCCAGTTCGACCGCCCGGGCGGGCGCCGCCAGAGCGGGCAGGGCGATCGAGATTGCGGCCACCAACGCCTTCAAAGCCAAACCGCGCATGCACTTCATCCCCAGATCATGACCCTACATAGGGCCGGCGTTGCCGGTTCACCAGACAAGGCGACACTTTACGGCGCGGCGTGATCATGCGAGAGCCGGTGCGGTGTGGACGTGGCGAAATCGGTAGACGCAGCAGACTTCAATTGGAGTGCCCGCGGGGAAATCCGCGGAGCAGAACCGCTCAAAGTCGGGGAACGCTAACGGGCCGCGAGGCTCCAGGCCAATCCCGAGCCAAGCCCCCCAAGACCACGGCCGGCCGGGGGAAGGTGTAGAGACTGGACGGGTGGCATCTAACGCCGGGGTTTTCCCCGGTCAGGATGAAGGGACAGTCCAGACCACGAACGCCGGGTGCGCTTGCCCGGCGGCGGCGAAAGTCGAAGTGGGAAGAAAATCTGTTTCTCTTTGAGAGTGCGGGTTCAAGTCCCGCCGTCCGCACCAATGGCCAATGCCGCCTCGATCGATCGCGCGATCGCCTCGGGCTTGGTGGTGGGTGGGAAGCGTTCCAGCACCGCGCCGTCGCGGCCGACCAGGAACTTGGTGAAATTCCACTTGATGGCGCTGCCGAGCAGGCCGCCTTTCTGCGATTTCAGGTGCACGAACAAGGCGTCGGCGCGCGGGCCGTTCACGTCGATCTTGGCGGCGAGCGGGAAGGTGACGCCGAAGCGCTGGGTGCAGAAGCTGGCGATGTCCGCGTCGGTGCCGGGCTCCTGGTGGCCGAACTGGTCGCAGGGGAAGCCCAGCACGTCGAAACCCCGGTCGTGATAGCGCGCCTGAAGGTCTTGCAGGCCGACGTATTGGGGCGTGAAGCCGCATTGCGAGGCGACGTTGACGATGAGCAGCACGCGGCCGCTGTAGTCGGCGAGGCTTTGCGTCTCGCCGTTGTTGCGGCGGAAGGTGAGGTCGGGGAGGGTCATGCGGCGTCTCCGGTGGGCCTGGTGCCGTAAGCGTCGGCCATTTCAGCGATATGGGCGAGCTTGGCGTCAAGACCAGACCAGTCGTCGTGGGTGGCGATGGGGGCCCAGAGCGCCTCGACCTCCGCGATCAGCAGGGTGCAGGGGGCCGGCTTCTGGAAATACGGGTGGGCGAGCGTGGCGCCGGGGGCGGGGCGGTAGGCTTCGAGCGCGGCGCGCACGGGGGCGAAGCTTTCGTGCGCGTAGAAGGCGGCGTTGGGGCCGGATGCGGCGCGACGGGTGCTTTCGAGACCGGTAAACCAGTCGAAGAACACCTGCTCGAACGGGGCCTGCGACTCGGCGAGGAAGGCGAACAGCGCGTGGCCCAAAGCGGCATCGGCTGCCGCATCGGTTGCCGCACTGCGCGATTGCAGGCCGAGCCTGCGCACCAGGGCTGTGGCGAAATCGGCCTGGAGCATGTCCCAGAAGGGCGCGAGGGCGGCTTCGAGGGTTGGTTTGTCGGCGAGTTCGAGCAGGCAGCCGCCGAGGCGGGCCAGGTTCCACAACAGCGCCTCGGGCTGGCGGCCATAGGCGTAGAGCCCGCCATGGTCGAAATAGGCGGCGGTGAACTCTGGGTTGTAGGTTTCCATCCAGCGCCACGGCCCATAGTCGAAGCTCTCGCCGGTGATGTTGATGTTGTCGGTGTTGAGCACACCGTGCACGAAACCCGCCGCCATCCAACCGGCGCCCATGCGGGCGACGCGGCGCGCGACCTCGGCCAGGAAGGCTGCGGTGCGGGCGGCCAGGTCGTCCACCCAGATCTGCGGCATGTGGGTGCGGATGCTGTGGTCCATCAGGCGTTGCAGGCCCTGGGTGTCGCCGAGATGGGACAGTCTTTGGAAGCTTCCGATGCGGATATGGGAGTGGTTCAGGCGCACCATGACGGCGGAGCGCGTGGGCGACGGCTCGTCGCCACGGACGAGGTCTTCGCCGGTTTCGATGAGGCTGAAGGTTTTCGACGTGTTGACGCCCTGGGCCTCGAGCATGGCGGTTGCCAGGATCTCGCGCACGCCACCCTTCAGCGTGAGCCGGCCGTCGCCGCCGCGTGACCACGGCGTGGTGCCACTGCCTTTGGTGCCGAGATCGAGCAGGCGGTGGTCGTGGAGGTCGTGCATCTGAGCGAACAGGAAGCCGCGGCCGTCGCCGAGATCGGGGTTGTAATGGCGAAACTGGTGGCCGTGGTAGCGCAGTGCCAGCGGCTGTTCGAAGCTGCCGGGCAGCGGGACGAAGTGTGCGAAATGCGCGATCCATTCGTCGGCCGTCAGCGTGTCCAGCCCCACGCGGGCGGCCCATTCCTGGTTGCGAAAGCGCAGCGTGTGGGCGGGGAAATCGGCCGCCGTCACCACGTCGTAGAACGCGTCGCCCAGCAGGCTGTGCGCGGTGGATGGACGAAAGCCTGGGGAGACGGGCATCTGGCACCTCGGGGATTTGCGCATCGCATGCCCGCCGCCGATGGGGCAGGATGACGCGCCAGATGTCGCGGATGCGACGAGAAGGAGCAAGGCCCACATGTCGGTGATGATGAGGAGCGCGGGTGTGCTCGGCGTTTTGTTGACCCTGTCCGGCTGCGGCGTGGCAGCGGCGCCGTGTCGTGTGGGGTCTGCGGTGTTGAAGATCGTGCCGCTGGTGGGGCACCTCGCGGCGGCGCCGACCGACGGGTGCGCCGAGGTGATCGATCCCTGAGCGGTGGGATCGCTCTGGCGCATACGGTTTGACCGCCCTCGCCCGATCGCGTAGCTGTGCGGCCGCGAAAACAACGTTTTATGACCAGCGAACAAGGGGCGGCCTATGCGCATCGCAGTGATCGGCGGCGGTTACGTGGGCCTTGTCTCGGGCGCCTGCTTCGCCGAATTCGGCAACGAGGTGGCGGTTGTGGAGGCCGATCAGGCCAAGCGCACGGCGCTGCTCGACGGACGGCTTCCGATCTACGAGCCGGGGCTGGACAAGCTGGTGGCGGAGAATGTGGCGGCCGGGCGGCTGTCGTTCGGCGGCGATCTGGCGTCGGCCGTGGACGGCGCCGAGGCGGTGTTTATCGCGGTGGGCACACCCTCGCGGCGCGGCGATGGGCATGCGGACCTGACCTATGTGTTCGCCGCCGTGGAAGAGGTGGCGCGCGTGTTGCAACGCCCGACCGTGATCGTGACGAAATCCACCGTGCCGGTGGGCACCGGGCGGCGGGTGGCGGAGATCCTGCAGCGGGTGCGGCCGGAATTCGACGTGCATGTGGCGTCCAACCCGGAATTTCTGCGCGAGGGCAACGCCATCGGCGATTTCATGCGGCCCGACCGCGTGGTGATCGGGTGCGAGACGGAGATGGCGCGTGAGGTGCTGCGTCGGCTGTATCGGCCGCTATATCTGATCGAGGCGCCGATTGTTTTCACCGGGATCGAGACCGCCGAGCTGATCAAATATGCCGGCAACTCATTTTTGGCGATGAAGGTGACGTTCATCAACGAAATGGCCGATCTGTGCGAGCGGGTGGGCGCGGATATTCACGACGTGGCGCGCGGCATCGGGCTGGATGGGCGGATCGGGCGGAAATTCCTGCACCCGGGACCGGGCTTCGGCGGAAGCTGCTTTCCGAAGGACACGCTGGCGCTGACACGCATCGCGCAGGACGCCGGCGCGCCGACGCGGCTGGTGGAGGCGACGGTGGCGGTGAACGACGCGCGCAAGGCCGGCATGGCGATGCGGGTGATCAACGCCGCCGGCGGTACGGTGCGGGGCAAGACGGTGGCGCTGTTCGGGCTCACGTTCAAACCCGAGACCGACGATATGCGCGACAGCCCGGCTCTGCCGATCGTGGACCGGCTGGTCAGCGACGGCGCGATCTTGCGGGTGTATGATCCCGAGGGCATGGCACAGGCAAAGCCGATGCTGCCGGAAGGCATCACCTATTGCCAGTCGGCGCTGGAAGCAGCCGAAGGGGCCGATGTGTTGGTGGTGGTGACCGAGTGGAACGAGTTTCGCGCCATCACCCCCGATCAGTTGAAAACGGTGATGTCCGGACGGATCGTGGTGGATCTGCGCAATGTCTATGACCCGCAGGCGATGTCCGCTGCCGGCATGGTCTATCACTCGATCGGCCGGCCAAGCGTGGAGGCCGCGCAAGATACACAGGCGCCAGGATAGGGTAAGCATTGTTCTTTTGTGAACAAAAGAACCAAAAAACTTTATTCACTTTGGAAAATGTTGTGGATCTTACCATTACTTTTATACGATGAATAAAAGTCTTTTTGCTTCTTTTTCTTCAGAAAAAGAAGATCTTCTGTCTACTTTTTAACATCACATGCACCTGCCGGCCCGCGCGTCTGGCACAACAGCGCGCGCGTGCCCATATATGGGCGGCGGGTGAACGAGGACACAGATGGATCAGGTGATGGCGTTCGTGCCGGCCAAGCAGCCGGCCAAGCCGGTGACACGGGCTCTGCGCGTGGTGTCGGACTACGAGCCGGCGGGCGATCAGCCGGCGGCCATCAAGACGCTGCTCGAGGGGATTTCGACGGGCGATCGCGATCAGGTGCTGCTGGGCGTGACGGGCTCGGGCAAGACGTTCACCATCGCCAAGTGCATCGAGGCGATCCAGCGGCCCACGTTGATCCTGGCGCCGAACAAGACCCTGGCGGCGCAGCTTTACGGCGAGATGAAGTCGTTCTTTCCGGACAACGCGGTTGAGTATTTCGTTTCGTACTACGATTACTATCAGCCCGAGGCCTATGTGGCGCGGACCGACACGTATATCGAAAAAGACTCGCAGATCAACGAGCAGATCGACCGGATGCGCCACGCCGCCACGCAGGCGCTGCTGGAGCGCAACGACGTGATCATCGTGGCCTCGGTGTCGTGCATCTACGGTATCGGGTCGGTCGAGACGTATGGCCGCATGGTGGTGAAGCTGGAGCCGGGCGGCAAGATCGACCGCGACAAGCTGGCGCGCGTGCTGGTGGAGCTCCAATATCGGCGCAACGACACGGCCTTCGCGCGCGGCACGTTTCGGCTGCGCGGCGAGGTGGTGGATGTTTTCCCCGCGCATTACGAGGACCGCGCCTGGCGGGTGGTGCTGTTCGGCGACGAGATCGAAAGCATCTCCGAATTCGATCCGCTGACCGGCGAGAAGACGGCGGTGCTCGACGAGATCACCATCTATCCGAACAGCCATTACGTGACGCCGCGGCCCACGCTGGTGCAGGCGATTTCGCAGATCAAGGTGGAGCTGAAGGAACGGCTCGACCAGTTCGTGGCGGAGGGGAAGTTGCTGGAGGCCGAGCGGCTGCAGCAGCGTTGCACCTTCGATATCGAGATGATGGAGACCACCGGGTCCTGCAAATCGATTGAGAACTACTCACGGTATTTGTCCGGCCGGCTGCCCGGCGAGCCGCCGCCGACCTTGTTCGAATATCTGCCGGAGAACGCGCTGCTGGTGATCGACGAAAGCCATGTGACGGTGCCGCAGATCGGTGGCATGGAGCGCGGCGACAACGTGCGCAAATCCGTGCTGGCGGAGTTCGGCTTTCGTCTGCCGTCGTGCATCGACAACCGGCCGCTGAAATTCGACGAGTGGAACAACTTTCGCCCGCAATCGATTTTCGTGAGTGCCACACCGGGGCCTTGGGAAATGGAGCGCACCGGCGGGACGTTCGCCGAGCAGGTGATCCGCCCCACCGGGCTGATCGATCCGGTGACGGAAATCCGGCCGGTGGAACACCAGGTGGACGATCTGCTGGGCGAGGTGCGCGAGGTTGTGGCCAAGGGCGGGCGCATCCTCGTGACCGTGCTGACCAAGCGGATGGCCGAGGATCTGACGGAGTATCTGACCGAGCAGGGCGTGAAGGTTCGTTACCTGCACTCGGATGTCGACACGTTGGAGCGGATCGAGATCATCCGTGATCTGCGTTTGGGCGTGTTCGACGTGTTGATCGGCATCAACCTGTTGCGTGAGGGGCTGGATATTCCGGAATGCGCGCTGGTGGCGATTCTGGATGCGGACAAGGAAGGGTTCTTGCGCTCGCAGACCTCGTTGATCCAGACCATCGGGCGCGCCGCGCGCAACGTGGATGGGCGCGTTATTCTGTATGCCGACACGATGACGCGCAGCCTGCGGTTTGCCATCGAGGAGACGGATCGGCGCCGCAACAAGCAGCGGTCGTGGAACGAGGCGAACGGCATCACGCCGCAATCGGTGAAGAAACAGATCGGCCAGGTGCTCGCCAGCGTGTTCGAGCAGGACTACGTGACCGTGGCGCCGGTGCCGGACTCGGGGATCACCGATTTCGTCGGCAAGGATCTGAAATCGGCCATTGCGGAGATGGAAAAGCGGATGCGCAAGGCGGCGGCGGATCTGGAGTTCGAGGAGGCCGCCCGGATGCGCGACGAGATCAAGCGGCTGGAGGCGTTGGATCTCGGCCTGCCCGCGCCGCCGGTGGCATCCGCCGGGTTTCGTCAGAAGAAGGATTGGGCGCCGAAGCCGGGCGGGCCGGGCGGGGGCGGTTATGATCCAGCGAAGCGGAAGGGACGTGGGCGGAAGTAAAGGGCCTTCTTTTTCTGAAGAAAAAGAAGCAAAAAGACTTTATTCATTCAATGTGGTACGGCTATATCCGCACTGCATTGAATGAAGTTTTTTGGTTCTTTTGTTCACAAAAGAACTGCTTCTATCTTGCCCTTTTAAACGTCGGCCATATGCGATTAAGTGAGGGTTGGCGATCAATGAACTGGTGCTTCAACGCGCCGGCGATATGGGCTGCCAGGAGCGCGTAGAGACCATAGCCGAAGAGGGTGTGGGCCCATTCGAAGGCGGTGTGCGCGGCCTCTTTCAAGCCGGTCTGCATGCGGAAAATGGGCCCGATATGCGGCCATTCCACGAGGCCGAACAGCATGGTGGGATTGGCCGCCGCGCCCTCCCACGCTGAATCCTCGAGCCAGCCTGACAGAGGCAGGGCGAAGATCAGCATGTAGAGCAGAATGTACGCGGCGGTGGCGGCCCGGCGTGTCCAGCGTGCATAGGTGGCGGGCAGCGGCGGCGGCCGGTTGGCCAGCCGCCACAGCAGGCGGAGGATTGCCAGGCCCAGCACGGTGATGCCGATCGATTTGTGCGTGTGGATCATCACGCCGGCGGTGTCATCGGGCGCGTAGCCGACGGTCCAGACGAGCGCCAGATTGATGGCGATCAGCAGGGCGACTAGCCAATGCAGCAGCATGGCCACGCCGGTGTAGCGATCTGTCCGAGCGATCGTCATGGCGGGCTTCTCCGTGGTCCATGCCCTCGCAGCGGCACTCCGGTGGGACGTGGTGGTTGTTTAGCTTTACCGCGAGCTTCCACCTGCAGTAGCACGTTCGGTGCGCCCTGGCTTTCGAACATGCGGATCCATCATGACATCCAAGAGCGCGTTGACCATCCCAGCCTTGTCCTGGATCGCGCCGGTGGTGGCGATCGGGTTTTACTTTGTGGCCTCGGCCATGGGGTTTGGCAGCCGGTTCGTGCCGGGCGGGGCGATGACGGCGCTGGCGGTGCTGCTGGTGCCGGTGCTGTTCGGCACGGTGTTCGCCGCGGTGCATCATGCCGACGTGATCGCGCATCGGACGGGCGAGCCTTACGGCACGCTAGTGCTGACCTCGGCGGTGACGATCATCGAGGTGGCGCTGATCGCCTCGGTGATGCTGGCGGATGCGGATGGCAGCCCGACGCTGGCGCGCGACACGGTGTTCGCCGTGGTGATGATCGTGTGCAACGGGCTGGTGGGGCTGTGCATCCTGGTGGGCGGGCTGCGGCATCGGGAGCAGAGCTTCCGGGTGCAGGGGGCCAGCGCGTATCTGGCGGTGCTGATGGTGCTGTCGACATTGACCCTGGTGCTGCCGAACTACACGCAGGAGACCCAAGGGGCGGTTTATTCCGACTACCAGCTCGCGTTTGCCGGCGGAATCACGCTGCTGCTGTATGTGGCGTTCCTGTATCACCAGACGTTTCGCCATCAGGAGGATTTCCTGGCCCTGCACAAAGCCAAGCCGGATGCCACGCATGATGTGGCGCCGCCACGGGTGGTCGCCATCGCCGTGCTGCTGCTGGTGCTGGCGCTGGTGGCGGTGGTGCTGCTGTCGAAGAAGTTCGCCGCCGTGGTGGAGTTCGGGCGCATCGCGGTGGGGGCGCCGCCCGCCATCACCGGGCTTGTGGTGGCGTTGGTGATTCTGCTGCCGGAGGGGATCGCCGCGGTCCAGGCGGCGCGGCAGGACAAGTTGCAGAAATCGATCAATCTGGCGCTGGGGTCGTCGCTGGCCACGATCGGGCTGACGTTTCCGGCGGTGGCGGTGGTGGCGCTGTATCTGGGCAAGCCGTTGCTGCTGGGGCTCAACATGGTGGACACCGCACTGCTGACGTTGACGGTGCTGATCAGCACGCTGACGTTCGGCACGGGGCGGACGAACGTGCTGTTCGGGTTCGTGCATCTGGTGGTGTTCGTCACCTACCTGTTCTTCACCTACAAGCCATAGCACATGAAAAAAGGGCGCCATCGCTGACGCCCTTTTTGGAAGCTGCGGGCCGAAAGCGTCAGGCGGTGGCCGACGCGGCCTTCTTGTCGCGGGCCTTGATGATGCGGCGCTTGATCACCTGGGCTTCGACGGGGAGCTTGGTGTTCGGCGTCGACAGCAGGAACGCGTCGATGCCGCCATTGTGCTCGACCGTGCGGATGCCGCGGGTGGACAGACGCATCGTGATGCTGATGCCGAGGATATCGGACAGCATCGAGGAATGCTGGATGTTCGGCAGGAAGCGGCGACGGGTCTTGTTGTTGGCGTGGCTGACGTTGTTACCCGACAGGACACCCTTGCCTGTGATCTGGCAGCGGCGGGACATCGTTGAATTCCTCAAT
>JANYFG010000119.1 GCA_025362815.1 Rhodospirillales bacterium
CGGCGCCCCGGGTTTTGCGGTCCTCCGGGGCGGCTTTGCCGAGCTCTTTCAGCAGGTTGGTGAGAGCGCCGGACTTGCCGAGCACACCCACGCGTATGGCGTCCCAGGCGCGCAGATCGGCGGCTGCTTCGAGCGCTGCCAGGGTTTCGGTTTTCAGCGCGTCCAGATCGTCGCTCATCGGTTCCTGCACAAACAAAAAGGGCCGCCCAATCCGGGCGGCCCCTTTAGCAACATTTCAGCCATCGGCCAATCAGGCCGCCGCAGCGTGCTCGGGAGCCGGCGTGCCGGCTTCGATGACGCCCTGCACAGCCTTCACGATCTCGGCGAAGCTGTTGGGATCGTCGAACGCGATCGCGGCCAGCACCTTGCGGTCCATCTCGATGCCGGCGAGCTTGATGCCGGCGATGAAGCGCGAATAGGTGATGCCGTGCTCACGCACGGCAGCGTTGATGCGTTGGATCCACAGTGCGCGGAATTCGCGCTTCTTCACCCGGCGATCGCGATAGGCGTATTGCAGCGACTTCTCGAGCCGCTCGAGCGCAATGCGGTAGTTCGTCGACGACCGGCCGACGAAGCCCTTGGATTGCTTGAGAACTTTCTTGTGACGGGCGTGCGTTGTGACGCCCCGTTTTACACGTGCCATTTTCTAAATCCTCATGCCAGACCGTAAGGAGCCCACTGCTTGATGGTCTTGCCATCAGCCTCGGTCAGCACCTGGCTGCCGCGGTTGGACCGCTTCATCTTCTGGCTGCGGTTGATAAGGCCGTGCCGCTTGTTGCCGGGACCGGCGAGAACCTTGCCGGTGGCCGTGATCTTGAAGCGCTTCTTCACAGAAGACTTCGTCTTCATCTTGGGCATTTTGTGCTCCTGTCGCTGATGGTCCGCCGCCCACGCGATGTGGGTTCTGGGCGGAATGTCGCGGCCGGGCATGCCCACACAAGCCCGGTCTCGCAGACAGACCGGGGCTTATAATGAGGCGAGCGGCGGGATGCAAGGGATTGGAGGGGGCGAGGTATTGCTGCGGGCGCGCCAGACATGTTTGGCCGGCCCTTTGTCCACAGCCCGCCAGGCAGTATAACACCCTGATGATCGTTCCTTTCACCAAAATGCATGGCTGCGGCAACGACTTTGTCGTGATGGATGCCCGCGCCCGCGCTTTGCGGCTGACCGCCGCGCGCGCCGCCGCCATCGCCGACCGGCACACCGGCATCGGCTGCGACCAGGTCATCACGCTGGAGCCGGCCGCCACCGAGGATGTTGATGTGTTCATGCGCATTTACAATCCGGATGGCTCCGAGGCCGGCGCCTGCGGCAATGCCACGCGGTGTGTTGTGTCTATTCTGACGGCCGAGACGGGGCGCGGCCTTTACACCATCGAGACGATCTCCGGTCGCCTTCAGGCCCGCGTGTTGGAGGATGGGCGCGTGGAGGTTGATATGGGCCCTGCCCACTTCGGCTGGTCGGATGTGCCCTTGGCCGTGGAGTGGGACACGCTGCACCTCGATCTGTCGGCCCCCGGCGTGTCCGATCCGGCCGCGGCCTCGGTGGGCAATCCGCATGCGACGTTCTTTGTGGACGACCTCGACGCGATCGATATCCCGGCGATCGGGCCGCTGCTGGAACACGCGTCGATCTTCCCCCACCGCGCCAATATCGGCTTTGCACAGATCCTGGCGCCGGACCGTATTCGTCTGCGGGTGTGGGAGCGCGGCGCGGGGCTGACATTGGCCTGTGGGTCCGGTGCGTGCGCCACCATGGTGAACGCCGCGCGGCGCGGCCTCACCGGCCGGCACGCGCGCATCATCGCCGATGGCGGCGAGCTTGACCTGCGGTGGCGCGATGATGGGCATGTGCTGATGACCGGCCCCACGGCGATCAGTTTTCGCGGCGACATCGACCTGGCGGCGCTTGCGTTGTGAGCGTTGAGATCCTGAATTTCGGCTGCCGCCTGAACACCTACGAAGGCGAGGTGATGCGCGGCCATGCGGCGGCCTTGACAAACACCATCGTGGTGAACACCTGCGCCGTGACCGCCGAGGCCGAGCGCCAGGCGCGTCAGGCGATCCGCAGGGCGCACCGCGAAAATCCGGGTGCGGAGATCGTGGTCACCGGATGTGCGGCGCAGATCGATCCGGCATCCTGGGCGGGGATGGACGGTGTGGCGCGCGTGCTCGGCAATGCCGACAAGCTGAAGCCGGAAAGCTGGCTGCCGGGCGCGGGCACCGAGGTTTCGGACATCATGCTGGCGCGCGACACCGCGCCGCAGCTGGTGACGGAATTCATGGGCCGCAGCCGCGCCTTCGTGCAGGTGCAGCAGGGGTGCGACCACCGCTGCACGTTCTGTATCATCCCGTTTGGGCGCGGCCCCAATCGCTCGGTGCCGATCGGCGCCATCGTGGACCAGGTGCGCGCCCTCGTGGCATCCGGCTACAACGAGATCGTGCTGACGGGGGTGGATGTGACGTCTTACGGCCCGGATCTGCCCGGCGCTCCCACGCTGGGCCAGATGATCCGCCGGCTGCTGGCGCTGGTGCCGGAGCTGCCAAGGCTGCGGCTGTCTTCCATCGATCCGGCCGCCATCGATGCGGATCTGTGGCGGCTGATCGAGGGGGAGGCACGGCTGATGCCGCATCTGCATTTGTCGTTGCAGGCGGGCTCGGACATGATCCTGAAGCGGATGAAGCGCCGCCATACGCGCGCGGAAGGCCTGGCCACCATCGCCCGCGCCCGCGCCATGCGGCCGGATATCGGGATCGGCGCCGATCTGATCGCGGGCTTTCCCACCGAAACGGACGATCTTTTCGCGGAGACGCTTGGCATGGTGGAGGAGGCCGGGATTCCGTTTCTGCACGTGTTTCCCTACAGCGAGCGCCCGGGTACGCCGGCCGCGCGGATGCCGTCGGTGCCGAAACCGGTTCGCAAGGAGCGCGCCGCCCTGTTGCGCGCCGCCTCCGCCCGCGCCGCCGCCGGCTTCTACGATCGCCTGATCGGCCGGGATGTGACGGTGCTGTGTGAGACCGGCACCGCCGGGCATACCGAACATTTCGCCCCCGTGCGCCTTGTGGCCGAGCCGGGCCGGCTGGTGCGGGCGCAGGTTGTGTCGGCGGACGCGCTTGGCATTACCGCGATGGCCGCCTGATGGCGCTTGGCTTTCTGTCCCGGCTGACGCAGGGGCTGTCGCGCTCGGCGAGTAAGCTGACCGAGGGCATCGGTGCGGTGTTCGTCAAGCGTAGGCTGGACGACGCGGCGCTGGAGGAGCTGGAGGATCTGCTGATCGGCGCCGATCTCGGCACCGACGTGACAAAGCGGATCATCGCCAATTTCCGCAGCAGCCGCTTCGGGCGCGAGGTGAGCGATGCCGAGGTGAAGCAGGCGCTGTCTGAGGAGATTGCGGAGATTCTGGCGCCGGTGGCCCGCCCATTGGTGATTACGCCGGACCGCGCGCCGCATGTGGTGCTGGTGGTGGGGGTGAACGGCAACGGCAAAACCACCACGATCGGCAAGCTGGCGCAGCAGTACAAGGACCAGGGTCTGCGGCCGATGCTGGCGGCGTGCGACACGTTCCGCGCCGCCGCCGTGGAGCAGCTTCAGGTTTGGGGAAGCCGCACCGGCGCGCCCGTGGTGTCCGCGCCCGCCAATTCCGACCCCGCGGGGCTGGCCTTCGACGCCATCGGCCGTGCCCGCAGCGAGGGGTGCAACGTGCTGCTGATCGATACCGCCGGGCGGCTGCACAACAAGACCGCGCTGATGGAGGAACTGCAGAAGATCATTCGTGTGATCAAGAAGCAGGATGCCTCGGCCCCGCATTCCATCGTGCTGGTGCTGGATGCCACCACCGGGCAGAACGCCGTGCAGCAGGTGGGGGTGTTCCGCGAGATGGTGGATATCACCGGCTTGATCGTGACGAAACTCGATGGCTCCGCGCGGGGCGGGATCGTGGTGGCGTTGGCCGAGGAATACGGTCTGCCCGTCCATGCCGTGGGCGTGGGCGAGCAGGTGGGTGATCTGAAGCCGTTCTTCCCGATGGATTTCGCGCGCGGTCTGCTCGGGACCTGAGCGAGGCGATATGAGCGGCTTCGATGTGATCGTGCTGGGCGCTGGCGCCGCAGGGCTGATGTGCGCACTGACCGCGGGGCAACGCGGGCGGCGCGTTCTGCTGCTGGATCACGCGGAGGAGCCCGGCAAGAAGATTTTAATCTCGGGCGGCGGGCGCTGCAATTTCACAAATTTGGGCTGTGTGCCGGACAGGTTTCTGTCGGCCAACCGGCATTTCGTGAAATCCGCGCTCAGCCGCTATACGCAGCACGATTTTCTGGCTTTGGTGGGGCGGCATCGCATCGCCTGGCATGAAAAGACGCTCGGCCAACTGTTCTGCGACGGCTCGGCGCGCGAGATCGTGGCGATGCTGGTGGCGGAATGCGGCGGGGCCCAGGTGGACATGCGGATGCGCCATCGTGTGACCGCCGTTTCGCATGACGGTGCGTTTCAGGTCGAGACCGATCAGGGCGTTTTCACCGCGCCATCGTTGGTGCTGGCGACCGGCGGGCTTTCGATCCCCAAGATGGGGGCTTCGGGATTGGCGCATGATGTGGCGGTGCAGTTCGGGCTGCGATTGACCGACATCCGGCCCGGCCTGGTGCCGCTGATTTTTCAGGGGGGCGCGCTCGATATGATGCGTCCGCTCAGCGGTGTGGCGCTGCCGGTGGTGGCCAGCCTGGGCAAGACATCGTTCAGCGAGGCGATGCTGTTCACCCATCGCGGCCTGTCCGGACCTGCCGTTCTGCAGATTTCCTCGATGTGGCGCGAGGGGTCTGAGATTTTGCTGGATTGCCTGCCGGGTACGGATGCGATGGCCGTGCTGCGCGAGCGCAAAACGTCGCGCCCGCGGGCCGAACTGAAAACGGTGCTCGGCGAGCTTGTTCCGCAAAGGCTGGCCGCGGCCCTGGCGCCGGACGGCGGTGCCACGATGGCGAACCAGCCCGACCGGGCCTTGGCCGCCATGGCGGCGCATCTGAAATCATGGCGGCTGACCCCCACCGGCACCGAGGGATATGCCAAGGCCGAGGTCACGCTGGGCGGCATCGACACACGTGACCTGTCGTCGCAGACCATGCAGGCCCGCCTTGTGCCGGGGCTGTTCGCCATCGGTGAGGCCGTGGATGTAACGGGCTGGCTGGGCGGCTATAACTTTCAGTGGGCATGGTCCAGCGGCTGGTGCGCGGGGATGGCGGCGTAGATCATGATGCGTTTGGGGGCATCATGATCTATGGCTTGGGGGTCCATCCACGGCGGAACAAGCAGGCGCGCACATCTGCGTTGCGCGGGGGGCCATTGGTGTCGCGTGTTTGGAAGCGTGCGGGCACGTATTCGGGACGCGTGCGATAGCAGTTCCGGCCGTTCGAATCGCAGCGCTTTTCCGGCGCGGTGTAATACGCCTCGCTCGCCAGTTCCTGCACCTCGGCCGGCGGAAAGCGGCGATAGGAATCGGCCAGGCAGCGCGCCTCATCCGCCTCGAACAGAGCGGGTGTGCCACCGGGTTTGACCCACTCCTCGGCACAACCACCGAGCAGGGACGTGAATGACAGCAGAAAAACCGGCAAAAACCTGATCGCGCGCATAAACCCCCCGCCGGCATGCGGCCCGAATCCGCCGCTTGTATGCATCTTGTCACACTCTGATTGCCAAAGGATGAACGCCAGAGGGGCGAGCGTGGAATTTCGAACGCGGATCAAACAACGGTGACCCACACGCACCGCACCCTTGCCAACATCCGCTTTCCCGGTAAGTTTTATCGAACGATAAAAAGACCAACGCCCGGGATCGGAGACATACGTCATGAAGGTTGATCGCAACGCCATCGATGCGGCCGCGAAAGCACTCTCGAATTGGGGCCGCTGGGGCAAGGACGACCAGATCGGCACGCTCAATCACGTGACGCCGGCCGACATCGTGGCGGCCGGAAAGCTCATCCGCAAGGGCCGGGTGTTCGCGCTGGGGCTTTCGCTGAAGGAGCCGATCCAGTCCGGCCTGTTCGGCGGCCGCTGGAACCCCATCCACACCATGCTCGCCACCGGCACGGACGCCGTGGCCGGCAACCAGGACACGCCGTATCCCTATCTGCGCTACGCCGACGACGCCATCAACATGCCGTGCCAGGCCTCCACGCAGTGGGATGCGCTGTGCCACATTTTCCTCGACGACAAGATGTATAACGGCTTCGATGCCACCGAGGTTGATGCCCGTGGTGCGAAGAAGCTCGGCATCGAGCATGTGCGCGACAAGATGGCCGGCCGCGGCGTGTTGCTGGATATCGCGCGCTGGAAGGGGCTGGACTTCCTGGCCGACGGCTATGCCATCACCAACGCCGATCTCGACGGCTGTGCCCAGGCGCAGGGTGTGACCATCGGCCGTGCCGATTTCGTCATTGTGCGCACCGGCCAGCAGGAGCGTTGCCTGGCGGCCAAGGACTGGTCCGGCTATGCCGGCGGCAACGCACCCGGCCTTGCGTTCGAGACCTGCTATTGGATCCACGAGAAAAGCCTGGCCGCCATCTGCCTGGACACCTGGGGCTGCGAGGTGCGCCCGAACGAGACGAACGAGGCGAACCAGCCCTGGCATTGGGTGGTGATCCCCGTGATGGGCCTGTCGATGGGCGAGATCTTCTACGTGAAGGAGCTGGCCGAGGATTGCGCCGCCGACAAGGTGTATGAATTCTTCTTCAACGCCCCTCCCCTGCATCTGCCCGGCGGCGCCGGGTCCCCGGTCAACCCGCAGGCCATCAAGTAAGGAGCACGCCCATGGCACGCCATCTCAAAACCAGTCGTGACGCCGCCTTGCGCGCCGAGGACCAGGCGAAGATCCGCACCACGGTGGAGGGGATCCTGGCCGACATCGCCGACCGCGGCGACGTGGCGGTGCGCGAACTGTCCGTGAAATTCGACGCATGGGATCGCCCGGACTACCGGCTGACCGACGCGGAAATACAGGCGTGCATGGCGGAGCTTTCCGCCCGCGACATCGAGGACATCAAATTCGCGCAGGCCCAGGTGCGCAACTTCGCGCAGCACCAGCGTGCATCCATGACCGATATCGAGGTGGAGACGCTGCCCGGCATCGTGCTTGGCCACAAGAACATCCCGATCAGCGCCGTGGGTTGCTACGTGCCGGGCGGAAAGTATCCGCTGCTGGCGTCCGCCCATATGTCTGTCATCACCGCCAAGGTGGCCGGCGTGCCCCGCATCGTGACATGCGCGCCGCCGTTTCACGGCAAGCCGGCACCGGCGATCGTGGCGGCGCAACACCTGGCCGGTGCGGACGAGATCTGGTGCCTTGGCGGCATCCAGGCCGTGGGCGCCATGGCGCTGGGCACCGAGACGATGCGCCCGGTGGACATGCTGGTGGGGCCGGGCAACGCCTTCGTGGCCGAAGCCAAGCGCCAGCTTTACGGCCGCGTGGGCATCGATCTGTTCGCTGGCCCCACCGAGACGTTGGTGATCGCCGACGACAGCGTGGACGGCGAGCTGTGCGCCACAGATCTGTTGGGCCAGGCCGAACATGGCACCAACTCCCCCGCCATCCTCCTTACCACGTCAGAGAAACTCGCGCGTGAAACGATGGCCGAGATCGCGCGCCTGCTGACCATTTTGCCCACCGCCGCCGTGGCCGCCAAGGCGTGGGACGACTACGGCGAGGTCATTGTCTGCGACAGCGATGAAGAAATGGTTGAAGAGGCCGACCGTATCGCCTCCGAGCATGTGCAGGTGATGACGCGGGACCCGGAGTATTTCCTGACCAACATGACCAATTACGGCGCGCTTTTCCTGGGCCCGCGCACCAACGTCTCCTACGGGGACAAAGTGATCGGCACCAACCACACGCTGCCCACCATGAAGGCCGCCCGCTACACCGGTGGGCTCTGGGTGGGGAAATTCCTGAAAACGGTGACGTATCAGCGGGTTACAACAGATGCGGCCTCGGCCATGATCGGCGAATATTGCTCGCGACTGTGCCTGCTCGAAGGCTTCGTGGGCCATGCCGAACAGGCCAATATCCGCGTGCGCCGCTACGGTGGGCGCAACATCGCCTACGGCACGGCCGCGGAATGAGCCTGCCCACCACCCCCAGCTTCCGGCTGGACGGACGGCGCGCGCTGATCACCGGGGCCGGTCGTGGGATTGGCCTGGCCGCCGCCGCCGCACTGTCGGAATACGGCGCCCATGTCACGCTCTGCGCACGCGGCGCGGCCGAATTGGATGCGGCGGTGGCGGCCATTGTGGCGCGTGGGGGCCATGCCACCGCCATGCCGCTCGATGTCACCGACACCGCTGCCCTTAAAGCCGCGATCGATGCCGCCCCACCGTTCGACATCTTCGTCAACAACGCCGGCACCAACCGCCCCAAGCCTGTCACGGACGTGACCGAGGACGATTACGACGTGGTGATGGACCTCAATGTGCGGGCTGCCTATTTTGCCGCCCAATGCGTGGCCCGCAAGCTGGTGGCGGCCGGCAAGCCGGGCTCGATCATCAACATCTCGTCGCAGATGGGCCATGTCGGCGGGGCGAAGCGCTCGCTTTACTGCGCCAGCAAATGGGCGATGGAGGGTTTCACCCGCGCCATGGCGATCGACCTTGCGCCCAGCTTCATCCGCGTCAACACCATCTGCCCCACCTTCATCGAAACCACGCTTACCAAGCCGTTTTTCGAGAACAAGGCGTTCCTGGCGGACGTGTTGGCCAAGATCAAACTCGGCCGGCTCGGCCAGGTGACGGATCTCATGGGCCCGGTGGTGTTCCTGGCCTCCGACGCCTCCGCCCTCATGACCGGCAGTTCGCTTCTGGTGGATGGCGGCTGGACCGCCGATTGATGGCCGACACCACCACAGCCCTGGCGCGCCCGCGTGCCACACGTAAACCGTTCGAAATCCGCCGCGCCGAGATCGTTCGCAAGGCCGCCAGCTTCTTCGCCCAATTCGGCTTCGACGCCACCACGCGCGACCTCGCGGAATGGCTCGGCACCACACAGCCGCTGATGTATCGCTATTTCCCCAGCAAGAGCGCGCTGATCGCGGAGATCTACCAGACCGTATTCCTCGAATCGTGGAATCCGGCGTGGGACGCGATGCTGGCTGACCGCAGCAGGCCGCTCGCCGAACGACTATGCGCCTTCTACGACAGTTATACCGACGCCATCATGCATCCGGAGTGGATGCGCATCTATCTGTTCGCTGGCCTGAAAGGCGTGGCCATCACCGGGCAGTATATCGCGCGGGTGGAGGAGCGGATCATTATTCCCATCGTGCGGGAGATGTGCGCCGAAAGGCACCAGGCACAAGGTGAGGCCACCGCCCCCCGGCTGCTGGAACTCGCCTGGAGCCTGCAAGGCGGTATTTTTTACTATGGCGTTCGGAAATTCGTCTACCAAACGCCCGTGCACGAAGAAAAAAAGGCCATGATCGAGGCGGCGGT
>JANYFG010000126.1 GCA_025362815.1 Rhodospirillales bacterium
ACGCGCATCGGCCAGCTCGCGCGCGCCAAGAAGGGCCAGCCCGGGCTTGAGTCGCTTGTGCCGTTTCCGGTTTCGAGCGAGTTCGACGGCACCAAGGTGGCCGGCCGCGACGTGCGCCTCGAGGACGACACCGCCCACGGCGTGTGGCTGGAATTCGTCGAATGGGGCAAGAACAACGGGCTTGCGGTGGACATGGTGGAGATCGAGGGCGGCCATTTCGGCGTGCGCGTCGCCGTCGGCTAAGGGTCTGGGAGCGTCATGGGGGCTTCGTGCGGCAGGGTGGGGGCGTGATGGTTGGCTGACACGTCGTCCCGGCCCGGTTTCATGGAACGGTTTGCCGAGCTGCGCCATCTTGCGCGGCTCGTGCTGCATCGCTTTCGCACCGATCGCTGCTTCATCGGCGCCTCCGCGCTCAGCTACACCACCATCGTCTCGATGGTGCCATTGACCGCCATCGCGCTGGTGGTGTTCTCGGGCTTTGCGCAGTTCAGCGGCGCGCGCGACCGGCTGCTGGGACTGATCCTGGAAAATTTCGCCCCCGATGTCGGCGACGGCGCGGTGTCGTGGTTCACCTCGGTTGCGGGCAACGCGGCCCAGACCACGGCCATCGGCGTGGTGGCGCTGGTGGTGACGGCCATTTTGCTGCTCGCCACGATTGAGGAGCATCTGCATTTCATCTTTCGCGTGACGAGGGCGCGAAGCTGGGGCCAGCGTATTCTGGCGTATTGGACGATCCTGACGCTGGGGCCCATTCTGGTGGGTGTTCTGCTGTCCGTGTCCGGCAGCATCGACCAGGCGGTGGAGGTGCTGGGGCTGCGGCCAGTGACGGAAAGCAGCACCGCGCAGGCGTGGTCTGTGGGGTTGCGCCATCTGATCGCACCTTTGCTCGAGATCACGGTGTTCACGCTGCTGTACCGGTTGATCCCGAACCGGCACGTGGTGTGGCGGGCGTGCCTGTGTGGGGGCGGGCTGGCGGCGCTGCTGCTCGAAATCCTGAAGTTCGGCTTCAGCGCCTATATCTCGCGGATGTCGTCGTACAGCACCATCTATGGCGCGTTGGCCGGTGTGCCGATCGCGTTGCTGTGGATGTATATCTTCTGGGCGGTGGTGTTGCTGGGCGCGGAGACGGCGGTGTGCCTGGCCGATGCGTCGTCGGCGCGCGACCACGTGCAGGTTTTGGTTGAAAGTGCCGCGCCGGACGGTGTGTGATCGCGGCGCCAACGCCGATGCGACGCATGAGCCGCATGTAGTATTGGGGGTGGGCCGTGGATGCGAAGTGGCATGTGTTGTTGAGCGGAACGCTGACCTTCGGGGTTCCCCTGCTGCTGGCATGGCGTGAGCTCGTTCTGCTGCGTCGTCCCTCCGGCGGGGCCTGGCCGGGCGAGGGACCGAAGCTGCCGGAGTCGCCGCCGCCCAGGCCTGAGTCTCCGCGCGCTCTGCCGGAGTGCCTGCAGATCAAGCCGGCGCCGGCCAAAGCCACAGCCAGGGTGCCCGAACTGGTTTAGAGCCTGATGATTTTGAGTAGACAAAATCATCAGGCTCTAACTTGTTGTTTTATCGATCATGTTTATGCGCTCGGGTTTAGAAACCCAAACGCATCATGATCTAGGTCGTCATCCTGGCGTCTGTCCGAGGGAGCATCGGCTTGGTCTTTATTCTGCTGATCGCAAACGTCGCGGTGTTTCTGGCGATGGCGGCGTCGACCGGCACGTTCGAATGGTCGCCGCGCACGCTGGTGCAGTGGGGCGGCAACCTGGGGATGTTGAGCCTGCACGGGCAATGGTGGCGGCTGATCACGGCCAATTTCCTGCATGCCGGGTTTCAGCACATCCTCGGCAACATGGTGCTGCTGCTGATCGCCGGCCGCATGGTGCATGCCCGGATCGGCGATCTCGCGTTTTTGGGTGTGTTCCTGGTCACCGGCGTGGCGGCGGAGGTATTGAGCGCGCTGGGCCATCCCGATGTGGTCGGCATCGGCGCGTCCGGCGCCATCGCGGGGATCATGGGGGTGGCCGTGGTGCTGGCGCAGAGCGATCGGTGCCCGGAGATCGATAGGCGATGGCTGGTGCAGACGCTGGCGATCAACGCGCTCTACAGCCTGGCGCCGAGCGTGGACTGGCTGGCGCATCTCGGCGGGTTCCTGGCGGGGCTGGCCTGCGGCGTGGCGCTGTTGTTTATCCCCGGCGCACTCACGGAGAGTGGTTCCAGCGGTCCCGGAGAAGGGCCGGCAGGCCCGACAGCAGATACACGGAGCCGCTCAGCGCGGTGATCCAGAAACTCGTGGGCCAGTCCGTGACATAGGCGAGCGCCACGCCGCCCCAGGCCTCCGCCCACGCCAGCAGCACCGAAAGCGCCACGCCCTGGCCCACGCGCGAGGTCAGGCGCTGCGCCGCGGCGGCGGGGCCCACCATCAGTGTGAAAACCAGCAGAACCCCCACGATCTCGGCGCATTCGGCCACCGCGAGGGCTGCGAGCGCAAGGAAGGCCACCGAGATCAGACGCAGCGACACGCCACGCGCCTCGGCCAGCTCGGGCTGCAGGCTGGCGAACAGCAGCGGCCGGGCGATGACCGCGAGACCGGCGAGGCAGGCGGCGCCGAGGCCGAGCAAAGTCCATAACGTGGGCGCGTCCACGCCCAGCACGTTGCCGAACAGCAGGGCCGTGGCCTGGGTGGCGAACGCGGTGAAGAAATGCAGGAACAGCAGCCCGAAGCCGAGTGCCACCGACAGCACCACGCCGATCGCCACGTCGCGTTTCTGAAGCTGTTCGCCGAGAAGGCCCATGCCCACGCCGCCCAGCACCGTCATGCCCACCAGTCCCCAAAGCGGGGACATCCCGATGAGCACCGCGCCCGTGGCCCCGGTAAAGCCGATATGCGACAGCGCGTGGCCCGCGAAGGTCTGCCCGCGCAACACCAGGAAATAGCCGACCACACCGGAGACGACGGCCACGATCGCGGCCGCCATGAAGGCGTTCTGCATGAAGTCGTAGTCAAACATGACGGGTGTGGCTTTCGGCGTGGCTTTCGGCGTGGCTGCGGCATTGATTGGGGTCGTGGCGCTCCACCGGATGGTCGCCGGACATCACGAAGATGCGGCCCCTCAGATGCACCACCTCGATGTCCGAGCCGTAAAGGCGCGACAGCACCGGCCCGGTGATGACCTCGTCCACCGTGCCGAGGGCGGCGTGGCCGAGGCCGAGATAGAGCACCTGGTCGAGTGCCGCGAGCAGCGGGTTCAGCTCATGCGCGCTGAACAGCACGGTGAGGCCGAGCTTTCGTTGCAGGCCGCGCACCAGCTCCACCATCGCCTGCTGGTAGCGCGGATCGAGGCTGATCAACGGCTCGTCGAGAAGCAGCAGGCGCGGCGTTCCGAGCAGCGATTGCGCCAGCAGAAGCCGCTGCCGTTCCCCGCCGGACAGCGCTCCCAGCTTGCGCCGCGCAAGGCTCGATGCCCCCACGAGGTCAAGCACACGCTCCACGTCGCGGCGTGCGGTGGCGCTCAGGATCGGCAGGCCCCAGCGATGGCCGAGGGCGGCGGAGGCCACGAAATCCCAGGCGCTCAACCCCGCGGTGGAGACGAGTCCACGAGTCTGCGGCATGTAGCCCACCGCCGCATGGCCGCGCGTGGCCGGCTCCCCCAGCACGCGGATGTGCCCGGAGCTGGGGCGGATCAGCCCCAGAATGGCGCGCATCATCGTGGTCTTGCCGGCGCCGTTGGGGCCGAGCACGCCGATGAACGCGTTTTGGGGGATGGCGAGATCCACCCCTCTCAGGATGTCGCGCCCCCCCAGCGTCAGCGTCACGTCGTCGAAGCCGATGGCGGTCAAGGGGCGGACTTGCCTGGGGTGGGCTTGCCTGGGGCGGGCTTGCTTGGGGCAGGCATGGATGGGCCGGGCTTGGATACGGCGGAGGAGCGATTGAGGGCCGTGTCCAACGCGTCCAGCTGCGCCGTCATCCACGCCTGATAGGTCTGCCCGGCCGGCATCGTCTCGGTCACGCCGACGACGGGCACCATGGCTTGGGTGGCGATATCGAGCAGCCGCTTTGCCGCGGGGTCGGTGGCCTGGCTGTTGTAGATGAACACGCGCACGAGGTGCTGGCGCAGATCCCGCTCGAAGGCTGCAACGTCGGACGCGCGTGGCTCGGTGCTGTTCATCACCGCCAGCTGAAACCGCTCGTTGCGCATCACCAGGCCCAGCGCGGTGGCCATATAGCCGAATACCGGCTCCGTCGCCGTCACCTGCGCGCCGTCGTATTTGACGCGCATCGCGGCGATCTTCGCGTCGACCGGCTTGAGGCTTTCGAGGAATGCGAGCAGGCGCTGCTCGTAGCCCACCTTGCCCGGGGGGGCCGCCGCGATCAGCGCCGCCGAGAGCGCCTTGGCCGCCGCTGCCATGATGGCGGTGTCGTACCAAAGATGCGGGTTGTCCCCAGCCTTCTTGTGCACGAGGTCGGCCACCACGATCACCTGACGGTTCGCGGCCTTGCCGGCCTTGATGAGCTTCACCATCCAGGGGTCGTAATCGGCCCCGTTGTAGATCACGATGCGGGCTTCCGAGAGCGCGCGCGCGACCGAGGGGCTGGCCTCGAACAGATGGGGGTCCTCGTTGGGATTGCTCAGCACGCTGGTCACCTTCGCGCCATCGCCTGCGAGCTGGGTGGCAAGGTCGCCGTAGACATTCTCGGCCGCCACGATGGCAGGTGCGGCCGGCGCCGTGCTGGGCGCGGGGGTCTGGGTCGCAGCGGTTTGGGCCGCGACAGGCCAGACCGGAACCCAGGCCAACGCCACCAGCAGAAGACGTCGCTTCATCGAATGGTCCCCAACAGGATGTCGGGACATTATATGATATACTATATCATCAAGTGCAAGCCTCGTCGGGCCAGAGTTGGGACACGAGCGCGACATCCGGTCGGTAAAGGCTCCGGACGCAACGTCTACGACGCGCCGGCGCCGGCGCAGGTGCCGCACAGACCCTCTACCTCCACGGTGGCGTGATCGGGCCGAAATCCGCTCAGGCCGGCGGCCTGGTCGAGCGCGGCTGAAATGCCGTGATCCGCCATTTCGGCCACCGTCCCGCAGGTGCGGCAGATCAGAAACTGCACAAAATGGTCGTGATGGCGGTGATCGCCCTCCGTGCAGACCACGAAGGCGTTGAGCCGCTCGATCTTGTGGATCAGCCCGTGCTCCAACAGAAAATCGAGCGCCCGATACACCGTCACCGGCGCGGCGTTGGCCCGCTCGGCCTTCAAACGGTCCAATAGCGCATAGGCCCCCACCGGCCCGCGGGCGGCAATCACCAGCGCCAGCACCGAGCGCCGGATCTCCGTCAGCTTCACGCCCTTGGCCTCGCAGGCGGCCTGCGCGAGGTCGAGCTGTGGTGCGACGATGGTCTGCGGCTGGGCGGTCATTCAACATCCTCCAGGCGGCGATATATCATATCACCTGTCGGGCGTGCACGCCGAACATCCGCCGCGATGACGTCAGTCGGCAAGGAAGGCGGCGAAGGCCTCGGCGTGGTCGGGGTGCCAGCGAGACAGCGCCGGGCGGTTCTCGATCACATCGCCGGCCGCCCAGGCCACCCGTGCCATGTCGCGTGCGCGTGTGGTCTCGTGGTCGAGGCACCAGAGATAGAAGTCACCCCGGCCCAGCCCGTCCAGCATCACATCCACAACCTGCTCGGCCGTCCAGGCGCCCGCCGGCTTTTCCGCGCGGCCGGTCATGCCCGTATAGGTGAAGCCGGGCACGAGCAGATGCGCGCTCACCCGCCCCGGTGCCACCTGGCGCAATTCGTGTGCCAGCAATTCCGTGAACGCCTTCACGCCGGCCTTGGCGACGTTGTAGGCGCTGTTGCCGGGCGGCAGCGTGATGCCCTGTTTCGATCCGGTGTTGACCACCCAGCCCGGCCCCGCCTGCGCCAGCATCGCCGGCACGAAGGCCTGCACACCATGGACCACGCCCGACAGATTGGTGGCCAGCAGCGCGTTCCAGCCCGCCGCGCCCTCCCACGGCTTGCCGGGATTGAACCCGGTGGCAGCGTTGTTCATCAACAGGTTGACCTCGCCGAAACGCTGCGTGGCCACAGTCTGCAGATGCTGCAGCTGGTCAGGCGCGGACACGTCGATCACCTCGGCGAGAACGCTGTTGGACCCGATCGAGGCGGCCGCCTTTTGCAGCGCATCGGCGTCGTGGTCGGCCATCACCACGTGCACGCCGTCCGCCGCCAGGCGCCGCGCCGCCGCGAGGCCGATGCCGCTGGCGGCGCCGGTGATGACAGCGGTATGGCCGGTGGCGAGAACAGGGAAGGGCATGAAATTCCTCACAAAAGCCAACACCGGACATGGTGTGCCACCCCGTTCCTGCCAAGCGTCCGATGGCGCTCCCCCCGGCCGGATGTGATTCCTAGAGCCTGATGATTTTGAGTAGACAAAATATCAGGCTCTAACTTGTTGTTTTATCGATCATGTTTATGCGCTTGGGTTGAGCAACCCAAACGCATCATGATCTAAAGCTCGGAGGCGCGCAGCGCGGCCCCCACCATGCCGCTGTCGTCGCCGAGTGAGGCGGCCACGATCGGCACGTGGGGAAAGCCCGGAAGCAGCCGTTCGCGCACGACGGCCGCAATGCCGTCCGCCATCAGGTCGAGCAGCTGTGACACGCCACCGCCCATCACGATGCGCTCCGGCGCATAAATATGCTGGATGTTGACCAGGCCGTATCCGAGCCAAACGGCCTCCTCCGCCAGCAACGCCAGGGCGCCGGCGTCGCCGATACGGGCGGCGGTGCCGACATGGGCTGCCCTCACGGGCACGCCATGCGCCAGACGCGCGAGCGTGCCCTCCGGGTGCGCCGCCGCCACGCGCGCGGCGCGGCGGCCGAGCGCGGTGCCGGAGGCCACGGCCTCCCAGCAGCCGATGCGGCCGCAGGAGCAGGGGTCGGACGCATCGGCGATCCGGCAATGACCGATCTCGCCGGCCTGGCCGCGCGCGCCGCGCAACAGCCGGCCATCGACGACGATGCCCGCGCCGATGCCGGTGCTGATGGTGACATAGACGAAATGATCGCAGCCACGCCCGGCGCCGGCACGCCATTCGCCGATCGCCGCGGCCGTCGCGTCGTTTTCCAGAACGCAGGCGAGGCCGGAGCTGGCCGTGATACGCGCAGCCAACGCCAGGCCGGCCCAGCCGGGCAAAGCCGGAAGGCCCAGCACCACGCCGGAAGCTGCATCGAACGCGCCGGGGATGCCGATGCCGATGGCCTGGGTGGCGTCGTCGCGCATCTCCGCCACCAGCGCCTCGATCTGCGCCACAACCGCCTCGGGCCCGCCCGCGCGATCGGTGAGCACACGCTGCGCCCGCACAACGCTGCCGGCTTCGTTCACCAGCGCCGCGCGAAGCTGCGTGCCGCCAAGATCGACGCCGATGAAACGCCGCGATGCGCCGGGTGCGGGCATTGGGCCGGGCATCACGGTCAGACCGTCACTTTGGTGGTGCGCAGCGGCGTGCCGATCGCGTGCGGAATGCGCCGCAGCGCCACGGCGATGTTCAGGCGCTGCAATGTCAGCAGCATGCTGGCGGCCGCCGCCAGGCCCTCGTTGCGCGCCAGCTTGATGCGCAGGCAGCCGGCGGGAAGATCGCCCTGCCCGGCATCCAGCACCGCGGTCATGCAGCCCGCGGCGATGGTGGCGGCGGCGATCGGGGCGATCGCGGATTGATCGGGGCCGGCCGAACGCAGCAGGACGATACCGAGCCCGGGGCGCAGGAATTCGAAAGGCCCATGGCGGAACTGGCCCGTTTCGAACCCGATGGCAGGCACGCGGCTGAGCTCCATGAGCGACAGCGCGGCACTTTCGGCCACGCCCTGCTGCACGTGCCGGCCCGCGAACACCACCACGTCGCACGCCGCCAGCGCCGTATCCAGGGCCGCTATGTCGGCGGCCTGATCCTTGGCCAGCACGGCGCGCAAGGCCGCCTGGTCCTGTCCCAGCGCCGACAGGATCGCAGCATGCATGGCGATTGTGAGCACGATGCTGCGGGTTGCGGCGAACGCGTTCTCCGGCCCCCCGCAGGCCACGATGGCGCCCTCGGTGCCGCGCCCCAACGTGGAGCCGGCGTTGAGCGTGAGAGCGAAGCGGCGATCGGTCCATGGCAGGCGCAGCAGATCGATGATCTCGCCGGATTCACCGGATTGCGACACGAACAGCGCCACCCGGTTGGCCGCCGGCAGCGGCGCCATCAGCGCCTCCGAGGCGGACATTGCGCGGGCGTCGATCCCGGCCTCGCGATACAGCGGCTCCACCATCCGGTTGACGTGATGCGAGCCGCCCATGCCGTAGAGCACGAGACGCGGGCTGGCACGCAGGGCGGTGGCGATGGTGGCGGCCGTGGCGGCGGCGGCGAGGGTGGCCAGCGCATCCGGGCATTGGCGCGCCATCTCGCTATGCATCAGCGCGAGCCCCGGATGGTCGGCGGGCACGATGGCGAGGTTGCGGCGGGTCAGGGGCATTCGCACGGTCCGATCGTCACGTCGCGAGGTTTGGGAAGAACACCCAGGTCCGCCGACCACGCCATCGCGGCATCCATGGGAGAGACGGGTCGCTGACTGCCTGCTTACATCAGGCGGTTGAAGTCAAGATCGGCGACACCTTCGCTGATCAGCCAGATATGCCGCGTGAGCGTATCCTCCTGCTGCGGTTAAGCGTGCCGCGCTCGACGACATAGAAGTTACGCTCGCGGGGGGCGATGCCCACGGCCTCGAGAGGGCCGGGTGCCGTCATTTCCACCCGCGCCGATAAAACAACAAGTGAGAGCCTGATGAATTTTCACGCAATCGCCCAACCCGTCCACGGTCGTCGTCATGCGCCGTGGCTGGGGCGCCATGAGATGTGGCGGCCGATCTCCGGCGCCGCCGTGGCCCCCACGCCTGCGCCTGATACAGCGATACGAGATCCGGGATGAGGATGCCGACGATCACGGCATCGGGCAACGCGAGATCGCGTGCTTCCTGCAGGACGAAGGTCAGTTCACCGCCGGCGCCGGCGATGACGTTGTCGTCCGAATCTCACATGCCGATCGCTTTTCGACCGTTGTCCCGCGCGCGTTCGAGGCCACCGGCGGCAGCGTCCCCATCCGCGTCGCCGGTGCCGGCGTCATCGGCGCCCTCACAGTGTCGGACCTGACGGGCGAAGCCGATCACGCTCCGGCCACGGAAGCCTCGCTGGCGATCAAACCAGGATGTCGCGCGTGTGCCGCCCACCGCGATTTCGCGCCTCGCACCATAGCGCAGCGGCGCGCAGAAGACGCTGCGATCGCCGACTGGCGGATGGGGTGGGATTCGAACCCACGGAAGGCTTGCACCTTCGGCGGTTTTCAAGACCGCTGCCTTAAACCGCTCGGCCACCCATCCGGTGCGGAGCGGTAAGCTAGCCAAAGCGAGC
>JANYFG010000065.1 GCA_025362815.1 Rhodospirillales bacterium
TGCGAGACCAACAGGCCCGCCAGCATGGTGGCGCCCAAAATCAGGTTGCGCTTTGAAATTCGAGCCTGGCTCGTCGTATTCGCCATATCGTCCTCACTATCCTCGGGAATGCCCCTCAAAAGGGCAGCTGCCGGGCAAAGCCCTTAGACCGGCAGGATCACTCTGAAAATGAGTGCCACGCGCGTTGGTTCCCCGTGAGATACGAAACCACGGCTGGATCACGGAGCATCGCCAGGCTCAGGAATCGGTGAGGGCCGACCGCGCCGGAGTGCCCGTCAGGTCCACGGCGGCCTGCCACTTCTTGTCCGGCCCAATGCTGTCGGAAGACCCCAGGGTCAACAATTCCGCCAGTTTCGCCCGCGCCCGATGCACCCGGCTTTTCATCGTGCCGACCGCGCACCCGCAGAGTTGGGCGGCTTCCTCATACGACAGCCCGGACGCCCCGATCAGCATCAGCGCCTCGCGGTGATCGTCCGCCAGCTTGAACAGCGCGGTTCGGAAATCCTGGAAGTCCATATGCGAGTCCTGCGTCGGATACGATGCCAGACGCGCCGCGAACATGCCGTCCGTGTCCGCCACCTCGTGCCGCAGCTTGCGGAACTCGCTGTAGAATTCATTTCGCAAAATCGTATAGAGCCAGGCCGCGATGTTCGTTCCGGGCTTGAACGACTTCATGTTCGCCCACGCCTTCACCAATGTCTGCTGCACCAGGTCGTCGGCCCGATCGGCGTTGCGGCACAGCGAAAAGGCGAAAGCCCGCAGGCGTGGAATGGCCGCGATCAGTTCAACCTTGGGGTCCGGCAGCTCCGTCATGGCTTGACCTGTCGTGGCGTCTCGAGGGACTGCAACAAGGCCAGGAAACGGTCCGGCACGGGTTCGTCGGCAATCTCATCGAACAACGCGCGAAGTTCGCGCCCGATATGAGCCTGAATGACGGGGTCGAGCGAGACCCCATCCTGCGCCTGTTCTGTCATGGGTGAGTCTGGCCCTGCTGTCATCGTCTCGGCTGGGATCGCCTCGACCGGTGGGTCTTCATGTTGCGACATGCTGCTCTCCTGAAGCCCTGCGGCTGCAGTTCTGTAGACTTGATTTTTTGCGATCCCTGCCCCGAGGACAGATAAAGAGGCCACGGATCAACGCCGCGTGATCCTTCCGGTTCCCCCGATTTGGCGCGAAATTTAAAAGAAGGCACTTTTTTGATATCGTGGCGTTCCAGGCCACGAGACGGTCGTGGCACCCCCCCAATACCTCGCTCACAACACCCACACTCACAGGACCAGCGCCGCGCTCGGGAATGACAATCTCCAACGCACGCCCAGCGGCGGAAACTCCATCTCCACCACGCCGTCCAGCGCGCGTGCCACCGTTCGCTCGATCACCACGCGTCCGAAACCACGCCGGCGCGGTGCCACCACCACGGGCCCGTCGCTTTCCACCCATTCCAGGGTGCACATCTGGCTCTCGTCATCCGGCGCCGGCAGCGTCCAGCGAATGTCGACACGACCCTGCGGCGTGGAAAGCGCGCCGTATTTCGCGGCGTTGGTCGCCAGTTCGTGAAGCGCCATCCCGATATGCTGCGCGGCGTCGGGCCGCAACTGCATCGAAGGCCCGGACAACACGATCTGCGAGCCGACGAGATCGGAGTAATGGCCCAGCTGCGAGCGTATGAGTTCGCGCAACGCCGCCCCGTGCCAATCCTCCTGCACCAGCAGATCATGCGACCCCGCAAGCGAATAAAGCCGATCGGCGAAACGCTTCTGAAAATCCTCGACCGACACGCAATGCGCCGCGGTCTGGCGCATGATGGCCTGGATCACCGCCAGCAGGTTCTTCGACCGATGCGTCACCTCGCGCATCAGCAGCCGGATCTGCGCCTCCTGCTCCTTGCGCTCGGTGATCTCCACCGACCCGCCGATCAGCCCGATCACCCCCCCCTGCGCGTCGCGCAACGGATGAACGTTCAGGTCGAACCACTTGTCGCCGTCCACCTCCGCCAGGCGCACCTCGCCCCGGCCGGGCTGGCCGGTATCCAGCACGCCCTGTTTGATGCGCCGCACCGCCTCGTCGCCGTCATGCGGCACCAGCTTCTGGTCGGGGTGCGCGGCGATGGCCACGGCCACCGTGTCTGGATCGGGGCTGCTGATCCAGGTGAAGTTAAGGTCCGTGTCCTGCGTGAACACCGTCACCCTGGCGGCGCGCAAGGCGGCATCGAAGCGCTGATTCACCCGCGTCAGCGCGCTGGTGCGCCGCTCTACCCGGCTTTCCAGCGTGGCGGCGAGATGGCGCAGGGCGGTCTCGCGAGAGGCCAGAAAATCAAGATTGCGCCGTGTGTCGCGCAGCACCACCACGGAGAGCGCGATCACGCAGATCGCCGCCAGCCCCGTTGTCAGCAGCAGCACCTTCGGCAGCAGGGCCTGCCACGGCGCACTGTCCTGGATGGTGCGATTGAGACGATCGATCATCGCCCGCGTCGTGGCACGCGCCTCTGCCATCGTGCGCTCGTCTCTGCCGGACTGCACCAGTCCCAACGCTTCCGGCACCCGGTCGGCCTCGGCGAATGCGATGGTCTGGTCCATCTCGGCGAACTTCACCTCCGCCAGACGTTGGAATTCCGCCGAGAGCGGGGGAAGCCCGGGCTTGTCGCGTACGGTGGTGTTCAGTTCGGCAATCGTCGCCGCGAAATCTTGCTTTCCCCGGCTGTAGGCCGGCAGAAAACGCGGGTCACGCGTCAGCAGAAATCCCCGCTGCGCACTTTCCGCCATCAGAACCTGCTCCATCGCCTGGCCCGCGGCCTGCCGCGCCGCCAGGGTCTGGATGACGGTCCGCGCCGTCTCGCCGCTTTGCCACGCAAGCACGCCCGCCACCATGCAAACGGCCACCAGCAGGGCAAATCCCATTCCGATGCCCTGCAACGCGCGGCGCCGGCGTTGCAGGGCGCGGGACGAATACGAAGGCCCGGCCACGGCGGGCGCGGCGGATTCGTGCTCGGCGCTTACGCCGGCCGAATTCGCGGGCTCATTGCGCCAAACCGAAGATCCCCTGGCCGCGGCGGGATCTTCGGTGGTGGTGCCACTCATCATCGAACCTCGTTATGCGCGGATCAGCCCATGGCTTCGGTGCTGGCCACCAAGGCGGCACGACGATCGAAAAACAGCGCCTGGCTGATGATCGCCTTCACCGTCTCGCTGCGGAACGGCTTGGTGATCAGGAAGGTCGGCTCCGGCCGATCCCCGGTCAACAGGCGCTCGGGATAGGCTGTCACGAAGATCACCGGCACGTTCACGCTGGCGAGGATCTCGTTCACCGCTTCGAGGCCCGAGCTGCCATCGGCGAGGTGAATGTCCGCCAGCACCAGACCGGGCTTGTGCTTCTGAATGGCCGCCACCGCTTCCTTGTGGGTACGGGCGGTGTCGATGACCTCATGGCCCAGCTCCATCACCAGCGCCTCCAGGTCCATGGCGATGATCGGCTCGTCCTCGATGATGAGCACCTGCGTCGAAAGCTGGCTGGCGATCTCGTTGCCGGCGCGCGACACCAGGCTTTCGATCTGCGCCTCGTCGCAATCCATCATCTCGGCGATCCCCGAAAGGCTGAAGCCTTCCACCGAGCGCAGCAGAAACACCGCCCGCGCCCACGGCGTCAGCCGCTCCAGCGTACGGTCGGCGGCGACCATCTGGCCCGGGCCGCCCTCGCCGTCGGCGGCGTCTTGCGCGGTGCTCTGGTTCACCGGAACCGACCCCCACACTTTCAGGAACGTCTTGAACATCACCTCGCGCGGCCGGTCCTGCATGCCCGCCACATCAGGATTTGCGGCGATCGCCTCCAACGTGGCCACGGCATACGCGTCTCCGCTGGCCTGGCTGCCGGTGAGCGCGCGGGCGAAACGCCGGAGGAAGGGAAGATGCGGCGCAATCGACGCGGACAAAGACATAGCTTATCCCTTATGTGGACCCGCGGATGCCAGACGACACCGGCGCAGCACGTTTGAACGAAAACGGTTTGGCAAAGTTCCGAACGCCGCGGAACATATCACCACAGCACGCGTTTCTCGCCCACCTTTCACCGTTAAATCCATTTCGCTTTCAACTTGATCGGTGCTTGGCGGCCCCTGCGCGGGAGGCTGCCATCCGCTCCACCTGAAGCCCCCGCCACTTGATTCCGACGAGCGATAGTCCGGCGTCTGCCGATATATCAAGTGCGGCGCTGCAACCGATCTGCATGGCCGTCATTGTGTTTGTATGGAAATTTTTCAACACATCTTCTGCCGGCCGGTTGCGCAGATGAGCGGCGCACGGATGAGCGGCGCGCACATGAACGCCGCTCGGATGAGCGGCGCGCACATGAACGCCGCACGGATGAGCGGATCGTCTGATGTGGGTCAGTCGCAACGCCACCGATACGCCGGCTTCCACATCGCGTCCGACGACGTGCAAGGCAATATCGGGCTCAGGCTTCGCGCGGTCTATGATGATATGGTCTCAGCACCGCTTCCCGACACATTGAGATCATTGCTCGAATCTCTTGACAGCCCTAACACAAGGCCGATGTGATCGGTCCCATGGTCGCAGGCTGCGTGGTGCGGCCGCAGGCTGGGAGCAAATCATTCGACGTTTTTTCGGTGAGCCGTCATAAATGATCCATGATTTTTCAACGAACCGCGTAGGGCAAGCCGGTTCAGATCGCGCAACATCCATGGCGCCATCATGAACACGCCATCATGAACACAACAGACGCCCTGCTTCGCGAACTCAATCATCGGGTGAACAACAATTTCCAGATTGTTGTGAGTCTGATGAACCTGAAAAAACGCCTGCTGCCCGAAGACCGGCAAAACGACATCCGGTTCATCGAGGAGCACGTGCAATCCATGGCCGTGGCCTATCGTCTCATCGTCGCGCGCGGCGACGTGCTGGAGGTTCCCGCCGGCGAGCTGTTGGCCGACGTCGTGCTCGGCCTCCGCCTGATCGCCAAACTGCCCGCCGACATGATGGCCCTGGATCTGTCCATCCTGGGCATCATGTTCAATCTGGATCAGGCCATCGCGGTGGCGCTCTATTTCGCCGCCGTCCTGCCGCCGTTCCTCGACCATGCGAAGGCCACCCACACCCGCGTGGCCATCGCCGTCAGCAGCGCCGGCAGAGAACTGTCATTCAAGATCACCGGCAACGCCGAGCGGGAAGAGATCGACGATGCGCTGCGCAACCGGCTGGTGCGCGCCTATCTTTCGCAGCTCGACGCCGTCAGCGACAGCAACAACAAGGTGGGCGATCATCGCCTGACCTTCGCTGTGGCCTGACCTTCGCTATCGCCTGAAGGCGCGATACGCCGGCTAGATCATGAAGCGTTTGGGTTGATTAACCCGAACGCATAAACATGATCGATCAAACGAGAGTAGAGCGTGATGATTTTGCTTCTACTCAAAATCATCACGCTCTAATCCCTGGAACGATGCGGCGAGATACGCATTTTCCTTCACACATCACGATCGCACAGCAGCGACCTGATTTTCGAAGGACACCCTCACGATGCGTCAATTTCTGATCGTCACCGGCGCGTTGCTGTCCCTGGCCGCCTGCGGCCACACAGACGGCACGCGTGCTGTCACCGGCGGCCTCATCGGCGCCGGCGGCGGGGCTCTCGTGGGAAGCGCCACAGGCCTGGGCGCTGGCACGGGCGCCGTCATCGGCGGTGTCGGCGGCGCGGGTGTCGGCGCGCTCACCACCCCCAACAAGCGCTAACCCGGTCTTAGCTCATGATGATGTCATCTGGCTGATATCATCATGAGCTAGGGTCAGGACCTGTTAAAACGCTTGCACGCGCGTCTGCGGATTGATTCACTGACGGTGTTGAGGGGGCACTGTTAATGAATGACTTGATTTGGTTGTCGGAAGCGCAAATGCGCCAGATTGAGCCTTATTTTCCGTT
>JANYFG010000071.1 GCA_025362815.1 Rhodospirillales bacterium
AACGGAAAATAAGGCTCAATCTGGCGCATTTGCGCTTCCGACAACCAAATCAAGTCATTCATTAACAGTGCCCCCTCAACACCGTCAGTGAATCAATCCGCAGACGCGCGTGCAAGCGTTTTAACAGGTCCTGACCCTACGTATCAAATGAATAAAAGTCGTTTTGCTTCTTTTTATTCAGAAAAAGAAGACGCTACGGATGCGGCTCTTCCTTATAGATGGCAGTCCGTGCAACGCCGTCTTCGCCGATGGTCCCGCGATACATGCCCGCGCAGTTGAAGGGCAGTGCGACATTGCCTTCGGCGTCCACCGCGATGAGGCCGCCGGAGCCGCCGATCTGGCCGAGGCCTTCGACGATCAGTTCCGAGGCGACCTCGACGCTTTCGCCGAGGTAGCGCATGCGGCACGCGATCTCGTGGGCGGCGGCGTAGCGGATGAAATATTCGCCGTGGCCGGTGGCCGAGATGGCGCAGGAGGCGTCGTCTGCCCAGGTGCCGGCGCCGAACACCGGGCAATCGCCGATGCGGCCGGGAGCCTTGCCGGTCATGCCCCCGGTGGAGGTGGCGGCGGCAATGTGGCCGTGGATGTCGCAGGCCACCGCACCGACGGTTCCGTGCCTGGCGGCGTCGTCCCTGGTGTCCTCGGCCGATTGCCGGCGGCGTTCCATCTCGGCCAGAAGCGCCTCCCACCGGCGGTTGGTGTGGGGGTGGGCGGCGGGGGCGAAGGCCACGGCGTTGTCGCGGCAGAAATCCTCGGCGCCGCGGCCGTGCAGCATGACGTGGTCGGAGGCGAGCACGGCACGCGCGGCAAGGATGGGATTGCGCGGCCCGAGTATGCCCACGACGGCGCCGGCCGCGCGGTCGGCGCCGTTCATGATGGCGGCGTCCAGTTCGTGTGTACCGGCGGAGGTGTAGACGGCGCCGTGGCCGGCGTTGAACAGCGGATCGTCTTCCAGCGCGACCACGGCCTGGGTGACGGCATCCAGCGCGGAGCCGCCGGCGGCGAGCACGGCGTGACCCGCCATCAGCGCGCGGCGCAACCCGGCGTGGAAGGCGACTTCGGCCTCAGGGGTCATGGTCTCCCGGCGGATTGTTCCGGCGCCGCCGTGGATCGCGAGGATGGCCGGCATGTTTTTTCCCATATGCTGAGCTGGGCCGCAGCTTAGAGTAATATCGCTTTGCTTTGAATCGCGCTGCGATCAACAGGCGATAAAATCGCTCAAGTAAGTAAGGCTAGAGCGGGCCGGCTTCAGCCGATCCCGCTCGGAACCTGATGTTTTATCGATCATGTTTATGCGCCTGGGTTAAGCAACCCGAACGCATCAAGATCGAGGATTTTCCGCATTGTGGCGTCATCCGGCAAGGGGTCGTCCGGCAGGGGGTCGTCCGCCCGGTCTTGGTGAAAGAGACAGGTCAGGCCGCTTTCACCCCACTCAGGAATCGGTCGACCGTGGCGCTGAGCGTGCGAGACTGGCGGGTGATTCCGCCTGCGGCGTCGAGCACCAGGCTGGCGCCGGCACCCGCCTCGGTCGCCGCCTGCTTGATCCCTTCGATGTTGCCGCTGACTTCCTGAGTGCCTTGGGCGGCCTGCTGCACGTTGCGGGCGATCTCGCTGGTGGCGGCGTGCTGCTCCTCGACGGCGGCAGCGATGATGACGGCGATCTCGCTCACCTCGGCGATGGTGCCTGAAATAGCACTGATCGCGGTCACGGCATGCTGTGTCGATTCGCGGATCTGGGCCACCTGGGCTGCGATCTCCTCGGTGGCGCGGGCGGTCTGGGAGGCAAGATTTTTGACCTCGGAGGCGACAACGGCAAAGCCCTTGCCGGCATCGCCCGCGCGCGCGGCCTCGATCGTGGCGTTCAGTGCCAGCAGGTTGGTCTGCCCGGCGATGTCGCTGATCAGCTTGACGATATCCCCCACCTTCTGAGCGCCGGCGGCGAGGCTTTTGACCACGTCGTCCGTCGTGCGGGCTTCGGCCACGGCGCGGCCTGTCGTGCTGGTGGAGCGCTCCACCTGGCGGCCGATCTCGCTGATAGAGGCGGCGAGCTGCTCGGCGGCGGCGGCGACCGTCTGCACGTTCACCGTGGCCTGGTCGGCGGCAGCGGCCACCGTCAAAGAGCGCGCGTTGGTCTGACCGGACGTTTCGTTCATTGCGCGGGCGGTGCTCTCCATCGCATCGGCGGACCGGCCGAGTTCGCTCACCATGCCGCCGATCTCGGTCTCGAACCCGCGGGTCAAGGTCGCCAGCGTAGCGGCGCTTTGCTCGCGCACGATCTGCGCCGCATTTTTCTGCTCCGTCAGGGCGGCGGTCTCGATCGCGTTGCGGCGGAACACTTCGACCGCCGTGGACATCTCGCCGATCTCGTCCTTCGTCACCTGTTTCGGGACTTCCACGTCATGGTCGCCGCGCGCCAGGGATGTCATCGCCGTGGTCATCCGGCGGATCGGGCCGATGATGCTGCGACCGACTGCGATCGCGAGGCCAATCGCGAGCAGAATGCCGAGCCCGCCGATGGTCGTCTGGTAGATGGTGATGTCCTGCTGCAACGCTTTGAAGCGGTCTGACGAACCGTCGACGCTCGCCTGCAGGCCGCCCAAAGCTGTCCCGAGGTCGCGCTTCATTGCGGCGAACGCGCCGGCCTGCTTTGTTTCGAACGCGTCGTTCATCGCACCGCGCGCCGTCGTCGTTTTGTAGAAGGCGTCATGGTAGCGTTTCAGCTCGTCTCCAGTTGCGGCCAAGGACGCCTTGAGATCGCCGGAGCCTTCGAGGGCAGACAGCTTGGCGACCGATGACATCGCGCCATCGTAGGCATTCTCGAAGTCCTTGATGCCGGTCGGATCGAACGTCGCCATGTAGCGCCAGTTGCTGATCCGGGTGAGCAGCACGTTTCTTTCGACGCTGTGTGCCGCGTCCGCCATTGCGGTGGAATGGTTCGTTGAAGCGGCCGCCACCAGCTTGGCGGCGTCTGCCTTCAGCAGTTCGCTGACCGCCACGAGTTCGGCGCGTGCTTCGGTGACGGTGCGCATCGCGTTGCGCAGGATATCGTTACCGGCAATCTGTTTGTCCATCAGCACCCCGGTATTGGTGTAGATTTCCCGACGCTGGCTGGTCGCTGCGAGGCCGGTGAGGTCCGTCAGCAGGGAGCGGGCCTTGGTCTGGGCGGCCGTCATCTCCGCGTCCGCATCCGACGCGCCGGATTGCAGGAAGCGCCGGGCCGCTTCTCGTGAAACGTCGATATCGTCGATCGCGGTCAGCAGGAGGGACAGGTTGCGCGAGGATTTTACCAGCGTCGTCGATTGCTCGGACAGGCTTGAGATCCCCCAGGCACCCACGACGCCCACAGCGCACATGAGAACGGTCAATATCGCGAAGCCGGCATATAGCCGGGTGCGGAGTTTCAGTTGGCCGAACATGATTGTGGTCCCTCGCAAGTGACAGCGTGGGCCGAGGATGACCGCAAAAGATTAGCAAAGAGTGAAGGACGGATCGGCGTGATTGTCTGTTGGCATGGCAAGGCCGGCGCAGCGGCGAAGGGCATCGGCCGAGATAAATATCTTCTTCCGTCACCTCAGCTTCTGGTCGAGCGCGTCGCGCAGGCCGTCGCCGAAGAGGTTGAACGCCAGCACGATCACGAAGATGGCGAGGCCCGGGAAAATCGTGAGGTGATCGGCGACGCCGAGATAGCTGCGGCCATCCGACAGCATGGCGCCCCATTCCGCGCTGGGCGGGCGGGCGCCGAGGCCGATGAAGGAGAGGCTGGCGGCGGTGAGGATGGAGGTTCCGAGGCGGAGCGAGGCGTAGACGATGACGCCGGGCATGGCGCCGGGGAGGATGTGGCGCAGCATCAGCAAGGGCGCCTTGACGCCGATGCTGCGGGCGGCCTGGACGTAGAGGGTCTGTTTGAGCGCGAGCGTGCTGCCGCGCACCAGGCGGGAGAACACCGGCACACTGAACACGGCGATGGCGTAGATGACGTTGTCGATGCCGGGGCCGAGCAGGGCCACCACGCCGATGGCCAGGATGATGCCGGGGAAGGCCAGAAGCACGTCCATCAGGCGCATCAGCACGCCGTCAACCCAGCCGCCGAAGAAGCCGCTGATGAGGCCGATGGCGACGCCCACGCCGGCGCCGAGGGCCACGGAGAGGAAACCGACCATGAGGGAAACGCGGCCGCCCCAGATGATGCGGCTGAGCACGTCGCGCCCGTAGGCGTCGGTGCCGAGCCAGTGCAGGGCGGAGGAGCCTTCGAGGATGTTGTCGTAATCGGGCGTGGCGGGCTCGAACGGGGCCACGAAGGGGGCAAAGACGGCGGCGAGGATGATGAGAAGGATGATGAGGCCGGCGATCAGCGCCACGCGTTGGCGGCGGAAGCGGCGCCAGAATTCGCCGATGGGGGTGCGGATCGTGGTGGCGACGGCGGGTTCCGGCAAGGTCGCGCTCATTTGAGGCGGATCTCCGGGTTGGCCGCGGCGTAGAGGAGGTCGACCAGGAGGTTGATGAGGACGAATTCGAGGGAGAACAGCATGATTTCGGCCTGGATGACGGGGTAGTCGCGGAAGGACACGCTATCGACGAGGAGGCGGCCGAGGCCGGGCCAGGAGAACACCGTCTCGATGACGATGGCGCCGCCGAGGAGGAAGCCGAACTGCAGGCCGGTGAGGGTGATGACGGGGATGAGCGCGTTGCGCAGCGTGTGTTTCCAGGCGACCGCGCTGTCTGACACGCCCTTCATGCGGGCGGTGCGGACGTAGTCTTCCTGCGAGACCTCCACGAAGGCGGAGCGGGTGAAGCGGGCCATGACGGCGGCGACGCCGATGCCGAGGCAGAAGGCGGGCATGACGAAATGCTGCCAGGTGCCGTAGCCGCTGGTGGGCAGCCATCCGAGGCGGACGGAGAACAGGTCGATCATCAGCAAGCCGAGCCAGAAGCCGGGGAACGACACGCCGGAGATGGCCAGGACCATGCCGGCACGGTCCTGCCAGCGCCCGCGCCGGATGCCGGAGAAGACGCCGATGCCGATGCCTGCCACGGTGGACCACGCCATGGCGACGAGGGTGAGCCAGAGCGTGGGCAGGAAGCGTTCGCCGATGACGGCGGCCACCTGCTGGCGGGTTTTGGTGGAGCGGCCGAGTTTGCCGTGCAGCGTGTTGTCGGCCCAGCGGAGGTATTGCTGCCAGATCGGGCCGTCCAGCCCCATGTCCTTGCGGATCGCCTCAATGTCGGCGGGCGACGCCTCGGGGCCGGCTTCGAGGCGTGCGGGGTCGCCCGGCAGCGCGTGGACGAAGCCGAAGACGAAGATGGAGACGGCGACGAGCACCGGAATGGTGCCCGCCAGCCGCCGAATGAGGTAGGCGAGCACGGGCCGCCTAGTTCAGCGCGGCTTCTTCGGTGAGCATCTGGCCATCCGGCAGGACGTAGATGCCGGAGAGCTTCTTGGATTTGGCGGCGATGTTGTCGTCCGAGACAAGGAACAGCCAGGGGGCGTCTTTCCAGACGATGGCCTGGGCGTCGTTGTAGGCCGCGGTGCGCTTGGCGGCGTCTGCGGTGGTGAGGCCGGCTTCGATGTCGGCGTTCACCTGGGGGTTGTTGTAGTAGGAGGTGTTGAACAGCACCGGCGGATAGGCCTTGCCGTAGAGCAGCGGACGAATGCCCCAGTCGGCGTCTCCGGTCGAGGCCGACCAGGCGGTGTAGTGCATCATGGTGGTGGCTTCCTCCGGCGTTTTCACGTTCCAGATCTTTGCCGCCGCAACGCCCGATTCCAGCGGTTCGACCTGGACCTTCACGCCCACGGCGGCGAATTGCTGTTGCAGGAACTGCATGCCGCGCTGGGTGATGGTGGAGTTGCCGCCCCACAGCACCGTCTCGAAGCCGTTGGGGTAGCCTGCCTCGGCGAGCAGCGCCTTGGCCTTGGCGGGATCATACGGGTAAGGCGCGCCCTGCTTGGAATAGCCGGCAAGGTTGGAGGGCAGCGGGGCATCGAGCGGGACGCCGTAGCCGGCGAAGACGACCTTGAGAAAGGCGTTCTTGTCCACGGCGTAGTTCATGGCCTCGCGCACCCGCACATCGGTGAAGGGCTTGCGCAGGGTGTTCATGGCGACGTAGCGCGCATAGATGGATTTGCTTGCCACCACGTCGATGGCGGGGGATTTTTCCACCACCTTCACCAGCTCCGGCGGCATCGGGTAGATGAACTGCGCCTCGCCGGCCTGGAGCATGGCGAGGCGGCTGCCGTTTTCAGGCGTGCTGCGGATGGTGAGCGTGTCGATCTTGGGCAGGCCGGGCTTCCAGTATTTGTCGAACTTCTTGACCTTGAGCGTGTCCGTCTCCCACGAGACGAACTGGTAGGGGCCGGTGCCGGAGGGGTGGCGGCCGAGGTCTTTGCCGAACTCGGCGATGGCCTTGGGGCTGGAGATGGCGAAGGCCTGGTGGGCGAAGTTGTTGATCATGGCGCCGAAGGGGGCGTTGAGCGTGATCTTGACGGTGTTCTCGTCGATCACGTCCACCGATTTGATCGGCTGGTAGAGGCTGGCGCGCTTGAGATGGTTCTCGGGGTTGCGCGCGCGGTCGAACGAGATCTTCACCGCCTCGGCGTTGAATTTGGCGCCGTCGTGGAAGGTGATCCCCTTGCGCAGATGCACCGTGAATTCGGTGGCCTCTGCGTTGGCGTCGGTGCTTTCCGCCAGCACCGGGATCATTTTCATGTCCTTGTCGAAGCCGTAGAGGCCCTGCAGCATGGTGCGCGACGCGGTCATCGACAGGTTGTCGTTGAGGTCGGCGGGGTCCAGACCCACGATGTTGGCGTCGAGGCCAATCACCACGTCGCCGGCGGCCCAGGCGTGGGTGGCGAACACGGGGGTGAGCGGGGAGGCTGCCAGGGCCGCGATGAGGGCGAGCGTGCGTGCGGTTTTGAGCATGGGTGTGTCCTCAGTAACTGCCGCCGACCGAATGGCGGGCGACGAAATGATGGGGGCCGACCTTGATGAGCGGCGCCACGATGGGCGGGTCTGACAGGGCGCGCAACGGGCTTGGGACTTCGCTTTCGTCCAGCTCCATCACGCGGTGGCGTTGCGTGGGGTCTGGGATGGGCACGGCGGCCAGGAGCTTCTTGGTGTAGGCGTGGGCGGGGAAGTTGAACACGGCCTGGCGGGGGCCGATTTCGACGATCTGGCCGAGATACATCACCGCCACGCGGTGGCTCACGCGTTCCACCACCGCCATGTCGTGGCTGATGAAGAGCATGGCCAGGCCCAGCCGGGATTGCAGCTCCATCAGAAGGTTCACGACCTGGGCGCGGATGGAGACATCGAGCGCCGCCACCGCTTCGTCGGCGATGATGACCTTCGGGCTGCTGGCGAGCGCGCGGGCGATGCAGACGCGCTGGCGTTGGCCGCCGGACATTTCATGCGGGTAGCGTTGGGCGTGCTCGGGCGTGAGGCCCACCTCGCGCAGCAAGGCTTGCACGCGGCGTTCGGCCTCCGCCCCGCGGGCGATGTTGTGGGTGAGCATGGGCTCGGCGATGGAGAAGCCCACGGTGAGGCGCGGGTTGAGCGAGGCGAAGGGGTCTTGGAAGACGAACTGCACGTCTCGGTGCAGGCGGGCTTCCGTTGTGCCGGTGAGATGGGTGATGTCGGCGCCGTCGAGATGGATGCGGCCGCCTTCGGGTTGTTCGAGGCGGATGATGCTGCGGCCGGTGGTGGATTTGCCGCAGCCGCTTTCGCCCACGAGTGCGAGGGTTTCACCGGGCTGGACGGAGAGCGAGACCTGTTCCACGGCATGGATGCGGGCGCGGAGGCGGAAATTGCGGCGCACGGGAAACCGCGTGACGAGGCTTTCGACGGCGAGCACGGGGCCCACATCGTGGCGGACCGTGTTCTGCGGCTGCGAGACCACGCCCGCGATGTCGAAGGCGCGGGGAAGCGGTTCGCCGGCCAGCGCGCCGAGCCGGGGGACGGCGGCGAGAAGGGCCTGGGTGTAGGGGTGTCGGGGGTTGGCGAAGATCGATTCGACGTCGCCCTCCTCCACCTTGCGGCCCAGGCGCATCACGGCGACACGGTCCGCGATCTCGGCCACCACGCCCATGTCGTGCGTGATGAAGATCATGCCCATGCCGGTTTCCTGCTGCAGGGTTCGGAGCAGGCGCAGAACCTGGGCCTGGACCGTGACGTCCAGCGCCGTGGTGGGCTCGTCGGCGATCAGCAGGCGGGGGCGGCAGGACAGCGCGAGCGCGATCATGACGCGCTGGCGCATGCCGCCGGACAGCTCGAACGGGTAGCGGCGAAGCTGGCGCGCGGGGTCCGCGATGCGGACGCGGCCGAGGAGGCGGGCGGCTTCGGCGGTGGCTGCGGCCTCGTCCATGCCCTGGTGGAGCATGATGGCCTCGGCGATCTGCGCGCCGACGCGGAGCACGGGGTTGAGGCTGGTCATCGGCTCCTGAAAGATCATCGCGATCTCGGGGCCGCGTATGCCGCGCATCGCTTCCTGCGAGAGGCGGGTGAGATCTCGGGTGTGGCCGGTTTTGTCGGTGAAGGCGATGGTGCCGCCGGTGAGGCTGCCGCCGGCGTAGTCGATGAGGCGGGTGATGGCGAGCGAGGTGACGGATTTGCCGGAGCCCGATTCGCCCACCAGGGCCAGGGTTTCGCCGGCGCGCAGCGTGAGGTCGAGGTTGTGGATGACCTCGACGGGGCCGCCCTCGGCGGGGAAGCTCACGCGCAGGCCTTCGATGTCGATCAGGGGCGCCGGGCCGGGGGGGAGATTTGACGTGGATGTCATGATGCAGCGAAACACGGACGTGCGGTTCGATCAATCTGCCGCATCGCAATAATGCCGGAGAAACACCGTATGGATCATGCTCGCCTCACCCGGGCCGACCTCGACGCATTGGATGCGGGCGACAAGCTGGCCCCGGTACGAGACAAGTTCAGCCTGCCGGAGGGGGTGATCTACCTCGACGGCAACTCGCTGGGCGCCATGCCTGTGGCCACCGCCGGGCGGGTGGCCGACGTGGTGGCGCGGGAGTGGGGCCAGGGACTGATCCGCAGCTGGAACGAGGCCGGGTGGATGGATCTGCCAGGGCGCGTCGGCGACAAGATCGCGGGCCTGGTGGGAGCGGCGCCGGGCAGCGTGATGGTGGCGGACAGCACGAGTGTGAACCTTTTCAAGCTGTTGTCGGTGGCGTTGTTCCTGCGGCCGGGGCGAAAGGCGATCCTGTCGGAGGCGGGGAATTTCCCCACCGATCTCTATGTGGCCGAGGGGCTGCGCGATCTGTTAGACGCGGGGCATCGGCTGGAGATGGCCGCCACGGCGGATATCGTGGGTGCGATCGGGCCGGATACGGCCGTGGTGATGCTGACGCATGTGAATTTCCACACCGGGCGGATGCTGGACATGGGCGCCATCACCCGGGCGGCGCATGCCCAAGGGGCGTTGGTGCTGTGGGATCTCGCGCATTCGGCCGGTGCGATGCCGGTGGATCTGGCGGGGCATGACGTGGATCTGGCGGTGGGGTGCGGCTACAAATACCTGAACGGCGGGCCGGGGGCGCCGGCGTTCCTGTATGTGGCGCCGCGGTTGCAGGCGGATGCGCGGTATCCGATCACGGGGTGGTTGGGCCATGCGGCGCCCTTCGCGTTCGAGGCGGGCTACCGGCCGGCTTCGGGCATTCAGCGGGCGATGGTGGGAACGCCGCCGGTGGTGAGCCTGGCCGCCCTGGAGGTGGGGGTGGATCTCGCGTTGTCTATCGACCTCGCCGATGTGCGAGCGAAGTCGGTGTTGCTGACGGAGATGTTCGCGCGGCTGATCGTGGAGCGCTGCGCGGGGCATGGGCTGGTGGTGGCCTCGCCCGCCGATGCGGCGGTGCGGGGCAGCCAGGTGTGCGTGGCGCATCCCGAGGCCTACGCCATCATGCAGGCGCTGATCGCGCGCGGGGTGATCGGGGATTTCAGGGCGCCGGATATTCTACGGTTCGGGATGACGCCGCTTTATCTGGGGTTCGGCGATCTCTGGGACGCGGTGACGATTTTGGCCGACGTGATGGCAACCGGGGTGTGGCGCGATGCCGCGTATCAGACGCGGGCGAAGGTGACGTAGAGCACGATGATGGTGTCTGCGCGCCGGGCGATGGAGGATTTGGGAAAATAACGCTTTATTACCTGGCGTGCTGCCACCTGGTGTGGTGTTGACTGGTGGGTGGAATCAACTTCTCCCCCTCCCCCTTTTTCGACGATGTCGGCTGTGCTTCTCGCGTTGCGGGATGCGCTGGGGGGATGGTGTGGGCGGGGGCTGCTCGGGCACGCGCTGGGGCTCGTCGTTTGGGCGCGGCTTTCCGGCGTTTGTTTGCGGATGGAGCGGCTGGCCGAGCGGTTTCTGGCGGGCCGGGTGTGGCGGGTGATGAACCGGCGGTCCGGCGCCGCGGTGGATGGTGCGGTGTTAGAGGGCGCGGTGGTAGAGGGGGCGGTGGTAGAGGACGCGGCGGCATCTCTTGTCGGCGGTTTGGGCGTGAAGGTGGCCCGGCTTTGGCCAGGGCGGTTTGCGTGGCTGGTGCGGATGGCGGGGTGGCAGGCGGTGGCGTTCGGATCGCAGCTTCGCGCCGTGCTGGAGACGCCTGACATGGTGGCGCTGCTCGAGGCGTGTCCGCAGGCGGGGCGGCTGCTACGGCCGATCTGCCGGATGCTGGCGGTCAAGACGTCCGTGTTGCGGTTGCCGGTTTCGGACGGTGCGCGCAAGCGTATTGCGGCGGCGTTGGTGACGCGGCCGCCCGGCCGGGTGCGGGTTCGGTCGGTTGACGAGAACTGGCGGATTCCTTTGCTGCGCGGGGTTTTAGCCGCGGCGCGGCGGCAGGGTTTTGGACGGATCAGGTTTGAAAAAGGGTGATTGGAGTTGGCGTAGGAGTGCGTGGATAACGTTTTGATTTGTTTATGAATTACGAGCGGCTTTGATCGTGATGCGCGGGGCAAATCTGAGCGCATCAAGAGCAAAAGGCTTAAGGCATCGATTCTTCTTTTTC
>JANYFG010000078.1 GCA_025362815.1 Rhodospirillales bacterium
CATGGAACGCTGTATCATCAGCAGCCACAACGGCACCCATGTCGACGCGCCCTACCATTATTTCTCCCGCATGGACGAAGCCATCACACCCGGCGGCGTCCCCTCGATGCGCATCGACGAGGTGCCGCTGGAATGGCTCTATCAACCCGGCGTCAAACTGGATTTCCGTCATCTTCCCGATGGCCACGTCGTGCAGCCCGCGGAGATCGAAGCCGAACTGGCCCGGATCGGCCACACGCTCCAACCGCTCGAGATCGTCGTGGCCAACACCGCCGCGGGCCGCCGCTATGGCGAGGCCGACTTTATCGACACCGGCTGCGGCTTCGGCCGGGCCGCCACGCTCTGGCTCGTGGAACAAGGCATTCGCGTCGTCGGCACCGACGCCTGGAGCTGGGACGCCCCCTTCAGCCACACACGCCGCAAAGTCGCCGAAACCGGGGATACCAGCCTGATCTGGGAAGGCCACCGCGTGGGACGTGACCGCGCCTACTGCCAAATCGAAAAGATGGCCAACCTCGACCAACTTCCCCCAGACGGTTTTTTGATTTCAGCCTTCCCCGTGAAACTCCACCGCGCCTCCGCCGGCTGGACGAGGGCCGTGGCCATCCTGCCCGCCTGAGCGTTGCAAGGCAGGGGACTGCGCGAACCACATCCCTGACAGCCCATTCCGATCAACGAACTTGCTCTGCTCAAACCGACTGGGCCGCGCATCCGGCCGAGATCGCCACCCCCGCTGCGGCGGGCAGCCCCACCGAAAGCTCAGTCGACGAGCAGATACGCCAGCACAAAGAACATCGGCACCAGCAACAGCGACGCCCAGGCGAAATACCCGAAAAAACTCGGCATCCGGATGCCGCGATGCGCCGCGATCGAGCGTACCATCATATTCGGGGCATTGCCGATATAGGTCAGCCCTCCGAAGAACACGGCGCCCATTGAAAGCGCCCGCAGCACCGGCGCCATCTCCCCGGTCAGCCGTGCCGCGTCGTCACCCGCGAGCTCGAAAAACACCAGGTAGGTCGGCGCATTGTCCAACACGGCGGCCAATCCGCCGGCCATCCAGAAATACGCGCGCGGATGGGGGTGCCCCGCCGGATCGACCGTCAGATCGAGCAACGCCGCCAGCGGCCCATCGCGCCCGGCCGACAGCATCAGCAACACCGGACCGATCGTTATGAAAATGGCCGCGAACAGCTTGCCCACCTCCGCCATCGGCTCCCAGGAAAACAGGTTGCCGCGACGGATCTCGGAAGGCGTGGCCACCCACGAGACCCCGGCCACGCCGAACAGCAACAGCATGCCCAGCAACCGCTCGATCTCGATCGCCTGGCCGAACACGTGCCAGATGCCCGGATGCCAAACGCCTTGGGCCAGCACGCAACCCACCACCACGCCCACCAGCGCCACATTCCCCCAGCCCCGCAATCGGATCCGGTTGGAGCGGGCAGGGCGCGGCTCACCGCGCGACAACACGCTGTCCACACAGAAGAACACCGCCAGCAGAGGGATGGCCAAAACCAGCAAGGGCACGACCAGATGCACCAGCGGCCAGGCAAACGGCACGCCTCGGAGAAAGCCGATATACAGTGGTGGATCCCCCAAGGGTGACGTGATGCCGCCCGCATTGGCGCATAAAATGATGAAGAAAATGACAAGATGCACCCGCTTGCGGCGATGCGCGTTGCTGCGCAACAGCGGGTGGATCAGCACCATCGAAACGCCGGTGGTGCCCATCACGCCCGCCAGCACGATGCCCAGGGCCAGCAGTAGCGTGTTGCCCGCCGGCGTGCCCCAGGGCCCCCCCTCCAGCAGAATTCCGCCGCCGGCCGTGAAAAGCGCCAGCAGAAGCGCCACGAACGGCAGGTATTCGATGAGCACGGCATGCCACGTGGCCGCGGCGGCAACCCCGGCCCCGCCCAAAATCGCCTGCGGCACAATCAGCACCAGGGTCCATAGCCCTGCCGCCACGCCCATCCGGCGGTGCCACAGCCGGGGCGCCAGCAACGGCACGACGGCAATGCTGGTCAGCAACCCCACGAACGGAAGGCCCCACGCCAGCCCAGGCACACCCAGGTGCACTCCGGCGGCCAGGCAGGGACGCACGCCAAACAGCGCCATGGCCACCAGCGATCCCACGAAAATACGTCTCATGAGATCCGGAACCGTCCGAGTTGCACCACCCTTACCCTGCAAGTAACGTCCGGCCAACGCAAGGAGACGACACGATGGATATGACCGGCGAACGCCGCATTGCCGCCCCTCGGGCGCGGGTCTGGGACGCTTTGAACACGCCCGAGATCCTGAAGGCGTCGATCCCCGGCTGCGAATCGTTGGAAAAGATCGGTGACAACGAACTGAAGGCCACCGCTGCGATCAAGATCGGCCCGATCTCCGCCCGCTTCACCGGCAAGGTGAACCTGCTCGACCTCGATCCGCCCAACTCGTACCGTATCGACGGCGAAGGGCAGGGCGGCGTCGCGGGTTTCGCCAAAGGGGGCGCCGTGGTGCGCCTGGCCGATGACGGCGCCGACACGCTGCTCAGCTACGACGTCAAAGCGCAGGTCGGCGGCAAGATCGCCCAGCTCGGCGCCCGCCTGATCGATGCGACCGCCAAACAGATGGCCGACGCCTTCTTCAACAATTTCTCCCGCATCGTCACCGAGCAAGAGCCGCACCCGGCTGCGACGGGCGTGCCCGGGCTGCTCCCCTCCGCCGCGCCGGACGCCCCCGTCATGCCGGTGAGCGCCGGCGCAACCCCCGCACCCATCCCGCGCCCGATGCCCACCCCCGCCGCCGCCATCAGCGTGTTCGACCTCATTCCCTCCGAGATCTTCGGCTTGCCCATCGTCGCCTGGATCGGAATCGTCATCTACGCGCCGATCCTGTTCCTGCTGCTCAGCGCGTATCTGTGAGCCTCCCCGCCTCGGTCGCCGAGACCGCTGCCTTGCTCGCGGCCGGCGGCTACGTGGCCGACCCCGCGCTGGCCACCACCGTGTTCCTGGCCCTTTCCATGCAGCGCCCGCTGTTCCTGGAAGGCGAGCCCGGCACCGGCAAGACCGAGATCGCCAAGGTGCTCGCCCATGGCCTCAACCGCCGCCTGGTCCGCCTGCAATGCTACGACGGGCTCGACCTCGCGGCAGCCGCCTATGAGTGGGACCACGCCCGCCAGCTGATGGCCATTCGCCTGGCGGAGGCCTCCGGCGAGGCGCAGAGCATTGATATCTATGCGCGATCCTTCCTCCAATCCCGCCCCCTGCTCTCCGCCATCGACCCGGACCAGCCCCCCTGCGTGCTCTTGATCGACGAGCTCGATCGCGCCGACGAACCCTTCGAAGCCTTCCTCCTCGAGATCCTGGCCGACTTCCAGCTCACCATCCCGGAATTCGGCACCGTCAGGGCGAGCACGGCGCCGGTTGTGGTTCTCACCTCCAACCGCACCCGCGAGGTGCACGACGCCATTCGCCGGCGCTGCCTGTATCAGTGGGTCGACTATCCCAACGCCGCCCGTGAACGCGAAATCCTGGCCCGCAAGGCCCCGAACGTGTCCGCGCTGCTCTCCGCCGAGATCGTGGCCTTCGTTCAACGCCTGCGCGCCGAAGACCTTTTCAAGCTCCCCGGCGTGGCCGAAACCATCGACTGGGCCGGTGCATTGACCCATCTCGACCAGCACGAGCTCGCCCCCGCCGCGGTGGACGAGACGCTCGGCGTTTTACTAAAATATCAGGATGATATCGCCAAGATCCGAGGCGCCGAGGCAGCCCGGCTGGTTGTGGAGGCCAAGTCGATCGTGAACCCGCCGCCCGTGGTATGAGCAGCGGCCAACCCGCAAGCAAGGCGGGCCTGCTTGCCGTCAATGTCCTGCATTTTGCCCGCCTTCTCCGCCGTGCCGGCCTGCCGGTGGGCCCGGCGGACATGCTGGCCGCCCAGCAGGCCATCGGCCTCGTCGACATCGGCGACAAAACCCAGGTCCGCACCGCGTTGCGCGCCACCATGATCCACCGCCACGACCAGGCCGACATCTTCGACTACGCCTTCTCCATCTTCTGGCGCGACCCCGAAGCGGCCCGTCAGGCCCAGGCGATGGCGGCGATCGACGGCATGAAGGACCAGCCGCCGGACAAGGCCCCGCCCGGAGCCCGGCGCATCCAGGAGGCCTTCAAAACCCCCCGCGAAAACCGCAAGCCGCCGGAGGAGCGACCGCCCGAGATCGAGGCCGTGATGACGGTCTCGGAGCGCGAACGCCTGCAGACCATGGACTTCGAGGCGATGAGCGCCGCGGACATCGCCAGTGCCAAATCCGAAATTCGACGGCTCTCGCTGCCGCTGGACGCCAAGCGCACCCGCCGCCTTCGGCCCGACCCCACCGGTCACCGCACCGATCTGCGCGCCACCATCAGGCGCAGCCTGCGCACCGGCGGCGAGCTCGTCGCCATCGCCAAATCCCGCCGTGTCACCCGCCCGCCACCATTGGTGGTGCTGTGCGACATCAGTGGAAGCATGAGCCGTTACGCGCAGATATTGCTGCATTTTCTTCATGCAGTCGCGAACGATCGCGACCGTGTCAGCACGTTCCTCTTCGGCACCCGCCTGTCCAACATCACCCGCCAGCTTCGCGCCCGGGACCCCGAGGTGGCCTTCCAGATGGTCTCCCACGCCGTGCCGGACTGGTCCGGCGGCACCCGTATTGGCGAGGCCCTGGCGGACTTTAACCGGATCTGGTCCCGTCGCGTGCTCGGCCAGGGCGCTGTCGTGCTGCTCGTCACCGATGGGCTTGACCGCGACGGCGCCGCCGGTTTGTCCGAGAATATGGAACGGCTGCACAAATCCTGTTCGCGCCTGGTTTGGCTGAACCCGCTGTTGCGCTGGGACGGCTTCGCCCCCAAATCCCAGGGTATACGCGCGATGCTGCCGCATGTGGACGAGTTCCGCACCATCCACAATCTGGCCAGCCTGCGCACCCTCGTGGACAGCCTGTCCCGCCCCGCCTCGGCGCGCGACATGGACCGTTGGAGACAGACAATATGAGCGAAACCTCGGACATCCTCGCCACCGCCGCCGCCTGGCGTGCCGCCGGCGAGGACGTGGCGATCGCCACCGTCACCCAAACCTGGGGGAGTTCCCCGCGCCCGGCCGGCAGCCAACTCGCCATCACCCGTTCCGGCAAGATGGCCGGCTCCGTCAGCGGCGGCTGCATCGAAGGCGCGGTCGCCGATATCGGTCTTGAAGTGCTCGATTCCGGCACCCCCCGGCTGATGGATTTCGGGATCACCGACGAGCGCGCCTGGGAAGTGGGCCTCGCCTGCGGCGGCAAACTCAAGGTGTTCGTGGAACGTTTGGCATGACACCGGACATCCTCGAGGCCCTGACCGCCGCGCGCGCCGCCAAACGCCCCGTCGTGCTGGCCACGATCCTGGCGGATGGCACGCAAATGCTGCTGCCGGATTCCGTCCGGAGCGAGGCGCTGAACAACGCGGCGCGGCAGGCGCTGGAGCGCGATGAAAGCACCACCGTCACGCTCGAAGGTGCCGACATCTTTCTGCACGCCTACGCGCCCCCCATCCGCCTCGTGATCGTCGGCGCCGTGCATATCGCCCAAAGCCTCGTTCCCATGGCGGCCCATCTCGGCGTCTCCGTCATCGTCGTCGACCCCCGCCGCAGCTTCGCCACCGCGGAACGCTTTCCCAACGTGACCCTGATGGACGACTGGCCGGACGACGCGATGGACAAGATCGCGCCGGACAGCCGCACCGCCATCATCACGCTGACGCACGACCCCAAGCTCGACGACCCCGCGCTGGACCGCGCGCTGCGGTCTGACGCGTTCTACATCGGCTCCCTTGGCAGCCGGAAAACCCATGCGAGCCGGCTGGCCCGGCTGCGAGACCTCGGCCATGACGATGCGGCGTTGGCCCGCATCCGCGGTCCCGTCGGCCTCCACATCGGCGCCGTCACCGCCCCTGAGATCGCGCTGTCCATTCTCGGCGAGTTCGTCGCTGTCCGACGCAACGCTGAGCCCAAAAAGTGAAATTTGGCTTAACGCCGCTGGACCAGGCCGAAGGCGCCCTGCTCGCCCATTCCCGCCGCGTCGGTGGCCGGATGCTGAAAAAAGGCACCACGCTTGATGCCCAGGCCATCGCCGACCTCCGCGAAGCCGGCGTGGCGGAGATTATCGCGGCCCGGCTCGACCCCGACGATCTGCTGGAAAATGCCAGCGCCGATGGCCTCGCCACGCGCCTCGAAGCGCCCCATCTGCGCCGCAACGCCGCCGCCACCGGCCGTGTGAACCTCATCGCCGAGACCGCCGGCCTGTTGCGCGTGAACGCCGACGCCATCAACCGGATCAATCTCGTCGACGAGGCGCTGACGGTCGCCACCCTGCCAGACTACGCGGTGGTGGGCCCCGGCGACATGGTGGCCACCATCAAGGTCATCCCGTTCGCCGTTTCGGCCGCCACCCAATCACGCGTCGAGGTCCAGGCCGAAGGCGGCGCGTTCTCGCTGCATCCGTTCCGCCCGCTGCGCGTGGGGCTTGTCCTCAGCCAGACCGCCACCCTCAAGCAAAGTGTCATCGACGGCACCATCGCCGTCACCACGTCGCGCATCGTGGCCCTCGGCGGCACCCTGCTCGCGCCCCGGACCTGCCCGCACGACCAAACCGCCATCGCCCAATCCCTGCGCGCTTTGCACGCCGAGGGTGCCGACATTCTGCTCGTCTCCGGCGCATCGGCCGTGGTGGACAGGCGCGATGTCGGCCCCGCGGCCATCGTCGAGGCCGGCGGCGAGATCCTGCATTTCGGCATGCCGGTCGACCCCGGCAACCTCATCTGCCTCGGTCGCATCGGCGCCATCCCGGCTTTGGTGCTGCCCGGATGCGCCCGCAGCCCCAAGCTGAACGGCATCGACTGGATTTTGGCACGCCTTTTCGCCGGCCTCGACGTCACCGCCCGCGACATCATGCTGCTCGGCGTCGGCGGCCTGCTGAAAGACACGGAAGCCCGCCCTTTGCCCCGCGCCCGCGCCACCGCCCGCCCTCACGTGGCTGCCATCGTGCTCGCGGCCGGTGCTTCCACCCGCATGGGGCCCCGCCACAAGCTTCTTGTGGAAGCGCCAGACGGTCGCGCCATGGTCGCCCGCGTGGTGGACAACATCCTGGCGTCCACCGTCCGCCCGATCCTCGTCGTCACCGGCCATCGCGCGCCTGAGATCCGCGCCGCGCTGCGGGGCAGGGATGTCCGCTTCATCCACGCCGAGCGCCACGCGGAAGGCCTCGCCGAGAGCCTCAAGGCCGGGCTGTCCGCGCTGCCCGAGGAATCGGTCGCCAGCCTCATCTGTCTCGGTGACATGCCGCTGGTGGACGGCCCCGCCATCGACCGCATCGTCGCCGCCTATGAGCCGGACGAAGGCCGCCGCATCATCGTCCCAACCCACCAGGGCACAAACGGCAACCCCGTGCTGTGGGACCGATCCTACATCCCCGACATGATGACCCTGTCCGGCGACACCGGCGCGAAATCCCTGCTCAAGCGCCACCAGGATGCCATCGCCGAGGTCGAGATGCCGGATGATGCCGTTCTGCGGGACTTCGACACGCCCGAAAGCCTTCTGACCTGATCGCCCCGGCTGAGCCGGCGCGCTTACTTCAGATCGGCATCCAACTGGGCCAGCCACGCCTCGACCCGCTTGCGGTTCACGCCGAAATCGCTGCTGCCGTATTTGCTCGCCGAATAGATGACCAGCGTGCTGGCATTGTCCTTGCCGGACACCTTCACCTCGATCGTGTCGGGGAAGTTGAACACCCGGCTGCGTGACACATACGCGGCCTCACGCAGCTCATCGTAGCGCACCAGTTTGAACGTGCGCGGCGATCCCTCGGCCAGTTTCGTCACCGCCGCATACAGCGCCTGCGGGGGCACGTCGTAGGTGCGCGTCACGATGTCGGGCGTGGGTTTGAAGCCGGCCGGCGCCGCCAGCGCGGTGTTGTCCGACGCCGGGCGCACCAGATGATCCAGCGCCCCCGCCGGCGGCACGTCCTGCCCCTCCGCGCCGGAGCCGGAGCATCCGGCCAACCCAAGCAGGCACGCCAGCACACCCACATGCAAAAGTTTCATCACGCCCATCCTACTGGTCGTAGCCCACCCGCAGAATGACCATCCACGGATAGCGCCGGTCGTAGACCTGATTGCCCGGCGCTGCGATCCGCCCGGCTTCATCGATCGGGATGTGCTTCAACGTCACGCTGTCATCCACGTTCCCGCCGATCACCGACAGCCCGTCCTCGTTGGCGCCGATCACGATGTCGCAATGGCTGGTGAAGCCGCCCGCCGGCAGATCCTCGAACCGCAGATTCTTCGCCGCACTCCGCCCCGCGCACAGCAGGTCGCCCGGCTGCGGCGCATAGGCATCCGGCCTTTCGGCGCTGATCGCGTAGGTCTGCGCGCCGCCCTGGCTGCCGCGCGCCGCCGCGTTGATATAGGTGGAGTGCGACGGCGCATAGGGAAACCGCGTTCCTCCGCCGGCCGTGCGCATGATGTAGCTGATGAACGCCGCCGACCACGCATAGGTCTCATCCGCCGCGGGGTCGAACACCGTCCCGTAGCTGTCATGCTTGCCGGTCACGCCGCTGAACGGGTTGTCCGCGTCCTGGCCCAGCCACCAATATTCGCCGATCCGCTGCCACAGCCCAGGCTGACGCTCCGGCTTGCCCTCACCCAGGTCCGGCCGGGATCCCGGCGGCAGATCGTCCACCGCCTGGCCGAACGCGCGCCACTCCCGCAATGCGATCGCCACCGCATCGATGCGCGAAAACGGCGCGAACGGCCGCCGCGCGAAATCGGGCACATGCGCCTGCCGATCGAGCGGCACGACAGCGGAAGGGGGGATCGCCGGGCGATTGGTGCCGCAGGCGGCAAGCAACGCACACACGATCAGCGGGAGGGTGCGGCGCGCTGTTCCAGACGCCGCAATATTTTCACGAAGGGCCATAATGCCACCGCGTATAGCACCGCCGCGGCAAAAATGGGGCTTGGATTATACGTAAGGCTCTGCGCCTGTCTCGCCTGATACAAAAGCTCCGGCACCGCCACCACCGATGCCAGCGAGGTGAGTTTCACCACCTCCAGCGTGTTCGAGACCAGATCCGGCAGCACGCGCCGCAGCGCCTGGGGCAGCACGATTGTCCGCAGCGTCTGCCAGGTGCCGAGCCCCAGGCTGCGCGCCGCCTCGCTCTGCCCGGGTGGCACGCTCTCCATGCCCGCCCGTATCACCTCGCTGTAATACGATCCGGTGTTGAGAAAGAACGCGATGGCCATGCACGCCACGCCGCCGAGTTCCAAGCCCGCGAACGGCAGCCCGCCATAGAGCAGGATGAGCAGGACCAAAGGCGGGAAGGCCCGGAACAGGTCCGTCCATCCGATCACGCCCCACCGCACCGCCCGGCTTCGCGAGGTCGAGAGCAGCGCCAGCCCGAACCCGGCCGCCAGACCCAGCGGCACCACCAGCGCCGACAGGGCCAAGGTGGTCAGCAGCCCCCGCCACAGCATCGGCCACGCCGCCAGGATGATCCCGGCATCGAAAAAATCAGACATGGTTCGGCTTCGCAGTCGGCCCCAGCCGGCGTTCCACAAACCGGCCAAGCACCACCACCGGCACGAACAGCACCAGATAGGCCCCCGCCCCCAGCAGCAGCGGCGACGCGTTGTAGCTGTTGCTCATCGCCGAGGACGCCGCCCCCAGCACCTCGCTCACCGCCACCACCGAGCCCAGCGCCGTGCCCTTGGTGATGGCGATCGCGCGGTTCGTGAGCGGCGGGATCGTCACGCGCAACGCCTGCGGCAGGACCACCAGGCGCAGCGTCTGTCCGAGGCGAAGCCCGGTGGATCGCGCCGCCTCCCACTGTCCCTTCGGCACCGAGACAATCCCCGCCCAGAAGATCTCCTCGGCGAACGCCGCCAGCACCAATGCCAGGCTGATCCACGTGGACACGAACCCCGAGGGCGCGCGCGGCAGCCCGAAATAGATCAGCACCAGAATAACCAGCGGCGGCAGCGCCCGGAACAGGTCCACCACCTGCACGATCACCCAGTTCAGGCCCCGCCACCCCAGGCAACGCAGCAGCGCCAAGGCCAGCCCCGCCGCGATCCCCGTGATCACGATCAGCACCGCGAGCTCGATCGTCACGCCAAGCCCCGCCAGGATATCCGGCCAGTATTTCGCCAGCACACGCCCGTTCAGAAACGCGTCGGCGAACCTGTCCCACGACCCCCTGATATTCAAGCGCGGATCTGCCCCACGAAAGCCCGCGTCCGGCTGTGCGTGGCGTCGCCGAATATCGCATCCGGCGGCCCCTGCTCCACGATGGCACCGTCCTCCATGAAAACCACCCGATCCGCCGCCGCCCGCGCGAACCCCATTTCGTGCGACACCACCACCATCGTCATGCCGTCCGCGCGCAACTCCCGCATCACGGCCAGCACGCTGCCCACCAGTTCTGGATCGAGCGACGACGTGGGCTCATCGAACAACATGGCCCGCGGCTCCAGCGCCACCGCGCGCGCGATCGCCACACGCTGCTGCTGGCCGCCCGAGAGCTGGTGCGGCCTGTGCCCGGCCCGATCCGCCAGCCCCACCCGCGCCAACGCCGCCATGCCCAGCACGTCCGCCTCCGCCGCCGATTTCCCCGCAACATGGCGCAACGCCAGCGTCACGTTCCCCAGGGCTGACATGGTCGGGTAGAGATTGAATGACTGAAACACCATGCCGATCCGCTGGCGCGCCAGATTGATGTCCGTGCGAGGATCCATGAGATCGATGCCATCCACCACGACCGAGCCCGAATCCGGCGTCTCCAGCAGGTTCAGGCACCGCAGCAACGTGGATTTCCCGGACCCGGAGGGCCCGATCACCACCACGAGCTCACGTGGCGCCACCATCAGATCGACCCCCTTCAGCACGTGAAGGGGGCCGAAATGCTTGTGAAGGCCGCGCGCATCGATCAAGGGTGCCACGCGCGTCGTTGTGGTCATGCCGGATCGCTTACGATTTGCACGCCAGCGCATGCGGGGTGGGATCGTATCCGGGCATACCCGGCACGCCGTAGCCCGGCGTCACCACCCGCTCCAGGTCGTCGGCCGCCGGCATCACGCCGAACCATTTCTCCGACAGTTTCGCCAGGCTGCCATCCGCCTTCATGCAGTCGAGCGCATCCTGGATCTGATGCTGCAACGCCGCCTCGTCCTTGCGCAACGGGGCCGCCCAATGCGCTTTGGTGTCGGCCAGCGTGAGGTCGGCCACAAAGCCCGGGTTCTTCGACGCCGCGTATTTGATCACCGTGTTGCCGCCCAGCGTGGCATACGCCCGCCCGGACATCACCGCCTGGATGGCGTCCGGCTGCGTGTCGTAGACCTGCACGGCGAACCCGATCTTCTCGCCCTGCGCCTTGGACATCGTCTCGTAAGGCGTGCCCTTGTTGACGGCCACCGCCTTGCCTTTCAGGTCGTCCCATCCCGAAAGCGGCGCCGTGCCCTTCTTGATGCCGAACTGAAACGCCGTCCAAAGATAGCCCGCGGTGAACAGCATGCTCTCGGCACGCTCCTTGGTGACGGTGGTCGGTGCTGCGATGAAATCGTAGCGCCCGGACATCAGCCCCGGCACCAGGCCTGAGAACGACGTGGCGTCGATGGTGATCTCGCGGCCCATCCGGCGCGCCACCTCGGTGAACAGCTCCACGTTGAACCCGTCCAGCCCGCCGCCCAGCTTTTGGAACGCGTGCGGCGCGAAGGTGCCGTCCACCCCGGTTCGCAGCGGCGGCGTTTGCGCCCAGGCCGGGCAGGCGGTGGCACAGACAAGAGCGGCGAGAAGGCTCGATCGAATGGACATGGGTGGCTCCCGGCGTTTTGGTGTCACCAGGGATGCACACGCCGTGCCGTGGTGCACGTCATTTCGACGCCGCATGACGCCGGCTTTGTGCGGCCCGATCAGTCCGCCGGCGCCATCTCCGGGAACAACGCGCCCAGCCCCTCGGCACTGGCCGCGCACCGCCCACGCTCGGTGATCAACCCCGTGACCAGCCGCGCCGGCGTGACATCGAAGGCAGGGTTCGCCGCCGGGCTGCCCGTGGGCACCACCCGCACGGTGGCCACGGTCCCGTCCAACCCACGCCCCGTGATCGTCGTCACCTCGCTCGCCGCCCGCTCCTCGATCGGGATGTCGTTTACGCCGTCGGACACCGTCCAATCGATCGTCGATGACGGCAGCCCGATCCAGAACGGCACGTCGTTGTCGCGTGCCGCCAGCGCCTTCAGGTAGGTGCCGATCTTGTTCGCCACGTCGCCCGTGCGCGTCACACGGTCGGTGCCCACGATCACCATGTCCACCTGGCCGTGCTGCATCAGGTGCCCTCCGGCGTTGTCTGAAATCACCGTGTGCGGCACGCCGTGCTTGCCCAGCTCGAACGCTGTGAGAAACGCGCCCTGGTTTCGCGGCCGCGTCTCGTCCACCCACACGTGCAGATCGATCTTCTGTTCGAACGCCTTGTAGATCGGCGCCAGTGCCGTGCCCCAGTCTACGGTCGCGAGCCATCCGGCGTTGCAATGCGTGAGAAGATTGACCCGTCGCCCCGTTCGTTCGGCAATCTCGGCGATCAACGGCGCGCCGTGGTCCCCGATCGCCTCGCACATCGCCGCATCCTCGTCGGCGATCGCGCGCGCCTCCTCGTAGGCCGCCGACACCCGCGCCTGCGACGCCAAGGGCCGCAGCCGCGCCAGCATGCGACTCACCGCCCAGCGCAGATTGATCGCCGTGGGCCGCGTCTCCGCCAGCATCGCGCAATCGCGCTCCATCGCCGCATCGCTCGCATCCGCCCGCAGCGCCAGCGCCACGCCAAAGGCCGCCACCGCGCCGATCAACGGCGCGCCGCGCACCTGCATGGAGCGGATGGCATGCGCGATCCCCGCCACATCCACCAGCCGCACGATATCCACCGACCACGGCAGTTTCGTCTGGTCGATGATCCGCACGGACCAGCCATCCTGCGCATCCACCCACACGCTGCGATAAGGCGTGCCATCGATCTTCATGTGATCAGATCCTCAAATCCGCTGGTGCAGCACGCACACGAGCGTGAAAAGCCGGCGCGCCGTTTCGAAATCGATGGTGACCTTGCCGGCCAGCCGATCCGTCATCAACGTGGCGCCCTCGTTGTGCAGCCCGCGCCGGCCCATGTCGATCGCCTGGATACGCGCCTCGCGCCCTTCCTCGACCGCCTTGATGTAGCTGTCCACCAAGAGCTGGTAGTCCTTGATCAGGCCGCGAAACGGCCCTAGCGCCAGTGCGATGGTGCGCAACGGATCGGCGTTCTCCGGCCGTTCCGCCACCCGGCGGATGTCGAACACCAGCCGGCCTTCCTGGATCGACAAGGTCAGCGAATAGGGCCCGTCCTCCACGCCGATCGGCGCAAAACTGTTCTCGGCCTGAAGGTCCGCCACCGCCTGCGCCCGGTCGGCCTCCAGAATGGGCGACAGCCGCGTCAGGGCCTCGCCCACCAAGGCGATATGCGCCAGCCTAGACGCCTGCGACGGCGGCGCCAGCTCAGGCATCCGGCCCCGCCTTCGCAAGCCCCAGCCGCAGCATCAACCCCACGGCCGCCCCCTTGATGGGCCGCAGCAGAGCCAGGCACAGCAACGTGGTCACCGGCAGCCAGATCGCTGCCTGCGTGAGATCAGACCACCCATAGGCCCGGTCCGTCAGCAGCATCAACGGCACCACGATATGCGCCACCACGAAGATGGTGAGGTAGGGCGGCAGATCGTCCGCCCGGATATGGCCCAGCGGCGCGCCACAGGCGGCGCAGTCATCCGCCACCCGCAGATAGCCGCGGAACAGCTTCGTTTTGCCACAGGCCGGGCAGGTGCCCAGCACGCCGCGCCACAAAGCGATGCCGAACGCCGGCACCGGCCAGGCCGGCACCTTCGGCGCCCGGTCCGGCTGCCAGACCACGGTTTGCGGCGCGATCATCGGGGGCACGGTGTCCATAAGCGGCTTTTCCTACGATTGGCGCCGAGAGAGCCCAACCATTCTGAGATATCGAACATGAACATAGGGTGTGCGATGCAGCATTACTTGCGCGCGTGCGGACAGTCCATCAAGACTCCCATGCATGGCACGTATCCTGTTTATCAACCCGAACGCCAACATCGCCTGCGGTGACGGTATTTCCACGGCCCTGGAACGCTTCCGCGGCGCAGGCGGCCCCACCATCGACGTGATGTCGCTGCCGGACGGGCCTGAGGCCATCGTCTCCTGGCGTGACTGGCATAACGCGGTGGAGCCGCTGTGCCAGGCGATCACGCGCGAGGCGGCCGATTTCTACGTGGTGGCCTGCGCGTCAGACCCCGGGATCGAGGCCGCCCAGGCCCAAACCCGCGCCCCCGTGCTTGGCGCGTTCCGCGCGGCCGTGTCCGTCGCCGCCACCATCGGCCGCTTCGGCGTCATCGCGCTGGCCGACGCCTCTCTCGCCCGCCACCTTCTGGCGCTGCGCGGCATCGGGCTGGAGCAGCGCCTGGCGGGCGAGATCGCCCTGAACCTCTCGATCCCGGAACTGCTGGACCCCACCGCCGCGCGCGACGCGTTGATCCGCACGGCGCGGGCGCTGGCGGGGCAGGGGGCACAGGCGATCATCCTCGGCTGCACGGGCATGGCGCATCACCGCCCCGCCATCGCCTCAGCCTGCGGCCTTCCGGTCATCGACCCGTGTCAGGCCGCCTGTGGAATCGCTTTGGCCCGGCTGTAGATCACGGCTCCACACGCAAGGCTCCACGGCGCCCACCTGCGAGGTGATGCGCGCATAGGCCTCGGGCCTGCGATGCGCCTCGAAATCGAAAATGGTCGAACGCCCCAGCTGCACCTGCGCCAGGTCGCAATCCGCCGTGATCAACTCGTCGTCCCAGCTTGTCGCCTGCGCCAGGATTTCGCCCTGCGGATTGACGATGATGGAATGGCCGAACAGCTCGCACCCATCCTCCACCCCCGCCTTGGCGGTCGCCACCGCGAACGTGGCGTTCTGATAGGCGCCGGCCTGGATGCTGAGATGGCTGTGCGCCACCCGCAGATGCGGGGCCTCGAACCCGGAGGCGGACTGGTTCAGGCTCGGCGTGTTGTAGCCCAGCATCACCAGTTCCACCGATTGCAGCCCCAGCACGCGCCACGCCTCCGGCCACCGCCGGTCGTTGCAGATCATCATGCCCACGTTGAGCCCGGACAGATGGCCGATGGGCGCCCGCACCACGGGAAAGCCGAGATTGCCCACCTCGAAATACCGTTTTTCCAAATGCTGCACCGCGCGCTTCGGGTCGAACGCGGCGTGCCCGGGCAGATGCACCTTGCGGTATTTCAGCACGATATCGCCGCTGCCGTTGACCAGGATGCAGGTGTTGAAATGCCGGCGCCGCATGATCCCCGCTGCGTCTGCCTCCACGGCGATCTCGGCATAGCCCAAATGAAAACTGATGCCGTAGGTGCGCGCCGCGTCGAACAACGGTTGCGTGTCCACCGACGGCATCGTCTTCTCGAACCAGATATCCGCCTCGGCCACATCCTCGCGATAATGCCGCGGGAAAAACGTCGTCAACGCCAGTTCGGGAAACACCACCAGTTCCACGCCCCGCACCCGCGCACGCTCCAAAAGCCGCACCATGCGCGCCACCGCCACCGCGCGGGTATCGGCCAGTTGCAACGGGCCTAGCTGGGCGGCGGCGACGGTGATGATGCGCGGCATGGCTGTTTCAATCTCGCTCGACTGCACCGGATTGAACGCGACGGCGCCTTCGAATGCAAACCCGCGCTTTTACTGCCGCCGCACGAAACGCCCGGTGCCCGGCGTGGCCAGCACGCGCGCGCCATCCCAGATCACCCGCCCGCGCAGCACGGTTGCCGCCACGCGCGCCCGCATGCGCCGCCCGTGATACGGCGACCACCGCATCTCCGGCCGATCCTGGATCGTGGCTTCGTCGAACGTGAAGTCGCCACGCTCCATCACCATCAGATCGCAATCCGAGCCCAGCCGGATGGCGCCCTTTTTGGGATAAAGGCCATGCATCTTGGCACTCCGCTCGGCGCAGTAAAGCGCCATCAGGTTCGGCGGCAATCCGCGCTCGTCCAGAAGGGTGAACATCAGCGGCGCGAAACTCTGCATCCCCACCAGCCCCGCGCCGCACGCGAAGATATCGGCGGATGTCTTACGGTCGGCCGGCCACGGCGCGTGGTCGGTCGATACGTATTCGATCTCGCCGGCTTCCAGTTTCTCCCACATCGCCGCCACCTCCGCCTGCGTGCGAAACGGCGGATTGCACTTGCCACGCCCGCCCAGGCGCACGAGGTCTTCTTCGGTCATGCACAGATACTGGATGCAGGCCTCGCCGGTGGCGCGGGCCCCCATGGCGCGAAACGCCGCCGCGATATCGAACCCGCGCGCCAGCGAGGAATGCGCGATATGCACATGCGCTCCGGTGGCCAGCCCCAGTTCGAAAATCTCCAGATCCGCCAACGTCTCCGCCAAAGCCGGCCGCGTGCGCGCGTGCATGATCGCGTCGGTTCGCCCGGCGGCGCGGGCCTCTGCCGTCAGCCGCTCCACCAGTTCCTGGTCCTCGTTGTGCACCGCCACCGGCAGGCCGGTTTTCGCGATCTCTGCAAACGCCGCAAGCATCGTTGGATGATCGATGCGTGGAAAGCGCACCGCGTCATACTCGTAGGTGGACAGTTTGAACGCCGAGATCCCTGCCGCCGCGAGGTCCGCGATCGCCTCCACCCCACCGGTTTTGCGAATGGTGCCATACAGCGCCATGTCCACATGCGCGGTGTGTTCCACCCAGCCGATCTTCTCGGCGAGGATCTCGGCATTCACCACCGCCTGCGGCACGTCGTAGGGCATGTCCACGCAGGTCGTCACACCGCCCGCCGCCGCCGATCGTGTCGCACCCTCGATCCCCGGCCACCCGATGGCCGACGCGGTGTGCATGTGCCCATCCACCAGGCCGGGAAAAATCAGGCACCCGGTGTGATTGTGCACCGCGCCCGCCGCCGGCGGCTCGCCCACCCCGATCGCCGCCACCACATCGCCGCGTGTGGCGACGTAGCCGTTTCGCAGTATCTCCTGCGAGGTGACGATATCGCCGAGAAAAACGCTGTCGAACGGTGTGGACATGAAGACCTCGGACTGCCGGTTGCTGGATATCCTCACGCTAACCGCGCCGGCCGTGTTCCGCCACAGGCGAGCAGCGTGCGTGCGGGGTGCTTTGATGCTCCGATTCAGACCGCGAATCTAACGTAAGACGAGGAAAAATAACGTCTCGCCTTTAGTTGACGAACGAAGCGTCGCAGTGGTCGCGATCGCTTTTTTAAGTGCCATGCCGCACCGCCGCAGACCATGACGGCCACCTCAACGCATTCGCGAAAAACCTTGATGAGATCGCGATCTTTCGGAAAGGGGCGAATCGCCGCCCAGCTCGTTGGAACGGATGCCGCAGGTCAAAAGCAAGGGCTGATGAAAATTCTCACCTTTCGAATGTCGTCTTTTGATTGACACGCGCGTTACATGAAGTGATAGCGGAAATAGCACGCAGACGCAGGGAGCGCGATTCGTCAAGCAACCATCTGGCGCATGTGTGCATCTGAACAGGGGCTGGACATGCGATACATCAAGAACCGCACACAATCTGGCCTGATGAGAGCCCCCTGATGAAGGCACCATGTCTATCGCCTTTGCCCGATCGCCAAAGCGCCGTTCCACATCACGTATCACTGCGCCGAAGCCTTGTATCCCCATTATCAAGTTGAGGAGTCTGTCCACGTGACCAATGAAGAAACGACGAAGATCGCCGCGCGCGTCGCGCTGATGGCGATGCCCGCAACCGGCCGTAAAGCGGCGAAAGCCAAGACGGCTGCGCCCGCCGCGAAGCCGGCTGCGAAAGCCCCAGCGAAGGCCGCCGCCGCGAAAGCCACGAAGCCGGCCGCCCCCGCCAAGGCGGAAAAATCCCCGGCCAAGAGCGCAGCGAAAACCAAGGACGCGAAGCCGGCCGCCAAGGCCGACGCCAAGGCTGCCGCACCGAAGTCCGCGCCCAAGAAAGCTGAACCAACGAAGGCGGCAGCGACGAAGGCTTCGGCAAAGGCACCGGCAAAGGTGCCGGCAAAGTCCGCAGCCAAGCCAGCCGTCAAAAAGGCCGCGCCCGCCAAGGCACCAACCAAATCTTCGGCGAAATCCGCAGCCAAGCCCGCGGCCGCGAAATCCGCATCCAAATCTACGGCCGTGAAGCCAACCGCCGCGAAGGCCGAAGCGAAGAAATCCACGGCCGCGAAGCCCGCCGCCAAAAGCGCGGAAGGCAAGATGGGCGGCATGTCCGCCGCCAGCGCCACCGCCGCCAAGGCCTTGCGCTCACAGACCGGAACGATGTCGAGCAAAAAGGCAAAGCCGGCCGAAGTGACAGCAGCCGAGCCTTCGGAGAAGCCTGCCAAGAAGAGCCGCAAATCCGCTGCCTGAGACTGCGCCAAGCTGATACGACAAGCCGGCGAGGCAGATATCTGCCCTGCCGGCTTCTATCGCGCGATTAGCCAAAAACCTCGACGAGATCATCGACCTGGCTCGGCGACAGGTTGCGTGTGACATGACCGCGCAACAGGATCGCCAGGCGCGCCGCCTCTTCCAGTTCCTCGGCGGCGTAGACGGCATCGGTTAGGCTCGGCCCGCTGACGACCGGCCCATGATTGGCCAACAACACCGCGCGCGCGCCAATCGCCGCGGCATGAATGGCAGGCTCCATCGCAGGATCGCCGGGCCGATAATACGGAATGATCGGCAAGGTCTTGCCCACGCGCATCACGAAATAAGGCGTCAACGGTGCAATCGGCGCCACCGGATCGGCATCCGCCAGACAGGAGACGGCGGTGGCCATGGTGGAGTGCAGATGCACCACAGACTGCGCCGCCGGTCGTGCCTGGTAGAACGCGCGGTGCATGAACACCTCCTTGGACGGACGATCACCGGACACGTGGTTGAAGCCGCGATCGAGCTTCGCGATCCGCTCGCTCACGAGAGCGCCGAGCGACGCGTTGGTGGGCGTCATGAGAAACCCGTCCGCCAGCCGAACGCTGATATTTCCCGCGCTGCCGACGGCGTAGCCGCGCGCGAACAAGGATGCCGCCAGCCGCACCAGCAGGTCGCGTGTTTCGGCCTCCTGCATCACGCGCCCTCCATGGCGAAGGCCTTCATGAAGAAGTCGCGCGCGCCGAAATTGCCGCTCTTCAGCGCCAGCCGCATCGAGGGGCCACTGCCCTCGGCAAACGTCCACGGCACACCGGGGTCGATCTCGGCGCCGATGCGCAGCTTCCTCACCCCCAGCCGCGTGACGATGGCGCCAGAGGTCTCGCCACCCGCCACGATCATCCGTCGCACGCCGGCCGCCACGAGCCCCTCGGCGATGGCCGCCATGGCGTTTTCGACGAGCGCACCCGCGGCATCGCGCCCCAGTTTCGCCTGCAACGCCGCAACCTTCTCCGGCCCCGCCGACGCCGCGATCACGATGGGCGCCGCGCCCAGCCGGCCACGCGCCCACTCCATCGCCCGCGACACCAAGGCCGCCACGTCCGGCTCTGCAAGGGGGTCAAGTTCCAACGTGGCGAGATGATCGCGTGCGGTGCCGATCTGGAACAGGGTGGCGCGCGAGCAGGACCCCGCCAGCACGGCCGCGTGGCCCGAAACGGATGGCAAGGCGCCGGGGTTTTCAAGAACGGCCAGCAGGCCGGCGTCACGGAAGTTCTGCGGCAGGCCCAGCGCCACGCCGGAGCCGCCGGTGATCAGCGCATGCCCCGCGGCCGCGGCACCGATCGCCAGCAGATCGGCGTTGTCCACCGCATCGACGATCGCGTAGCGCCGCCCTTGTTCCTTCAACGTCGTCATCGCGCGGCGGATGGCAACCGCGCCCTGCGCCACGGTGGCGAACGGCACGAGACCCACGGTGGCCTCGGTCTGGCGCGACAGCACGCGCACCAGATTGGCGTCGGTCATGGGCGTCAGCGGATGGTGCTCCATGCCGCTTTCGCTCAGCAGCGCGCCGCCTACGAAAAGATGGCCCTGGAACACGCTGCGCCCGTTCGCGGGAAAAGCGGGGCAGGCGAGGGCAAAGCCACATCCCAGCGCTTCGACCAGCGCATCCGCCACCGGCCCGATATTTCCGGCGGGCGTGCTGTCGAAGGTTGAACAGTATTTGAAGAAGATCTGCTGGCACCCGGCACGTTGCAGCCAGGCCAAAGCCGCCAGACTTTCGCCGATCGCATCCGCCACCGGCGCCGTTCGTGATTTCAGTGCAACGATGATCGCATCGGCATCCGGCACCGCGGTGTCCGCGTCCGGCACGCCGATCAGCTGCACGGCGCGCATGCCGGCACCCACCAGCATGGAGGCGAGATCGGTGGCGCCGGTGAAATCGTCGGCGATGCAGCCCAGCAATGCCATGTCAGTGTGTCCTCGAATGGGTCGCGAGAATATGGGCGAAGCGGTCGGCCTGCGCGGGCCAGTCCGGCAAGCTCGCGCCGATCTCCCAGGCCGCATCGGCCATGGAACAGCGGAGCCGTGCGTCGAAGATGATCCGGCGCAGTGCCTTGGACAACTGATCGACGTCGTCGACCGGGCAGACCACCCCGGCCTGGGGCGACACCAGGGCGCCGGCCGCGCCTCCGTTGCAGACGGCGACGGGCAAGCCGCGTTTCAAAGCCTCGGCGATCACCATGCCGTAGCCCTCATAACGCGTCGCCAGTGCGAAGAGGTCGGCCTCCCGCCACAGGCCGGCCAAGGGGTCGCCGTGCATTTCGCCGCAAAAGCGCACCCGTGCGGCGATCCCCAATTCCGCCGGCAGTGCGCGAATGGTCGCGGCCGCCAGAGGATCAAGCCGGTCACCGCCGGCTATCGTGAGACGCCAATCGAGATCGAACAGCCTTGCCAGCGCCCGCAGCAGGATATCGTGACCCTTGCGCGGTATCAGGGATCCGATGGTCAGGATATTCACCGTCGCAGGCCCGGGATGGCTGATGCCACCATTGCTGTTGCCCGACCCCACGCTGCGTGACGCCGGCGCGGTGCCTGGCTCGATCACCGTCATATGCGCGGCCGGCAAACCGAACTGCGCGGACAACGTGGTGGCGGTGGTTGCGCTGGTGACGACGACATGGCGGGCCAATGGCAGAAGCCGTGTCTCGATCTCGATCAAAGACGCCGCAGCGGCGGAATCAAGTCCCGTTTCCAGGCCTGTCGGATGATGATCGAGCACAACGATGGGATGCCGGGTGAGATCGATCTCCGCACAATCGAATGCCGCCAGCGCTATGTTGTCGATGACCACGACATCGGCGCCGTCGAGCCTCCGCCAAACCCGCCCGGCCTCGGCGAGGGCGACGGCATCGGGGCAAGGGAATTGCCCGGCAAGCACGTGGATGTCGACATGATGGCCAGCCTGCCGCCACTGCTCGGCCATCGCACGGTCATACAGCGTGCCACCCGTCAGCACGTCGAAAGGTGTCGGCACGATAAAGGCGATGCGCATCCGCCTGAACTCCCGCAATGAGGTCTATGTGCAAATGTTTGTCGATCCAGAAGACACAACACACAAGGCCCACCCGTCGATCGCAGCGTTTTACGGCAGCGCGCCGCCATCCTCACGCCTATCGCTCGTCCAGCTTGAACTCACGGCAGCGCAGGAAAAGCGATGCACCGCCATGCGATCTGGCGCTACGCCAAAAGAAAAGGCACTTCACGCGCTGTTGGATAAGGCGAGCGGCGGAAGCGCCAACCTCGCCGGCGCCTGCCCACCGGCACCGTAGCGTGAAGATTGCGGCATCGCGCGGGGTATCGCACGGGCAATGCATGCCATCACCCGGTTCTGCGCCACCATCGCGCGCTCCAAGAGATGTTTATTCTCTTGCACCAATGCAGCCAGACGCCGGCCTTCCGCCTTCCAGATTGCATCGTTTGGTGGCCGTGCGGCCTTGTGCGCTGCGAGCATGGCGTCCGTCGCCCGCTGTTTCTGGCTCACGAACGCCGTGGCCGCCACAAGATCCATGATCCGCAACGCCGCGTTCTCGGCTTCCAGCACGGCACACAAAGATCGTGTCGCCGCAATCGCTGCATCGATCGTCATATGCCACCCTTCGCCTGTTCCTGCATCTGCAACATCTGCCGATAGATCGGCACCGCCAGCCCTAGCCCACCGCTCTTGCCGATCTGCTTGGCCAACTCCTGCGTCATCATCGGACGCCACGTGTCCTCGCCGGATCCCCCGCCGAATGGTCCGGACGAAGATTTCACCGTCTCGAAGATCGGCGTCAGTAACTGGCCCAGTGCCATCGCCTCAAAATCCTGCGCCGCCTTCCACGCTGAAGCGTGGCCAGGGGCCGCGATATCGGCCGCATCCGGCTTTCGGGTCATATTGGGCGATGTGACCGTCATCAGCGTACCTGCAGATCGGCTTGCAGGGCACCCGCCGCCTTGATCGATTGGAGGATGCTGATCATATCGCGAGGGCCCACACCAAGCGCGTTGAGACTGCCGACCAAGTCCCGAAGCGTGACGTTTCCGGATAGAATTCCAAGTTTCTTGTCTCCGCCGTCATCCACCTGCACGTTGGTGCGCGGCACCACCGTGGTTGTGCCGCCAGACAGCGCGCCCGGCTGACTCACCTGCGGCGTTTCGGTGATACGAATGGTGAGATTGCCCTGCGCGATCGCCACCGTGCTCACCCGCACATTGGCCCCCATCACGATGGTACCACTGGCTTCATCCACCACCACGATGGCGGCGTGATCCGGCTCCACCCGCAAATCCTGCACGCGCGCAAGTGAATCGATCACGTCCCGATTGCTGAAATCGAGCGCCACCGTTCGCGGGTCAAGCGCTTTGGCGATCGGGCTGCCAAAAGCGCGGTTCACGGCGTCGGCCATCCGCCTTGCCGTGGTGAGATCAGGGTTGCGCAGGCCAAGGCGCACGGCACTACGGCTGGCCAGCTGAAACGCCACTTCGCGCTCGACTGTTCCGCCATTGGCGATGCGCCCCGCCGTTGGCACGCCGCGGGTGACGGAGGAGGCCGCCCCCCGTGCCGCGATCGCACCCGTCGCCATTGCCCCCTGCGCCACGGCGTATACCTCACCATCCGCCGCCAGCAGGGGTGTGACGAGCAGCGTGCCGCCCGTGAGATTCGTGGCATCACCCAACGCCGCGATCGCCACATCGATGCGGCTTCCGGTGCGCGCGAAGGCTGGCAACTCGGCCGTCACCATCACCGCCGCCACGTTCTTGGTCTTGAGCTTGCTTTCCTGATCGCGCGTGTTCACGCCGAGCCGCTCGAGCATACCGATCAAGGATTGTCGGGTGAAAACCGCGGAATCCAGCTTATCGCCTGTTCCGGCCAGCCCCACCACCAACCCGTAGCCAACCAGCTGATTTTCCCGGATGCCCTCAACATCCGCGATGTCCTTGATCCGCACCTGTGCCACAGCATCGCAGCTGAAGCCCAGAATTGCGATCAGGCTCAAAGTCAGCACTTGGAACATGGAAGGTGCCGGGCACCATCGCTGCCGACGCAACATTCTTAACAGCCATGACCGGATCAATATTTTCACCTGTCGGTAGCGTCTTGTTCAGCTTTGCGGCGTACTCTGCCGGAGTGTGCCTGGCCGAATGCTAACGCACAGGTATTACCGAACCTCTAACGCTGGCCCCCTAATCGACGATATCGACCAAAATCGTGGCAGCAGCACGCGCCACTGCAAACAGGGATCACAGATGAGCATTCTCCCCACCAACACGATCAGGCCCAGCGCGCTACGTGCCGCCCCCGGCCGCAGGCCAGCCGGCTTTGCCGTGGCGGAACAGCCGGCAAAACTGGGCGAGGCCACGGCGCTGACGGCCCTCTCCACCGACGCGCTGCTGTTTCTTCAGGAGGTCGAATCACCTCAGGAGCGCGACGCGCGGTCCAGGCGGCATGGCACGGCCCTGCTCGACCTTTTGGCAAAGCTGCAACATGGCCTCCTCGATGGCGCCGCGCCCGGCGAGGTGCTGCAAGATCTGCAGGCGTTGACGACCCAACCGATCGTCGCCGCCAATCCGGGGCTTCAAGACGTGGTCGCCGCCATCACCTTGCGCGCCCATGTCGAAATCGCTCGCGCAACGAGCAACACCTGCGAGCGATCTCAATAGATTGCACTCAGGTGATAAAACCGTAACGCCCGCAGGCCTGCCCCCCTTGGCGAGCGTGCCGCGCGTGGCTATAAGCCGGAACAACGAGCGAACGGGCCTCCGGCGTATTCCTTGCCTGCCGCGTGCGGCGACTGGATGCACGACTGCCGTCCGCAGGCCAAGCTGCAACGACGCAGGATTGCCGCGACATGATGGTTTCACTGCCACCTGATTACCGCCCGTCTGACAACGACGTTTTCATGAGCCCGATGCAGGTCGAATATTTCCGCCAGAAGCTGCTTCGCTGGCGCGCCGATCTGCTCCGCGATGCCGACGGCACATTGGCCAGCCTGGGCGAGGGCGGTATTCACGAAGCCGACATCACCGATCGTGCCAGCGTTGAGACCGATCGCGCGCTGGAACTTCGGACCCGGGACCGTGCCCGAAAGCTGATCTCCAAGATTGACCAAGCTCTGATGCGCATCGAGGCTGGAACCTACGGATTTTGCGAGGAAACGGACGAGCCCATCGGCCTCAGGCGCCTAGAAGCTCGACCGATCGCCACCTTGTCGATCGAGGCACAGGAGCGGCACGAGAAAATGGAACGCGTCCACCGCGACGACTGAAACACGACTCTCAGAGCGTGATGATTTTCGCGATATAAAATCATCACGCTCCAGGCCCTTGTTTTAACAATCAAGTGCATCCGTTGGGATTATGCCACCCCGACGTTTCATGATCTAAAACGGTGCGACCACGTCCAACACCTGCTGGCCCCACCGCGCCGTTTGAACATCCGTCAGCTGACCGCGCCCGCCATAGGCAATTCGTGCCTCCGCCATCCGATCGTGAATGACCGTGTTGTCGCTCGCGATATCCTGCGGTCGCACAACGCCCGTGACTTGCAGCTGACGCAACTCGCTGTTGACGCGCACCTCCTGCCGCGCCGCCACCACCAGGTTGCCATTGGGCAGCACCTGCGTGATCACGCCGGCCAGCCGCAATGTTACCGTCTCGTTGCGCTTGATCTCGCCGTTGCCCGTGTTCGAATTCGTGCTGCTGGCCGCGACCAGGTTTGACGCCGTGGCGCCGGCGAGCAGCTTTGGGATCGTCGCCTCGAACCCGAACAGATTGGGCAACCCCATCGCCTCGCTGCCATTGCGGCTCGCGGTGGAATTGTTCTTCAAATTGGCGGTGTCTGTGATGTTGACCAGTACGGTTAAAATATCGCCGACCTGCGCGGCGCGTTGATCCTTGAAGAACGCCCGGCTGCCGGATCGCCACAAGGCCCCCACCTGCGGCGTGACCATCTGCCCCGCCGGCATCGGCATGGTGATCGGCCGATAGTTCGGCTCGCGCGTGGGGTCGGCGGTGGGGCTCATTTCCGGAGGGCGTCCAACCTCCGAAAGCCGCGTCAGCGCGCCGCACCCGCAAAGCATGACCGGCAACATGATGGGCAGCATCAGTGCCGCGCTCACCCGCCTCATTGCAGCGCACCCCGTCCATTGCCACCCAAACCGCCTCCTCCCGGCACCCCCGCCGCGCCCTGCGCCGCCGCCAATCGGGCCGGCAGACGCGGCGAGCTGGTGGCCTGCACCACAACCTGGTCCACCCCGGTAACCTCCGCCTCGATCACCGCACCTGATGCGGGGTTCAGCACACTGACGCGATCCCCAATGCCCCCCGCCTCCATCGCCGTGCCGGATGCAGACATCGTCAAACCCGGTGATTGCAGAAGCATCATCACCCGAGAACCTTTCAAAACAGTGAATGGCCGGCCGAGATCCGCCAGCGGAATCGGCTGTCCCGCCATTTCCTGACGACGCGTGGCCTGCCCGACCACCTGGCCCACGCCGTGCGCCACCTCGCCGCCACCCGCCGCCGCGCGCATGCGCACCACCTGGACATCCGCGGTCCGTACCACGGCCCCTGCGGCAAGGCGTCGCGACGGCACCACCACATCCACCATCTCCTGCGCCCGGCCGGCCAGCCGTGTTCGCTGGATCGCCTCGCCCGCGATCGAAAGCGCCAGCGTGGCCGTGAACCGTCCTGATACACTGTCGAAATCCACCTGCTCGATGCTTGATTTCACGGCCGCCTCCACCGGCACCAAAGGCGCCGCGAAGCCGGTGAGCTCAACCTCGGCATCCGCCGCGGCGCCCGCGCCGGCCAAGGCGGCATGCAGGGTTGCGATGAATTCCTCCCGCGCCACCAGACGTCCCGGCCGGTCGATGACCACGCGCTCGGTGTTGGATATGGGCCGCCAGGCCACGCCGAACTGCCGTGCGATCGCGGCCGCCTGCGCCGCCTCCACCACAATTCGCCCCCCCGGCGCCGGCCCCGGCCCCAGGACCCGCGACCCGCCGGGACCGGCATCGTCGAACAAGTCCGCGAGACGCACGTGGGGCTGTTGCAAGGTGGTGGTGTCGCGCAGCGTGGCCGCCTGTGCGGGCACGGAGAGGTGGGGCACTGCTGCCGTCACCGCGAAAGCCAGAATGAGATGGCGCATAATACCCCTCAGCGAAGATTGGTGAGTGTGGACAGCATCTGGTCAGACGTGGTGATCACGCGGCTGTTCATCTCGTACGCACGCTGCGCCGTGATGAGATTGGTGATCTCGCTCACCACGTTCACGTTGGATGTCTCGATGAAGCCTTGCAGCGTGGCGCCAAATCCGGGGCTGCCCGGCGTGCCCGTCACCGCGTTGCCAGAGGCCGTGCTTGCCAGGAACAGGTTGTCGCCCTGCGCATCCAGCCCGGCGTCGTTGGGAAACACCGCCAGCTGCAACGTGCCCACCAGCGCCGGCGCCGTCGTGCCATCCAGTTTGGCCTGCACCTCGCCGCTCGCATTGATCGTCACACTCGTGGCGTTGCTGGGAATGGTGATGCCGGGCTGCACCACATAGCCATCCGCCGTCACCACCTCGCCTGCGGGCGACAGCGCGAACGTGCCGTCCCGCGTGTAGGCGGTCTCACCCGAGGGCAGCGTTATCTGGAAGTAGCCGTTGCCGCGAATGGCCATATCGAGACTGTTGGACGTCTGCTGCAGATTGCCCTGCTCGTTGATGCGATAGATCGCCGCCGTCTTCACACCCAGCCCCACCTGCGCGCCCGAGGGCACCACCGTGCCGGTGTCAGACGAGTTCGACCCCACCCGTCGCAGGTTCTGATAGATGAGATCCTGAAACTCCGCGCGACGCCGCTTGAATCCGGTGGTGGTCAGGTTGGCGATGTTGTTCGAAATGACTTCCACGTTGGTCTGTTGGGCGAGCATCCCGGTGCCGGCGATATCGAGTGAGCGCATGTTTGGGTTCCCCTATCAGCCGCGACGCTGGGTGATCTTGTCGATGGCGGATTGTTGCCGGTCGGCCTCGGCCTGCACGAACTGGCTGGTGAACTGGAATTCGCGCATGTCGGTCATCATGCGGGTGATCTCCAGCGTCGGCTGAATATTGCTCTCCTCCAATGCGCCCTGGGATATCTGCGGGCTCGCCACGGGCTTTGTGGGGCTGTCGCTCGCCAGCAGCCGCCCGCCCTCGGTGCGCATGCGGTTCTGATCGTCGGGGGTAACCACGCCGATCTGGCCGATCTGGCCGTTCTGGCTGGAGATCGTGCCGTTGGCGGCCACCGTGATGACGGTGTCGGCGGTGGCGAGCTGCATTTTCTTGCCGGTGGCATCCAGAAGCGGATAGCCGGACGCATCCATGATCGTGCCGTCCGGTCCGCGCTCGAAATGGCCTGATCGCGTCAGCCGTGGCCCGCCCGGCGCCAATACCGTGAAGAAACCGTCGCCGGCGATCGCAAGATCCAGCGCGTTCGCAGTATGCGCCACAGGTCCTGGCTCGCGGCTCCGATAGGTCGCGCGGTCCTGGGTGTAGGTCATGACGCGGCTGCCTGGCGGGGCAATCTTGGGCTCGCCGGGGGTGGGTTCGACGAACGCTGACTGTTTCACCATCCAGTCACTGAACAGCACCCGTTCGGCGCGAAAGCCGGGCGTTCCCACGTTGGCGAGGTTGTTGGCCGTCACGTCCATGGCCCTTGTCTGCGCCACCAGGCGGGAGAGGGCGATCGTTGTTGCGTTTTCCATGGCGTTTGTCCGTTTGTGGCCGTGATGCCGGGAGGTTTGAGAAAGCCGGTTCCCCCGCCTCCCACGCCTCCCATCGCAACCCCTGTGCCACTCCGAAATCCACGGCCCACCGCCGCGTCTTCCTGAAAACCAGCCGAATTCATGCCCCGCGCGGCAGTTTTTGCCGGCCCGTTCAGGGGGGGGCGCCGGCAATTTCAACCGACCCAAACAATGCCCTCGGCGCAAACGCTTCCTTAATCTTTTCCGCCCATCCTGAGCGTGTCGTCGCCATCGACCTTCAGGAGATACGCCCGTATGAGCAGTGCCGCGCCCACGATCGATGCCGCGGCCAAAGATGCGGCCCAGAATGGGGCGTCGAAGAAAGGCGGAAAGAAAAAGCTGCTGATGCTGGCCGTGCCTTTGCTGTTGATCGCCATCGGTGCCGGCTTGTGGTTCGGTGGCATTCTGCCGCCGCTGCTGGGCATGGGCGGTGCCCATGGTGAGGAGCATGCGGATGCGCATGGCCAGGGAGGCAAACCCGGTGAATTGAAGCCGGAAGCCGAGGTGAAGGCCAAGGCGCCGGTTTTCGTGGACCTTCCCGATCTCGTGGCGAATCTCAACGTTGGCCAGCGCAGAAGCAGCTTCATCAAGCTGAAAGCCAAGCTCGAGATCGCGCGTGCCGAAGACCAGCCGGCCATCATGGCCGCAATGCCGCGCCTGCAGGACATGTTCACCACCTACCTACGTGAGATGCGGCCGGAGGAGTTGCGCGGTTCGGCCGGCACTTACCGCCTGCGCGAGGAACTGGTCGCCCGCGCCAACATCGCGGTAGCGCCCGCCCGTGTCGTCGATGTCCTGTTCAGCGAAATGATCGTCCAATGAGCGGCGCACAGAGCGGCGCATCCGCCGATATGCCAGGCCCGTCCGAGATGTCGGACGAGGATCTCGCCGCTTCCTGGGGTGCCGACACGGCAGGCGAGGACGGCGGAGAGGCAAGTGCGGCGGCCCAACCCGCCCGCGTGCTTAATCAAGCCGAGATCGACAGTCTGCTGGGTTTCGACGACGGACCATCCACCGGCGAAAATCGCACGGGGATGCAGAAGATCATCAGCTCGGGCCTCGTGTCTTACGAACGCCTGCCAATGCTCGAAATCGTTTTCGACCGGCTGGTGCGGATCATGTCCACGTCGTTGCGAAACTTCACATCTGACAACGTTGAAGTGGGTATCGACACGATCCTGTCGCTGCGGTTCGGCGATTACCTCAACTCCATTCCGCTGCCCGCCATGCTGGCGGTTTTCAAAGCGGAGGAATGGGACAATTACGGGCTGATGGTGGTGGACAGCGCCATGATCTACTCGATCGTGGACGTGCTGCTGGGCGGCAGGCGCGGCACCGCCGCCATGCGCATCGAAGGTCGGCCGTATACGACGATCGAACGAACCCTTGTGGAGCGGCTCATCCATGTCGTGCTGGCGGATCTTTCGGCCAGTTTCGACCCGCTGTTTCCTGTCTCCTTCCGGTTCGAGAGGTTGGAGGTGAACCCGCGCTTCGCCACGATCAGCAGACTCTCCAACGCGGCCGTCCTGGCCCGGCTGCGTATCGATATGGAGGATCGCGGCGGGCGGCTGGAGCTCATGCTGCCCTACGCCACGCTCGAACCCGTCCGCGAGCTGCTGCTGCAACAGTTCATGGGCGAGAAATTCGGGCGCGACTCGATCTGGGAAACCCATCTGGCCGAGGAGCTGTGGAGCACTGATGTTGATCTCGACGTGGTGCTCGATGAGCAGGTGATGCGCCTAGGTGACGTCATGGCGCTGCATATCGGCAGCAAGATCGTTCTGAACACCACACCGAATGCCACCGTCTCGCTCCGCTGCGGCACCACCACTTTGTTCGAAGGCCATGTGGGCCGGCGCAAAAGCAGGGTCGCGGTTCGTATCGACACGGTCGTGCTGCGCCAGCCGGTGGGTGTCTGATGCGCGGGGGCATGATCTGATGGAATGGGCCCTCGATCTCGTGCTGATCGTTTTGCTGATCGCCACCTTGTTTTATGCGCTGCGGCTGGAACGCGCGCTGGGCGTGCTCAAACAGGATCGCGGCGCGTTGGAAGCGCTCGTCGCCGCGTTTAATACCAGCACCCAGATGGCCGAGCGTGGCATCGACCGGCTGCGGCATTCCGCAGACGGCGCCGGTCGGCAGATCACCCAACAGATCGATGTGGCGAATGGCCTGAAAAACGATCTGATATTCCTGTCCGAGCGCGCGGAACGCCTGGCTGATCGCCTCGAGACATCGGTCCGCTCGGGGCGTCTGGCCGAGCCCGAAAACAGCGGATCCCGCGTGGCCATTTCGCTGGTATCGCGGGCTGAACTGCCGGTCGCGGGTGATGACGCACCGGTGAGGCTGCGCAGCCAGGCTGAACGCGATCTCCTCAAAGCGCTGAAGATGGCACGCTGACATGCGTTTGAACCTTCCCCTCCAAGGCCTTTCGATGCCACGGCTGCTACCGATCACCATCGGCTTTATGGTGACCTTGCTCGCGGTGAAGTCTGGTCATCTGATTTTTCCAGCCACGGCGCAAACGGCAGCTTCTCATGCGCCGACCGCTTCCGTAGCACCTCCCGCAGCTCACGGTGTAAAAGCAAAAACTGAGCAGCCTTCGCAGGCGGAGGGGCAGGCGCAGGCCGCTTCGCCCACCCTCGGAGCCACGCCCGGAACCACACCCGGAACCACGCCCGGAACCACGCCCCTCCAGACACTGGCAAGCGAGCCGCCGATCACGGCCGGCGAGCGTGCGCTGCTGACCGACCTCCGTCAGCGCCGCCTCACTCTCGACGCTCGAGAAGCGGCCATCGCGACGCGCGAGGTGACGTTTCAGGCACTCGAAAAGCGGATGACGTTGCGGATGGACGAACTGTCCAGCCTCCAGTCCCGCCTGGAGGAGCTGGAGCGCCAGCACAAGGAGCGGGACGAAGGAAATTGGCGGGGGCTGGTCAAGCTCTACGAAGCCATGAAGCCCCGCGATGCCGCCACGATCTTCAACGATCTGGATCCCGCCGTGCTCATCCCGGTGCTCGACCGCATGAAGGAGGGCAAAGCAGCTCTGATCATGTCGGCGATGGTGCCCGATCGCGCGCGCCAGACCACGACGGAGCTGGCGGCCGCAAGGAAGAAGGCAAACAGCGTGGAAAATTCAAATCCTGTCGAGCCCGCGAAGGATGCAGGCCGGCCTGGGGGCTGAAGACTTAACAACCAGCACTTAAATTGGAGCGTACGATGACGATCGACAAGTCGATGAATATCCTGATTGTAGACGACTACAAGACAATGTTGCGAATTATCAGAAATCTGCTCAAGCAGATTGAATTCAACAATGTCGAAGAAGCATCAGATGGTACTGAAGCATTGGCAAAACTGCGCGGGGGCCAGTTCGGCCTCGTGATCAGTGACTGGAATATGCAGCCGATGACAGGGCTGGAACTGCTGCAGGAGGTTCGTGCCGATGCACGCCTGAAGCAGACGCCGTTCATCATGATCACAGCCGAAAGCAAGGCTGAAAACGTCGTCGCTGCCAAGCAGGCCGGTGTATCGAACTACATCGTCAAACCCTTCAACGCCGAAACACTGAAGGAAAAAATTGAAAAGGTCCTTGCGCATGTCTGAATGGCAGGGCGCACGCGCGCCCCAGGCGTATCGTTCACCCCCCGGGCTCTTGACCGTTCTGCAGGACCGGCTGCCGGGGGCAGCCCCGCCAGCGGCGCACGATCATACGGCGGTGGAGGCGGTGGTGCGGGCCGTGTTGTCCACGTTGCATGGGGACCTGACAGGCAATGAAACAAGCCTGCTTGCTGAAGTGGAGGAGCTGGGCCGCACGATCGCCGCGGCCAAGGCAGAAATTGCAGCCCTCCGCGTCGGCGATATCACGGACAATCACATCCCGTCGGCCACCGATGAACTCGGTGCCATCGTAGCGCATACTGCAACCGCAACGAACTGTATACTGGAGGCTTGTGAAACACTTGATGCGATTTCCGGCAAAATGAGCGGTTCGGACGCGGTGCTGATGGTGGACGCCACGAGTAAGATTTACGAGGCGTGCAGCTTTCAGGACATCACTGGCCAACGGATCAGCAAGGTTGTGCTGACGCTGAAAACGATCGACGACAAAATTGCGCATATCCTGCAGACGTTCAGCGTGGAGCAGGCGGCGCCACAGCCTGCGGACACGCGACAGACCGCCGATCCCGGCGGTGGACTTTTAAACGGTCCGCAGCTTCCCATGGCGGCTATGGGGCAGTCGGAGATCGACAAGCTATTGGCAAGCTTCGAATGACGTGGCGCGATCTGTTTGCATGGGGGTCCTACAACCCAAGATCATCGTGCCATGCCGGGCCGATCGCCGCCGTGCTACTCACTACGCTGGCAGGGGCCGCTGCGGCCGTTGCCGCAGAAGCGACGATCAGCGTCCGATACGGCAACCATCCCGGATTTGGCCGGGTGGTATTCGATGCGGAGGACGGTGGCGCCATCGCGGTGGAGCAATCGGACGCGTCGGTAACGGTGCATCTGAAATTGCGCGCGCGGCTGCCTGCGGGCGGTGCTCCACGCAACATCCGCAGCGTCAGTCAAAGCGGTGACGATGTGGCGATCGAGCTGGCGCCCGGCGCGAAGCTGCGCCGTCTGATTGTCAACAATCATCTTGTCGTTGACGCTTTGGATGCGCCTGTCGCTGCGATGACGCTCGCGCCGCTTTCCACCGACCCTGCTCCGCGCATGCCGGCGTCCACGAAAGTCAAAAACGTTACCGATTTATCCGTGAAATCCGCAAACTCGCCACGGTCCAATTCTGCTCCCCCCGTCTCCGACAAGGGCGGGACTGAAAAGCCCATGACGGCTCGGCCACCTGAGCCGATGGCGGCGAAGTCCGGTGAGACGGAAGCTATACCGCGCGCGTCGGTCCTTGTCGCGAAACGGGAGGATGCGGCGAATAATGTGCCTCCGGAACTGACCGCCGGACCAGTATCGACGGACGCATCACGCGCTCCGATCGCCCCGCCGCCCGTCCAAGATTTGGCCGGCACCGCGACCAGAAGCACGCTTGCGGCAGAGGCAGATGCCGTGCCCGAAGCTGGGCCGGGCCACATGGTATTGCTGCCATTCGCGGCCACGGTGGGCGCGGCTGCCTTCCGTCGTGGTGCGGATGTGATCATCGTTTTCGACGAGAACAAGCCGCTCGACCTCAAGCCGCTGAAAGACGACGCGGTGTTCGGCCGCGCGTCCGTCCAGCTTTTGCCATCCGCCACAATCCTGACGTTGCCGCTTCCTTTCCCGGCGGAACTGCGGCTCGAACGGCGCAAGACGGCCTGGGCTATCACCGCAATCGGCGGAGACGCCATGGCTCCGGCGCTGAAATCACTTCAGCCCGAACAACAGGAAAATCGTATTTTGCTGAAGGCCGAGCAGTCAGGCCTTGTCTTGTCCATTCCAGACCCTTCCACAGGCGGCGTTCTGCAGGTGGGAACCCAAAAAGTCGCCGGCCAAGGCGTGGCGGTCGCCCGACATACGCCCGACTTCGGGCTTCTGTCCACTTGGCAGGGCGTGGTGGTCGAGGCGTTGTCAGACGGGGTCTCGCTGCGCCCTTCGCCCACCGGATTTATCATCGGTGTCGATGCTGCGGGTGGACAGCTATCAGCCTTGCAGTCCGATCGCGCCAGTGCCGCCGCACAGGCATCCAGTCAGATGACCCGCATATTCGATCTGCCAAACCTTGCGACCGAAGCCTTGCTGCGCCGCATGCAAGGCGCGGTGAATTCGTCCGCCACATTACCACTGGCCTCTCGCGGCTTAGCGCGCCGCGGCGTCGCCGAGACGATGTTGGCACTTGGTATGGGAGCCGAAGCGCAATCGGTTCTCGCACTCGCCAGCACCGGCGACGCCCGTGCGGATCAAACACCGGTAGCGCTCGCACTTTCTGCCGCGGCCAGCCTGATATCGGGGCGTACCGCTGAGGCTGACGGGATAGACGACCACCAGTTGGACGGCAGCGACGAGATCGCCTTCTGGCGCGCTCTGAAAACGGCCATGCGCGTTCCCGACAGCGCCGCGGCGGCAGGCGTCTTTGCCAACACCGTGCCTCTGCTGCTCTCTTATCCCGCGGAGCTTCAACATCGCCTCACGCCGATTGTGGCCGAAACGTTGGCGCAAGGCGGGAACGTGGCAGAGGCGCAGCGGATCATCGACGCCAACCCGACAGAGCCGGCCTTGGCGCTGGCCCGGGCATTTCTGCAGCAGGCGCAAGGGGGAGATCCGACGCGGGCAATCGACATGTTCCAAACGCTGTCGAACTCATCGGACCGGCTCGTACGGATCCGCGCCGCGCGTGCCTGTGCCGAGCTGCGCCTGACGTCGGGCAAAAACGATGTCGCTTCCACCGCCGAAGCGTTGGCTAAGCTGTTATTTGCCTGGCGGGGCGACGAACGCGAGATCGACCTCAGAACGCGGATTGCGCAGCTGCAATCACAGGCCAGGCAATGGAGGCCGGCGCTCCAGCTGCTGCGCGAGACAGAACAGCTCTGGCCCGAGCGCAGCGCACCATTGCGCGCGCGCATGATCGATACCTTCACCGCGTCTCTGACGTCGACCGCGCAGGCACAGATCCGTCCGTTCGACCTGGTCGCGATGGTGGAGGAAAATATAGACCTGATGCCAGAGGGTGAGCCGGGCATGCACCTCGCTGAACGCGTAATTGACGCGTTGGCAGAACTGGACCTACCGGGCCGGGCCGGGCCCTATCTCGAAAAGATCACCCAGGCCGCACCGCCAGGTGTGGGGCGTGCCAGCTTCGGCGGCCGCCTTGCACAGCTTCGTCTTCAACAGGGCGATAACACCGGCGCCCTTGAGACGTTGAAAGCCACCGCAAGCGACACGCTCCCTCCGGCTCTTCTCGAAAGTCGGACCATGACGTTTGCATCCTCGGCGGCCCATTTGGACGATCTGCCGAGCGCCGCCAATGCCTTGCGTCAACTAGATACGCCGGCCGGCGATCGTCTGCTTGCCGACCTTGCGGAGGGGGCGCGCAACTGGCCGGAAGCGATAACCGCAATCCGCCGGCTGGTGTCGCGTGATGTCCCCTCCGGCGGACCGATCACGATTGCACAAAGCGAGGTCTTACTAAGGTTCGCAAGTGCGGCTTCGGTGTCCGGTGATACCGCCGCTCTAGCGGAGCTACGCGGCAGGGATCTGTCCGCGTTGCCCGCCGGCCGAGCTTTGGAACAATTAAGGATTATCCTCGCCCGCCCTGTAACAAGTGTCTCGGATCTCCCACGTGCGGCACGTGAGATGGCGATGGCCCGCACTGTCCCGCCCGCCATCCCGTTAGCGACCGCTAAGTAAGGCAAGTTTGGCGGGCGGAATCCGCTTACCCCCCCCCGCTGCGAGTGGACCCGCATGAGGTATGCAAAAAAGGACTGCCCTGCCGAGTGTTTATGCTTGCGTTGCGCCACTCTTTTCTTCATCTTCCGCCCCCTTGGCCCCAGGGGGCCCGCCCAATCGGGGCGGTGCCCAACAGGCTATCTGCTGGTTGGATAGGGTATGTGCCATGAACGCACTCTCGCCACTGGGGATGGTCTCGGAATTCCCGAGCGATAACCAGGTTTCTGTTGTTCCCGTCATCGCCGAGGACGGCAAACAAAAGGATTATTTCGTCGAACGCGATGGGATGAAGTTTGCCGGCACGCATCTGCTGGTAGATCTGTGGGGGGCCACCAATCTCGGCGATCCCGCACATATCGATTCAGCGTTGCGTGAGGCCGCTATCGTAGCCGGGGCCACAATTTTGCACAGCCATTTTCACCACTTCTCGCCCAATGGGGGCGTGTCTGGTGTGTTGGTACTGGCTGAGAGCCATATCTCAATTCACACGTGGCCGGAAAAGGATTTTGCGGCCATCGATCTGTTCATGTGCGGCGCATGCGACCCGAACAAGTCCATTCCGGTGCTTCAGGCGGCGTTCCGCCCAACCCGCATCGACCTGGATGAGCAGCGCCGCGGCCGTGTTTACTAAATTTTCATACTAAGACTGAATGTTTGCGGGCCGGACGGCAACGTCCGGCCCGTTCCATGTGAGGAGACTAACGCGATGGCCACTAATTCATGGATCAATGAAACGCTCTACCCAACATGGGGCCAGCGCTTCCTCGTCAAACGCGAGCTCGCCCGCGTGCGGAGTGATTTCCAGGATATCGTCATCTTCGAAAGCTTCAACCATGGTTGCGTGATGTTGCTCGACGGCGTCGTGCAGATTACCGAAGGCGATGAATTCGTCTATCAGGAGATGATTACCCATGTGCCGCTGCTCGCGCATGGGTGTGCCACCAACGTGCTTATTATCGGCGCGGGCGATGGCGGCGTGCTGCGTCGCGTTCTCCAGCACACCACAGTGGCAAAAGCCGTGATGGTGGAGATCGATGGCGAGGTTATTCGCCTTGCCAAGGAGTTTCTCCCCAATATCGCCGGTGATGCCTGGGTAGATCCACGCGCAGACGTAGTCGTGGGCGACGGCATCGACTACGTGCGTCAGGCACCAGATGCCAGCTTCGATGTGATTATCGTCGATAGCACCGATCCGATTGGCGTTGGCGAGGTCCTGTTCACCGATGAATTTTATGCAAATTGCGCCCGCATCCTGACATCTGGCGGTCTGGTCGTAAATCAATGCGGCGTGCCGTTCATGCAGCATGACGAGCTGTCCGAGACCAGCACTCGGCGGGCGAAATTCATCCCGCATGTCGGCGCCTATGTCGCCGCCGTCCCCACCTATGTAGGTGGTTTCATGACCTTGGGGTTTGCGGCCAAGCAGCCGAAACTGGATAGCGTGCCAGTCGAGACTATCCGCGCCCGCGCGGTCGCTGCCGGTATTGCCGGTATCACGCACTATTGGACGCCGGAAATCCACGTCAGTGCGTTCCACCTGCCGCCTTACATAGCGCAGCACCTGCCGCGCGGTTCCTCGAGCAACATCCGATCGGACTGAGCCGCTTTGCGGCTCGCCGTTTGGATATGAGTTGCTCTAACAGGCTGCTGAAGAACTCACTCCTGTATATCTGCTTGGTGTAGAGACCAAGCCATCCATTGGCTTGGCGGCGTGTTTTGCTAAGGCACCAAGCGTTGGTGGTCTGCATCTTAAGGCATGGCCGCCAGAAGCCTTGGCAATCGAACGAGATTATAGGCTGTGGCGGCGAGGGTGAACGTCCAACCAACACGCGCCAGTCCTCGATGTTTGGTCTGGCGTAGCCCGGCCGAGGCTTTCATCCACCCAAAGACCTCTTCAACGCGTTTGCGCACGCGTTGGCTGGCTTGATAGCCAGGCCAGCGCGTTGTGCGGCCGTCGATCTCGGAACGGCGGATGTGGCCGGTTTTGCTTACCCGCCGGTCCGCGGCGATGTGCGGTGTCACGGATCGGGTGCGTAAAGCCGTAATAAAGCCAGCAACATCATAACCTTTGTCGGCGCCGAGCGTGATGCGCCCGGACGGTTGCGTGCTGTGATCGATCAAGTCCAGAGCCGCGTCGCGCTCGGCCGTGCCGGTGGCACGCGTGAGGCAGGTGCCGCTGACCAGACCGTTTCGGTTCTCCATG
>JANYFG010000085.1 GCA_025362815.1 Rhodospirillales bacterium
GATGCGCCAGGGCCTGCTCCAGCAGCGCGCGGTCGACGAACTCGTAATCCAGCCGCTTCAGCAGCCGCTCCACCGCACCTGACGCGCGACGGCTCACCTGACCGGACTCAGCAAGCGCGACCAACGAATGGCGAAGGGCCAGTTCCAGACCTGCCAGAAAGGGCTGCTGCCATCCACGGAGAAGAAGATGAACTCGGCGCGGCCCACCAGATTCTCGATCGGCACGAAGCCCACCGCCGACTGCACCCGGCTGTCCAGCGAGTTGTCGCGGTTGTCGCCCATGGCGAAGACATGGCCCTCGGGCACGGTGAAGATCTCGGTGTTGTCGAGCATCCCGTCATCGGATTGTTCGATGATCTGATGCGCGCGGCCCGGACCGTTGCTGGAGGCCGGCAGCAGCTCGCGATACAGCCGCACCGTCAGCCGCGGGCCATCGCCCTCGGCGATGTAGGGCCCCATCGCCTCGCGCGTGACCGCGGCGCCGTTGATGTTGAGGATGCCGCGAATGACCTGGATGCGGTCGCCCGGCAGGCCAATGATGCGCTTGATATAGTCCTGCGTCGTGTCACGCGGCAGCTTGAACACCGCCACATCGCCGCGCGCCGGCAAGGCACCCCACACCCGACCCTCGAAGATGCGCGGGCTGAACGGCATGGAGTGGCGCGAATAGCCGTAGCTGTACTTGGAGACGAAAAGGTAGTCGCCCACCAGCAAGGTCGGGATCATCGAACCCGAGGGAATGTTGAACGGCTCGAACGCCACGGTGCGGATACCGATGGCGATGAGGCCGGCATAGACGATGGTGCGGACGCTCTCGCCCCAGCCGCCGCGCTTCTTGGTCATCGTCTGGCTCATGAGGGGACACACATCCGGCAGGGTTTCTGGGCGCCGGATAAGCGCTGGAGAGGGGATAAAGTCAAGGAACCGCAGCCTTGGCGGAGATGATGACCATGGCCTGGGCATAGGGAAACTCGTCGGTCATGGTCAGCGCCACATCGGCCACCATGCCCGCCGGCACCAGCGAAGCCAACCGCAGAGCGGCCCCCCCCGTCATCCGCATCGTCGGCTGGCCGCTGCGGAGGTTCACAACCCCCAGATCCCGCCAATACACCCCTGCCCTGAAACCGGTGCCCAAAGCCTTGCTCGCGGCCTCCTTGGCCGCGAACCGCTTGGCGTAGGTGGCGACGCGGACCTTCTCCGTCCGCCGCTCCGCCTTCGCCCGCTCCTCCGCGGTGAAGACCCTGGCCAGAAACCGCTCGCCATGCCGCTCCAACACCTCCGCCACCCGGCGAATGTCCACGACGTCGCTGCCAAGCCCCAGAATCACGACCGGCCCCGGATCGACAGGGCAACCCGCTTGATGCCCGGCGGTGTCGTCGGGGTGGGCGCGGTGGACCCGTCAGGGGCTTTGCCTCCGACACCCCCGGCAAGGGCCGAAAGGCCCCTGCACCCCAGGAGGTGGGCTTGGGCAGGGAGGGGGCTGGCGGTCGCTTTGGCGAGGCGTGCGTGCGGGCACCCTCCCTGCCCAAGCCCCCTTGTCACGGTCCAGCGGCGGGTCGCCCTTGGCAGCGGTGCAGGGGGCGGAGCCCCTGGCGAGGCCACCATCCCCACCTCAAAGATACCGTTGGATATCAAGTGAGCTGTCCTTGCCGATCTGGTCGGCCGAGGTGCTGAGGAATTTGTCGGCGGCGGCGTGGCCATAGCGACGCAGGGTGAGGAGGAAGTCGGGGTCGCCGTTGAATTTGGTGCTGAGTTTGAATTCCCGCATGCGGGCTTCGTCTTCGATGCTGTGCAGGAAGATGCGGCGGTAGCGGGGTTGTTCGAGCCGCCCGCCTTCGAGCAGGCGTTGGACGAAGTCGATGGCCCGCATTTCCGACATCAGCGAGGCGTTGAAGCTGATCTCGTTCAGCCTGTTCATGATGTCGGAGACGGTGGTCGGAATTTCCTCGCGATAGAGCGGGTTGAGCTGGACCAGGATGATGTCGGCCTGCGAGCGCTCGTGGTAGAGCGGCCACAGGGCCGGGTTGCCGAGGTAGCCGCCGTCCCAATAGGCTTCGCCGTCGATCTCCACCGCCTTGAAGACGTTGGGCAGGCAGGCGGAGGCGAGCAGCACGTCGACGGTGAGTTCCTCGCGCCGGAAGACCTTGGGTTTGCCGCTGCGGACGTTGGTGGCGGAGATGAACAGCCGCATCGCGTTCTTGTCTTCGCGCAGCAGCTTGAAGTCGAGCAGGTTGTCCAGCGCCTTGCGCAGTGGGTTGAACTCGATCGAGAACGGGTTGAGCTGATAGGGCGAGACGATGCGGGTCAGTTGCTCGAAGGCGTTCCAGGCCAGCGACTGGCTCATGTCGTGGCCCCACATCGCCTTCTCCAGCGGGCTGGCCTTCATCGGACTCATGGAGAAGGCGGTGCCGATGCCGCGCCAGAATTTCTCCAGATCGGCCCGCGCGCCGGCGCGGCCGCCCTGGCTGAGGCCGAGCGCGAAGACCGCCGCGTTGATGGCGCCGGCCGAGGTGCCGGACATGCCATCGAATTCCAGCCAGTCCTCGTCGAGCAGGCGTTCGAGAACGCCCCAGGTGAAGGCGCCGTGGGTGCCGCCGCCTTGCAGGGCCAGGTTGATGCGCCGGGTGGTGCGGGCCTGGCTGGCCGGGGCTGCGAGGGGGGCTGTGAGGGGGGCTGCTGCGTTGTCCATCACGATGCGGTCCAGCCGCCGTCGATGGACAGCGCCGCGCCGTTGACCGCGCCCGAGCCGGGGCCACAGAGCCACAGCGCCAGGCGGGCCACGTCCTCGACCTCGATCCATCGCTTGGAGGGTTGTTTTTCCAGCAGGTGGTCGCGCAGGGCGACCTCCTCGGAGACGCCGAATTTGGCGGCGAGCGGCGCCACCTGCGCCTCTGCGAGCGGCGTTCGGACAAATCCGGGGCAGATCGCGTTGATGGTGACGGGGCTGGTCGCGATTTCCAGCGCGACGGACTTCGTCATGCCGACGACGCCGTGCTTGGCCGCGACGTAGGCGGCCTTGTTCGGGCTGGCGACCAGGCCGTGCGCGCTGGCGATGTTGATGATCCGCCCGCGGCCGCGGGCGAGCATCCCCGGCAGCGCCGCTTTGATCGCGTGGAAGTTGGAGGTCATGTTGATCGCGATGATCGCGTCCCATTTCTCATCCGGAAAATCCTGGATGGGCGAGACGAATTGTATCCCTGCATTGTTGACCAGAATATCAACGACGCCGATTTCCGCGATCATCGCGCGGATTTCTTCGGGTTTGGTCATGTCGGCGTGGATGAAGGGGGCGTCACCGCCGCCCATCAGCGCGCCGATCTCGGCCCGTGCCGCGGCGACTTCCTCGGGCTTGCCCAGGCCGTTCAGCGTGACCCGGGCGCCGGCCTGCGCCATCAGCCGGGCGATCCCCAGCCCGATGCCCGAGGTGCTGCCGGTGACGACGGCATTCTGGCCGTGCAAAATCAAGTCCATTTGCGTGACGATCCATCCATTGCTGCGTCGCGATACAGCGTTTCGAAACCGTAAACAATATTCTCGGGCGCCATCCAGCGGCGGATGCTGCGGTAGCCGGCGCAGAGCGAATGCAGCCGCTTCAAAACCGCGATATTGGCGCGGATGATGCCCTCGCGCTGCCGCATCAGCCAGTGCCGCAGGCGGGGCTGCAGCACCTGGTCCATGTATTTCGACAGGTCGGTGTCGGGCAGGCACCAGCTGGGGGCGCGGAGCGCGGAATCCAGTCCCAGCCGTCGGGCATGGGTGATGCCGCGCAGCCCCTGGATGCGATGGGCCCGGCGATAGGCACGGCAGACGAAATACTGGATGGCTTCGAGGCCGGGTTCGTCGCGGGCCACGAATGTCAGCATCATCTTCCACAGCCCCGCATGGGTCCAGCGGCGGAACAGCCGGCTGATGGTGTCGGGCTTGCCGTAATGCGCCGGCAGGTCTTTCCACGGCCCGTCCATG
>JANYFG010000102.1 GCA_025362815.1 Rhodospirillales bacterium
GATCGTCCACCCCCAGCCGCGCATCCGCCCTCGACTGGCCAAGAACATCAAGCAGCGATTCCGGCATCCCGTTCCAATCCAACGTCAGCTCGGAAAGCCCCACCGTTTTGGACGGATCGTCGCCCGATACCAGCCCCGAAATATCACCGAAATACAACTTGCCGGATGCGATGTCACACGTCACATACTTGCTATCCAGCGCCGGTATGGCCCGCCCATTGTAAAGAAACCCGGCACATATCGCGGCCAAATGCTGATTGTCATGATAATACTGTGCCACCGGATACAGCAGCCCCGGATCGGTTCCGGTCAGATTGAACAACGTGTGCGTGTAACCCAGCCCCAACGCCGGGTCGCGAAACGTCGCGTAGGTCCCCTCCCGCGTGGACCAGCCATAATTACCGCCCGCCACCCCGGTATCCACCTCCTCCACATGCCCCTCGCCGATGTCGTTGATGAACATCGTGCCGGCCCCGCCAATCTGCCACGAGAAACTCTGCGGATTGCGCAGCCCATACGCCCACACCAGCGGCTCGGCACCCTTTGTCGAAACGAACGGATTATCCGCCGGCACCGTGTAGCTCGACGTCATCGTGGGCGTCGGGTCCAGCCGCAAAACCTTGCCATACGGCACCGCCAGGTTCTGCGCATTCACGGCATAACTGCCGGCATCCCCCGTATCGCCCATCCCAATATACAGCTTGTTATAATCCGCACCCCCCGGAATTGCGTTCGGGTTGAACCCAATGCTGCCGATCGTGTGCCCCTGGCTCGGCATCGACATCCGCATCACCTCGCGAGACGTCCCGCTGAACACCGCAGCCTTCGGATCACCCGCCGTCCACTCGCGGATCACAATCTCGTCCACCCCTGGCACCGATGACGCAATCGGCGTGATCCCACTGCCGGTGCCCGCCTGATACGCCGTGTAGAACTTGCCCGACGCCTTGAAATCCGGCGCGAACGCCAACCCCATGAACCCGCCGTCAAAACTGGTCGTGGCCGTCGCCAGATTTAAATACGGCGACCCCAACGCACCGCCCGCCGATGTCGTCAGAAACAACGATCCATTCGTGTCGTTGATCGCAAGCCTGCCCGACCCGTCGCCCACCGGCTGAATATACTGCGGCGCCCCAACATAGTCGGTCGTAAAAGGCCTCAAGGCGACCGAAATCCCCGACACCGGATTGGCCGGCAAAGGATCAGGCACCGGCGATACCGGAACCACCACGGCCGCCAACGCCGCACGCGCCCAAACAACACCGATCACGGCAAATACGACGGTTCTCATCGAATTCCCCTCATTCCCTGCGCACCAAGCTTAAAACCTTTCACGATCGGCTGTCTGCCCTTCGGCGATCGAAAAACGAAGCCACAGAAGCGTTCTTGTCAGAAGAAATAATCAAATGACATTGGGATCGGCCCAGCTGGATTCTAACAATTTTGAATTAAGTAAATTCGTCATGCTCTAACTTGTTGTTTTGTGTATCATGTTCATGCGTTTGGATGAAGCAACCCAGACGCATCATGATCTAGGGCAAGTCATATCGGACCGGCGAGCCACAAAGCGGCTCAGTCCGGTCGGATGTTGCTGTAGGCCAGCATTAAGTTTCTCTTTCTTCAACAAAGAAGGTCTTTAGATCTCCTCCACGCGTTCCACCCCCGGCATGACTTTCAACGCCTGCGCCAGGCGCGCGGACACGTTGAAGCCGCCGGGAAGCGGGATTTCCACCTCCTGCGTGGCGCCGACATGCGGGACGAGAACCACGCGGCCCCTGCCCTTTCCCTCGCGGTCGAGCAGGTTCTTGATATGCGCCACCGCCTCGGCCTGTTGCAGCCAGATGCGGATGCCGGCGCCGGCGCGAATGGCCGCGGCATCGAGCGGTTCGGCTTCCTGGGCGGTGATGCGCAACGCGTCGCCTTCCAGTTTCAGGTCGGCTGTGACGAGGATCATGGTGCCGGGCGCCAGAAGATCGCGTGAGCGGGCGAGGGTTTCGCTGAAGAACGTCACCTCGAACGAGCCACCGGAATCCGACAGCCGCACCCAGGCCATGCGGCTGCCGCTGCGGGTGATGCGTTCCTTGGCGTTGATGACGGAGCCTGCGATCTTCACGCGTGCGGCGCCGAGCTGGGCGCGTTCCTCCAGCTTGCTGCTCACCACCGCGCCCAGGCGGCGCAGCACCTGGGCGTAGGCGTCCAGCGGATGGGCGGTCAGGTGAAAGCCGATGGCATCCGCCTCGAACGCCAGCCGGTCCATCTCCTCCCAGTCCGGCAGCGGCGCCAGGCGCAGTTTTTCCGGCTCACCACCACCGAACAGCCCGGTCTGCCCGGTGGTCTTCTCCTCCGCCGTGGCCTGCGCGCGCTTGAGGATGATTTCGGAACTGGCGAACAGCTGCGCGCGATTGTTATGGAGTTTGTCGAACGCGCCGGCACGCACCAGATTCTCGATCTGCATCTTGTTGATCTGCCGCGGGTCCACGCGCACGGCGAAATCCGCCACGTCGGCGAAATCGGTGTGGGCGCGGGTCTGCACCAGCGCCTCCATCGCCGCCTGGCCCACTTTCTTCACCGCCGCCAGCGCGTAGCGAATGCCGAGTTTGCCGCTGGCGTCACGCTCCAGCGTGAAATCCGCGCCGGAGCGATTGATGTCGGGCGGCAGCACCGCGATGCCCATGCGGCTGGCTTCCTGACGCAACGCCGCGAGCTTGTCGGTGTTGGAAACGGCCAGGCTCATGCAGCCGGCCAGGAACGCCTCGGGGTGGTTGGCCTTCATCCAGGCGGTTTGATAGGCCACCAGCGCATAGGCGGCGGCGTGGGATTTGTTGAAGCCGTAATCGGCGAACTTGGCCATGAGGTCGAAAACCTCTTCGGCCTTGGCGGCGGTGATGCCGCGCGCCGTGGCGCCATCGGTGAAGATCTGGCGCTGCTGCTCCATCTCCGAGCGGATCTTCTTGCCCATCGCGCGGCGCAGCAGATCGGCGCCGCCCAGCGAATAGCCGGCCATGGTCTGGGCGATCTGCATCACCTGTTCCTGGTAGACCATGATCCCGTAGGTCTCCCCGAGCACGGCCATCAGCTCCGGATGCGGCGGCGCCCAGGGCTCGCCGTGCTTGCGCTGGCAATAGGCGGGAATATTGGCCATCGGTCCCGGCCGGTACAGCGCCACGGCGGCGATCAGATCCTCGAAACGGTCGGGCCGCATCTGTTTCAGAACGTCGCGCATGCCCTGCGATTCGAACTGGAACACCCCGCCGGCATCGCCCTTCTGCAACATGGCGTAGGTGGCGGGGTCGTCCAGCGTCAGCCGGTCGAGGTCGACCACCGTTCCGAGATGGGCGAGATAGGCCAGGCCACGTTGCAGGATGGTAAGCGTGGTCAGGCCCAGAAAGTCGAACTTCACCAATCCGGCCTGCTCGACATATTTCATCGAGTATTGCGTGACCAGAAAGTCGGATTTCGGATCGCGGTAGATCGGCACCAGCTCCACCAGCGGGCGGTCGCCGATCACCACACCGGCGGCATGGGTGGAGGCGTGGCGGTAAAGCCCCTCGAGCTGCAACGCGATGTCCATCAGCCGGTTGGCCGACTCGTCGCCGGCGCGCATCTCCTGCAGCTTCGGCTCACCGTCGATCGCTTGCTGCAAGGTGGTGGGCTTGGCAGGGTTGTTGGGGATCAGCTCGGCCACCTTGTTGACCTGGCCATAGGGCAGGCCCAGCACACGGCCCACGTCACGGATGGCAGCGCGGGCCTGCAACTTTCCGAAGGTGATGATCTGCGCCACGCGCGCGCCGCCATATTCCTGGCGTACGTAGTTGATCACCTCGTCTCGCCGGTCCTGACAGAAATCGATGTCAAAATCGGGCATCGAGACGCGCTCGGGGTTGAGGAAGCGCTCGAACAGAAGGCCGAACGGAAGCGGGTCGATATCGGTGATCGTCAGCGCCCAGGCGGCCACCGACCCCGCGCCCGACCCGCGGCCGGGGCCCACAGGAATGCCCTGCGCCTTGGCCCACTGGATGAAGTCGGCCACGATCAGGAAGTAGCCGGGAAAGCCCATGTCGGCGATCACCTGCAGCTCGAATTCCAGGCGTTTGCCGTATCTCGCGCGGGTCTCGCCGTCGGCATCGATGGTGTCCATACGCCGGACGAGCCCTTCGCGGGCCATGGCGCGCAGGGTCTCGTCCTCGGTCTGGCCAGGCCGCACCTTCGAGCACACCGGCAGCAGCGGCTTGCGGGATTCGGCCATGACGGCGCACATGCGCGCGATCGCCAGCGTGTTGTCGCACGCCTCGGGAAGGTCGGCGAACAGCGCACGCATGGTGGCGGCGGGCTTGAACCAATGTTCAGGGGTCACGCGCCTGCGGTCGCGCTCGGCGAGCGTGCGGCCTTCGGCGATGCACAGCAGCGCGTCATGCGCCTGATGCATCGAGGGTTTGGCAAAGTAGCAGTCGTTGGCGGCAACGATCGGAATGCCGGCGGCGTCGGCCAGGGTGATCAACCCCGGCTCGATGGCGCGCTCGACGGGCAGGCCGTGGCGGTTCAGCTCCATCATGGTGCGGCCGGCAAACGCCTCGACGAACATCGCCAGCAGGCGTTCGGCCTCGGCGAATTGCCCCTCCGCCAACAGCCGGGCGATGGGGCCCGCCGTGCCGCCGGTGAGCAGCAAAAGGCCCTCTGCATGAGACGCAAGGCAGGACATCCCGATCTGCGGCTTGTTGCCGGGGTCCGTGTCCAGAAAGCCGCGCGAGGACAATTTCTGAAGGTTGGAGAACCCCACGGCATTCTGCGCGAGCAGCACGATCGGTTCCGGCGCGAGGCGTGGGTTGTCCGCCCGCGCGAGCGACATCTGGCAGCCGATGATCGGCTGCACGCCTTTGCCCGCCGCGTATTGGCTGAACTCCAACGCGCCGAACAGATTGCCGGTATCGGTGATGGCCACCGCGGGCATGCGCTCGTCCGCCGCCAGGGCCGCGAGCTTGGCGACCGTGATGGCCCCCTCGCTCAGCGAATAGGCGGAATGGGTGTGCAGGTGGATGAAGTCGGCGTGGGGCATGACGTGAGACTACCGTGTTTCGCAAAGGCGAGGGCATGGTGTTTCATCGATCATGCGATGCTCTACACGGTGGCGATCTTGCCATCCCGCAACGTGACGGTCCGGTCCATCCGCGCGGCCAGATCCGGGTTATGCGTGGCGATCAGCGCCGCCAGCCCGTGATCGCGCACGATATGCATCAGCTCGTCGAACACCACCGTCGCGGTGGCGACATCCAGGTTGCCGGTGGGCTCGTCGGCCAGCAACAATTTCGGCGCGTTGGCCAGGGCGCGCGCGATGGCCACGCGCTGCTGTTCGCCGCCGGACAGCTTGCCGGGGTGGTGGCGCGCGCGGGCGGCAAGGCCGAAGCCGGTAAGCAGCGCCATGGCCCGCTCCTCCGCCGCACGCCGCGCCACGCCCTTGATCATCTGGGGCAGCACCACGTTTTCGAGCGCGGTGAACTCCGGCAGCAGATGGTGGAACTGATAGACGAACCCGATGCTGTCGCGGCGGATGGCGGTGCGCTCGGCGTCGGCCAGCTGGCTGGCATCGCGGCCATCGATCAGCACCTGGCCGCCATCGGGGCGTTCGAGCACGCCGGCCAGATGCAGCAACGTGGATTTCCCGGTGCCCGACGGCGCCATCAAGGCCACGATCTCGCCGGCCCGGATGGACAGATCGACGCCGCGCAGAACGGCAAGACGGCCGGCGCCGGAGGCGTAGGTGCGCATCACGCCCCGCATCTCAAGAGGGGGCATCTCAAGGGGAGGCATTTCGAGCGGATCACTCATTGCGCAGCGCCTCCACCGGGTCGGTCTTGGCCGCACGCCAGCTCGGGTAGATCGTGGCGATCAGCGAAATACCGATCGCCATCCCCACCACCTGGCCCACCTCGCCCCACTTCAGCACCGCGGGCAGGCGCGACAGGAAATAGACCTCGGGATTGAACAGGTTGGTGCCGGACAGGCTTTCGATGGCGTGGCGGATGGTTTCGATGTTGAGGCAGAACACCACGCCGAGCAGCGTGCCCAGCAAGGTGCCGGCCACCCCCACGAACGCGCCGCACATGAGGAAGATGCGCAGGATGGAGCCGGACCCGGCGCCGATGGTGCGCAGCACCGCGATGTCGCGCGTTTTGTCTTTCACCATCATGATCAGCGAGCTCACGATGTTGAACGCGGCCACCAGGATGATGAGCGTGAGGATGAGGAACATGACGTTTCGCTCCACCTCCACGGCGGCGAAGAACGCGTTGTTGTTCTGCGTCCAGTCCACCACCCGCACCGGGGTGCCGGCAAGCGCCGAGCGGATACGGCGGCCGATGGCCACGGCCTGGTCGGGGTCGATGGTCGTGACCTCGATCTGGCTCACCGCGTTCGGCATGCGGAACAGAACCTGGGCGGCCTGCATCGGCATGAAGATGAAACCGTTATCAGCCTCGCTGAACCCCACCTGGAAGATCGCCACCACGGTGTAGGCCCGGCCGCGCGGGATGGAGCCGAACGGCGTGGCCGTCATATCCGGCGCATACACCTGCAGCCGGCCCCCGACGCCCAGCCCGGCCCTGGCCGCAAGACCTGCCCCGATGACGATGGCGTCATCGCCCTCGAACCGGTCCAGGCTGCCCGCGCCGATGGTGCTGGCCACCACCTTCAGCTTGCGCAGGTCTTCGAGCGTGATGCCCCGCACCAGCCCCGCGCTGTAGTTGCCGCCCTGTTCCGGCTTCAGCCCCGCCGGACGCTCGACCACGGCGGTGGCGGACACCACACCGGGCACGGCGCGCACCTTGGCGGTAACCTCGGCGTAATCCGTGAAGGTCTGCCCCGCCGCATAGATGCCGAGATCGCCGTTGAGACCGAGGATCTTGCTCAGAAGCTCCTGGCGGAACCCGTTCATGACGGACATCACGATGATCAACGTGGCCACGCCGAGGGCGATGCCCACGAGGGAGAAGATCGCGATGATCGAGACGAACCGTTCGCCCTTGCGGGCGCGCAGGTAGCGGCCCGCCACGGTGCGTTCGAACGCGTTGAACATCAGCCGATTTTCGCCAGCGCGTCGGCCAGCGAGAGCTCCAGCTTCTCACCGGTGGCGCGCCGCTTCAGCTCCACCATGCCGGCCTTGGCGCCGCGTGGGCCGACCACGATCTGCCAGGGATGGCCCATCAGATCGGCATCGGCGAACTTGGCCCCGGCCCGGTCGTCCCGGTCGTCGTACAACGCCTCGCCCTTGAATGCCGCGTAGGCCGCCTCGCACAACGCGTCGCAGCCGGCATCGCCGACCTTGAGGTTGAGGATGACGGCTTTGAACGGCGCCACGCTGTCCGGCCAGATGATGCCGGCCTCGTCGTGATGCGCCTCGATCAACGCGCCGACGAGACGCGAGACGCCCACGCCGTAGCTGCCCATATGGGGGATGACGGACGTGCCGTCGCGGCCGGCCACGGTAAGGCCCATCGGTTCGGCGTATTTGGTGCCGAAGTAGAAAATATGGCCGACCTCGATGCCACGGCCCTCGCGCTGGTTCGCCACCTTCGCCCACACCGGCTCGTCGTGCTTTTCATCGGTGGCGGCGTAGTGATGCGTCACCTCGTTGAAGAAACGTTCGAGGTCGGCGGGCGCGTTGTGGTCCACCGCCTCCTTGGTGAAATCCATGTCGTCATACGCGGCATCGTAGAACACCTGGCTCTCGCCGGTGGGTGCCAGGATGATGAACTCATGGCTGAGATCGCCGCCGATCGGGCCGGTGTCGGCCACCATCGGGATGGCCTTCACGCCCAGGCGCTGGAAGGTGCGCATATAGGCCAGCATCATCTTGCGGTAGCTGACGACGGCGCCCTCGTAGTCGAGATCGAACGAATAGGCGTCCTTCATCAGGAATTCGCGGCCGCGCATCACGCCGAAGCGCGGGCGCATCTCATCGCGGAACTTCCATTGGATGTGGAACAGGATCTGCGGCAGGTCGCGGTAGGATTTCACGGACTGCCGGACGAGATCTGTCAGCATTTCCTCATTGGTGGGGCCGTAGAGCAACTCGCGCCCGTGGCGGTCGGCGAGGCGCAGCATTTCCGGGCCGTACGCGTCATAGCGTCCGGACTGTTTCCACAAGTCGGCGGATTGAATGGTGGGCATCAGCATCGCCTGGGCGCCCACCGCCTCCTGCTCCTCCGCCACGATGCGGGCGATGTTCTGCAACACCTTCCACCCGGCCGGCAGCCACGCATAGATGCCCGATGCCGTCTGGCGCACCAGGCCCGCGCGCAGCATCAGCCGGTGTGACGCGATCTGCGCCTCCGCGGGGTTTTCCTTCATGGTGGGAATGAGGCTGCGGGACAGGCGCATGTAGCGGATCCAGTGCGGTCGAAGGGGCGAGAACGCGGACCCTAGAACACGCCGCCGCCAATGCAAACCAAGCGAGGCCGCGCAACCCGCGATCGTTGAGAACTTTGCCTGCAACACCGTGCTGTGATGTCACACCGGGTCCCGATTGGTTGAACGTCGCCGATCGCCCCTAAAAGATTGGTGCGTCGCACCATCGCCAGACGAAAGAATCTGCCGAATTTCTGTCAAATCTCATACGAAAATGCGTGACAAGATGAAGACGACCCATTAACAAAAAGAGGCCCGCGTGCCTCTAGGCACCGCGGGCCAAGTTTAGGGAGGAAACGCCAGTCACACGGCGGATAGAAGGAAAGTCCTTCGTCCGAGGTGAAGATTGAGCCCTGGAAATCGTGGCGTCTATGCAAAAGCGACATCTAAAAACTTAAAAATGGTGCGAAGAGACACTCTTTGCACCATTTTTGTGCGCGGCTTGCCCAAACCGCAAGCAACCGCTTAAAAGTCAGGCATTGACAGCCAGCCGGTGCGAAAACTCAACCAGCCCGATGCCTGCACGGCCAGAATGGCAAACCATACCACAAGCGCGATCGCCGTGGTCCAAACCACCTTGCGCCCGATCCGCGGTTGCGCCGGCGCGCCGCGCCAGCCCGTGGCCTGATCGGGATCGGCCACCGGCCGCGTGCCGATGGGCAGCACGGCGAACAGAACCGTCCACCACACGATCACATACAGCACGAAGGCGGTGAACCAGTTGATTCCCAACATGGCGACGACTCAGATGCGCATGAGATGCACGTCCACCATCGGCCGTTTCGCCAAACGCTTGCCGAGCGCGCGGCGCAAGGCGGCCTTGGTGGCGTCCAGCATCGCTGAATCGTCACGCCGGATCGGCGCCGGCACGTCGTTCAGGCCGGAGACGAGTTCGCGGCTGACGCGTTCGAGCTCCGGATCCTCCGGCTCGAACAGACCAGGCGCGCTGATCTTGGGCTGGCCCCGCACCTGGCCCTGCGCGTCCACCACAACCGAGGCGATCACCACGCCGTTGAACAGCATGCGCCGGCGCGCACCCATCACGCCGCCCTGCAGCGGCACGAGACGCGTGCCGTCCAGCACCAGCTTGCCCACGGGCGCGGAATCGACCACCTCGGGCACGCCGGGGAACAGGCTGAGAATGTCGCCGTCCTCCATCAGGATCGGCTTCACCTGAAGCTCCTGCGCCAGCGCCGCATGGGCGGACAGGTGGCGCCACTCGCCGTGCACAGGCACCGAATATTTCGGCCGGATCAGCGCGTAGAGCCGCTTCAGCTCATCGCGCGCGGGATGGCCGGACACATGCGTGAGATGGTCCTTGTCGGTGATGAGCGTCACGCCGCGACGCACCAGATTGTCCTGCACCGTGCCGATCGCGCGCTCGTTGCCCGGGATCATGCGGCTGGAGAACACCACCGTGTCCCCCTCGCCCAGTTCGATCCGAGGATGCTGATCGGCGGCGATGCGAGCCAGGGCCGAGCGCGGCTCACCCTGGCTGCCGGTGCAGATCATCAGCAGGTTGTCGTCTGGAATGTCCTGCGCGTCGTCCTCGCTGGCGAACGGCGGAATGCCCTTGAGGTAGCCGCATTCGCGCGCGGACGCATCGATGTTGCGCAACGAACGCCCCACCAGGGCCACGCTGCGCCCGCAATCCAACGCCGCCAGCGCGATCGATTCGAAACGCGCCACGTTGGAGGCAAAGCACGTGACGGCCACGCGGCCCTTCAGGCCCTTGATGAGATCGGACAGCGAGCGGCGCACGTCGCCCTCGGAGCCAGATTCGCCGTCCACCATCGCGTTGGTGCTGTCGCACACCATCGCCAGCACGCCCTCATCTCCCAGCGCGCGCAACGCGGCTTCGTCGGCACGCGGGCCGATCAGCGGCTCGGCGTCGAATTTCCAGTCGCCGGTGTGGAACACGATTCCCGCCTTGGTGCGGATCACCAGCGCCTGGCTCTCGGGGATCGAGTGCGCCATCTGCATGAATTGCAGGCCGAACGGGCCGATCTCGAACGACCCACCGGGCTTGATGGTGTGGATCTTGACCTCCTGCTGCAGGCCAACCTCGCCCAGCTTGCGGCGCAGCACGGAGGCCGCGAACGGCGTGGCCCAGATCGGGCAGCGCATCTGCCGCCACAGGTGCGCGACCGCGCCGACATGGTCCTCATGCGCGTGCGTGATCACCAGGCCGAGCAGTTTGTCCCGGCGTTCGGCGATGAAGGCCGGGTCCGGCATCATCACTTCCACTTCCGGATGCGCCGCACCGCCGAAGCCGATGCCGCAATCGATCGCGATATACTGTCCACCCGACCGGTAAAGATTCAGGTTCATTCCAATCTCGCCCGTCCCGCCCAAAGGCAGGAAAGACAGATCACCGCTGCTTGCGTTCATTATTCACTTTCATATGCGGGCCATTGGCGCCGCGATCCCTCAAAATGCAGCCCATGGGGGCCACCGCCGTCGTTCACAGTTATAACCGTCCCAAATCAGATTGGACGCCGAGGACAAGTCGGTCGAAAATCAATCGCTGTCCGTCAGGCGACCGCGTTCCTTACTCAATGTGGGTGCGACATTGCGCAACGCCAACAGGCGAAGACCGTCCAACGTCAGATCGGGGTCGATCTTCTCGATCACGGTGGTGCCTTCCGCCAGAAGCGGCGCCAGCCCACCGGTCGCGATCACTTTGAGGTGCTCTCCATACTCTGCCTGGATCCGCGCGACCAGCCCCTCGATCAGCCCCACATAGCCCCAGTAGATCCCGGACTGCATGGCAGGCACGGTGGAGCGGCCGATCACCGCCTGCGGCCGGCCGATGCCGATGCGCGGCAGGCGGGCGGCGGCCTTGTGCAGCGCCTCGATCGACAGGTTGATGCCGGGTGCGATGATGCCCCCCAGATACGCCCCATCGGCTCCCACCACATCGAAGGTGGTGGCGGTGCCGAAGTCGATCACCACCAGGGGGCCACCATAGGCCTGATGCGCGGCGAGCGAGTTCAAAAGCCGGTCCGCCCCCACCTCATCAGGGTTGTCGATCCGGATGTCGAAGCCCCAGTCCAGCCTGGCGCGCGCCACCAGCGGCTCGGTGTCGAACCATTCGCGGCACAGGCGGCGGAGATGATAAAGTGCCGCGGGCACCACGGTGCCGATCACGGTGCGGCTGATGCGCTCCCGCTTCAGGCCCACAAGGTTGAACAGGCTGAGCAGCCAGACGGCGTATTCGTCGGATGTGCGCTGATCGTCGGTCGCGATGCGCCATGTGCCCACCCAGCTGTCGCCGTCATGCACGGCGAAGACGATGTTCGTGTTGCCGGCGTCCACCACCATCAGCATGCGATCTGCTCCCGGGTCTGGGCGGGCGACCAGATTTCGCCCGTGGCGAAAGCCTGCACGCGGCCATCCGTTTCCAGCAAGAGGCTGCCATCGGCGCCAAGCCCGGCAAAGCGCCCCTCGATGACCCGATCGTGCTGTCGCCACGTCATCACGCCGCCCACCGGCAGCGCATGCGAGAGCCACGCCGCCCGGATCGGCGCCCAGCCCTGGCCGGCACGGAGATCCCGCAACGCCGAGATCTCAGCCAGAATGGCACGCCCGAGCAGGTCGGGGTCGGTGGTTTCAGCCAACGCGTCGATCTCCCGGCCTTCGATACGGGGGGCCGTGCTCAGATTGAGGCCGACGCCGATCACCAGCCAGTCCAGCCCGCCTTTTGCACCCACCTGGCTTTCCAGCAGAATACCGCCGAGTTTCTTACCATTTCGTAAAATATCGTTGGGCCATTTCAAGGCGATATCGGCCCGCCCCAGCGCCCGCGCCACGGCCACCCCCGCCAAAAGCGCCCACAGGCCAGCCTCGGCCGCCGGATCCGACGGGCGCAGCAGCAGCGACAAAAACAGGTTTCCATGCTCGGACAGCCATTCACGCCCGCGGCTGCCGCGCCCGGCGGTCTGCCAGCCGGCGCGTATGGCAAGGCCCTCGGGCTCGCCCAGCGCCGCGCGCTCCCGGCAGATATCGGAGGTGGACCCAACGCTTTCGAGAAACTCCAGCCGCCACGAGGCGGCGTGGCCTGTCACCCGAACAGCACCTTCGCCGCCGCCTCCGCCGCCGCCACAACGGGGGCCGGGAAGATGAAGAACACGGTGGTGAACAACGCGCCCGCACCGGCCACCACCGACAGCGACGACGGTCGCGCGTCGAACGCGGCTTCCGGCGCATCGAAATACATCACCTTGATGATGCGAATATAATAGAACGCCGAGATGGCCGAGGCGACCATGCCGATCACCGCCAAGGTCCACAGCCCGGTGTTCACCGCCGCCACGAACACGAAGTATTTGCCGATGAAACCAGCAAACGGCGGGATGCCGGCCATCGAGAACAGAAAGATCGTCAGCGCCGCCGCCATGCCCGGATCGGTCTTGCCCAGGCCGCCGAGATCGGCGATCCGCTCCACCGCGCGCCCCCGCCGGCGCATGGCCACGAGACAGGCGAACATGCCGGCATTGGTAAACACGTAGGTGACGAGATAGATCAGCACGCCGCGCACGCCCACCTGGGTGCCGGCGGCCAGACCCACCAGAATATAGCCCATATGGCCGATGGACGAATACGCCATCAGACGCTTGATGTTGCCCTGGCCGATGGCGGCCAGCGCCCCCAACGCCATCGAGCCGATCGAGACCAGCACGATCAGCTGCTGCCACTGCGACACCAGATGGCCGAACGGGCCGATCATCACCCGCACGAACAACGCCACCGCCGCCACCTTCGGCGCCGTCGCCATGAACGCGGTCACCGGCGTGGGCGCGCCCTCATACACATCCGGCGTCCACATATGGAACGGCACGGCGGAGATCTTGAACGCCAGCCCCGCCACCACGAACACGATGCCCACCACCAGACCCGCGGACGCGCGGGACGGATCGGCCAGCACAAAGGCCAGATGATCGAACGCCATCGACCCCGAGAAGCCATAGACCAGCGAGATGCCATACAGCAGCAGGCCCGATGCGAGCGCGCCGAGCACGAAATACTTCAGCCCGGCCTCGGAGCTGCGCAGATCGTCCCGCGCGAACGCGGCCAGCACGTAGATCGCCAGCGACTGCAGCTCCACGCCCATATAAAGCGACATCATGTTGGACGCCGATGCCATGATCATCATGCCAACGGTTGCAAACAGCATCAGCACCGGGAACTCGAACCGCCGCAGGTTCTCATGCTCGTTGTAATCGAGCGACACCACGATCCCGAGCACGGAGGCCGCCAGCACCAGCAGTTTCACATACACCGCGTAGCTATCGGCCAGGAACAACCCGCTATAGCCAAGGCCGGACGCGCCGGACACCACCAGCACCATGGTGAAGATGAGTGCCCCCACCGTCAGCATCGAACACATATGAAACGTGTTGCGCTTCTGCAGCACGCCGAAGATCAGAATACCCATGCCCAGCAGCGACAGGACGATCTCGGGGATCGCGATTGTCCAGTTCATCAGCGGATCACCCCGGCAAGCTTGGTTGCGGCCGCGATCGCCGCCTGGTGGTGATCCACCATGGCGCCAACCGAGGCATCGAAGAACTGCGTGAAGCTGGAGGGATATACCCCCATCCAGATCGTGACGATCACCAGCGGCACGAAGATGGCCACCTCGCGCGGCGACAGATCCAGAATGCCCTTCAGATCAGCCCGCTGCAGCGCCCCGAAAACGATGCGCCGGTAAAGATAGAGCATGTAGATCGCACCCAGGATCATGCCCATGCCGCCGAGGAAGGCGAGCCAGATGTTGACCTTGAACGAACCGATCAGCACCAGGAACTCACCGGCGAAACCCGCCGTGCCGGGCAGGCCCACGCTGGCCATGGTGAAGATCATGAACGTCAACGCATAAGCCGGCATGCGATGCGCCAGCCCGCCGTAACGCGCGATTTCGCGGGTGTGCATCCGGTCGTAGATCACGCCCACGCAAAGGAACAACGCTGCCGCCACAATGCCGTGCGACAGCATCTGGAACAGCGCGCCCGACATGCCCTGCGCATTGAACGTGAAGATGCCGATCGTGACCACGCCCATATGCGCCACGGATGAATAGGCGATCAGCTTCTTCATATCGGTCTGCGCCAACGCCACGAGCGAGGTGTAGATCACCGCCACCACCGACAGCGTATAGATGTAAGGCGCGAAATACGCGGCGGCGTCCGGCAGCATCGGCACCGAGAAGCGCAGAAATCCGTAGGCGCCCATTTTCAGCAGCACGCCCGCCAGAATGACGGAGCCGGCGGTCGGCGCCTCCACATGCGCGTCCGGCAGCCAGGTATGCACCGGCCACATCGGCACCTTCACCGCGAACGACGCGAAGAACGCCACGAACAGCCACATCTGCATGCGCGGCGCAAACACCGTGTGCATCAGCACCGCGATATCCGTGGTGCCCGCCTGGTTCCACATCGCGAGCAGCGCCAGCAGCATCAGCAGCGAACCGGCCAGCGTGTACAGGAAGAACTTCAGCGCCGCATAAACCCGGCGCGGCCCGCCCCAGATGCCGATGATGAGATACATCGGGATCAGCACGCCCTCGAAGAACATGTAGAACACCAGGAAATCCAGCGCCGAGAACATGCCCACCATCATGGTTTCCAGCACCAGGAAGGCGATCATGTATTCACGCACGCGGGTGGTGATGCTCTCCCAGCTCGCCAGAATGCAGATCGGCGTCAGCGCGGTCGCCAGCAGCACGAACAGCACCGAAATGCCGTCCACCCCCATCTTGTAGGTCAGCCCCACCTGCGGCAGCCACGACGCGCTTTCCACGAACTGAAAGCCGGGATCGGCGAGGTCGAACTTCGCCCACAGCACCAGCGACATCACGAAGATGACCAGCGATGTCCACAACGCCATCCAGCGCGCGTTCGCGGCCACCACCGCCTCGTCGCCGCGCACGGTGAGAATGATGGCCACCCCCACCAGCGGCAGGAAGGTGAGAAGGGTGAGGATGGGGAAGCCCGCGGCGTTCATGCTGGTCACCCGAAGATCAGAAAGACGCTGACCAGGGCCACGACCCCGATGAGCATGACGAAGGCGTACTGCGCGATGGAGCCGGTCTGCAGCCGCACGATCTGGCCGGAGCCCGCGGCGGTGAGCGACGCCACGCCGTTCGGCAGCCCGTCGATGACCTCGCCGTCCACCCGCCACAGCCGGCGCGCCAGGCGTGCCATCGGCTGGACGAAGATCGCGTCGTACAGCTCGTCGAAATACCACTTGTTTAACAGGAACCGGTAGACGCCGCCGAAGCGCGCAGCCAGGGCCACGGGGATGCCCGGGCGGAACATGTAGAACAGATAGGCCAAGGCGATGCCGAGCACGCCGAGCACGGTGGGGGCGAACGCCACCAGCGCCGGCACCTCTTCCATGTCGTGCAGGATGTGATTGCCGGGCGCCACCATGATGGCGTCGCCCCAGAAGGCCTTCCAGTCCGCGCCCAGCAGCTGCTCGTGGAACACGAAGCCGGCGAGCACCGCGCCACAGGCCAGCACCATCAGCGGGCCGGTCATCACCAGCGGGCTTTCATGGACATGCTCCATGGTGTGATGGTCGGCGCGTGCGGTGCCGTGGAATGTCATGATCATCAGGCGCCACGAGTAGAACGCGGTCAGGAACGCCGCCGCCAGCCCGCACCAGAAGCCGTAATGGCCGACCACGGAATGGCTGGCCCAGGCGGCCTCCAGAATGGCGTCCTTCGAGTAATAGCCGGCAAACGGCGGAATGCCGGCGAGCGCCAGGTTGCCGATCCAGAACATGCCGTAGGTCAGCGGGATCAGCTTCCAGATGCCACCCATGCGGCGCATGTCCTGCTCGTCCGACATCGCGTGGATCACCGAACCGGCGCCGAGGAACAGCAGGGCCTTGAAGAAGGCATGCGTGAGAAGATGAAAGATCGACGCCTGGTAGGCGCCCACGCCGGCGGCCACGAACATGTAGCCGAGCTGCGAGCAGGTGGAATAGGCGATCACCCGCTTGATGTCGTTCTGCGTGCACGCAACGGTTGCGGCGAACAACGCGGTCGAGGCGCCCATGAACGTCACGAAGCCCATGGCACCCGGCGCGTAATCCAACAGCGGCGACATGCGCGACATCAGGAACACGCCGGCCGTCACCATCGTGGCGGCATGGATCAGCGCCGAGACGGGCGTGGGGCCTTCCATCGCATCCGGCAGCCAGACATGCAGGCCGAGCTGCGCGGATTTGCCCATGGCGCCGATGAACAGCAGAACGCCGATCACCTCATAGGCCCGGAAGTCGCTGCCCAGCACATGATACAGGTCGTTCTGGTGCTTGCCGATCGCGGCGAAGATGTCGGAAAATTCGATGCTGCCGAACAGGAAAAACACCAGCGCGATGCCCACGGCGAACCCGAGATCGCCGATGCGGTTGACCACGAAAGCCTTCATCGCAGCCGCGCACGCGGCCGGCCGGTCGTACCAGAAGCCGATCAGAAGATACGAGGCAAGGCCCACCCCTTCCCAGCCGAAGAACAGCTGCAGCAGGTTGTCGGACGTCACCAGCATCAACATGGCGAAGGTGAACAGCGACAGATACGAGAAGAAACGCCAGATCGCCCGGTCGTGGCTCATATAGCCGACGCTGTAGATATGGATCAGCGTCGCCACGCAGGTGACCATCGCCACCATCGCCACCGACAGCGTGTCGAACCGCAGCGCCCAGGCCACGTTGAAGTCGCCGGCCGAAAGCCAGGTGCCGAGCGACACCACGCCCTCCGTCGCGTCCCCGTAGACGAGGTCGATGAACGAATAGACGCCGCACACCGAGGCGAGCCCCATGCACAGGATGGTGACGGCCTGCGCGGCGCGATCGCCGATGGCACGGCCGAGCAGGCCCGCGATCAGCGCGCCGAAAAGCGGGGCGAAAACCGCAACTGCGAGCAACATCAGCTCAGCCCTTCATCAGATTGACGTCTTCGACTTCGATCGACCCGCGATTGCGGAAATAGATCACCACGATCGCAAGCCCGATCGCCGCCTCGGCCGCCGCCACCGTCAACACGAACATGGCGAAGACCTGGCCCACGAGGTCGCCCAGCGAGGCCGAGAACGCGACGAGGTTGACGTTGACGGCGAGCAGGATCAGCTCCACCGACATCAGAATGACGATCACGTTCTTGCGGTTCATGAAGATGCCGAAGATGCCGAGCACCAGCAGAATGGCGGATACCGCGAGGTAATGGCCGAGGCCGACAGCCATCATCTCAATGCTCTCCGTGCGCGGCTTCGTGGGGCGCGTGCGTGTTGTGTTCGATGATCTCGGCCGGCTCGACCTTGAGCGGCTTCAGATACGCGCCGGTCGGCCCACCCGTCGGCACATGCAGCATGACCAGCGTGTCCTGCGGCATACGGGCAATCTGGGTCGCGATATCCTGGCGGCGCGAGGCGTGGGTGCCGAGCCCGCCGCGATCGCGCAGCGTGAGCACGATGGCGCCGATCATGGCCACCAGCAGAACAAGCCCGGAGGTTTGGAACAGCAGGATATAGTCGGTGTAGATCAACCGCCCGAGCTGTGCGGTGTTGCTCACATTGGCCGCATTCGGCGCGAACCGCAGCGACTGCGCGCCATCGGCGAATTTCCAGCCGCCAAGCACGAAACCCAGCTCGATCAGCAGCACCAGGCCCACGGCGGCCCCCACCGGGGCGTAACGCTGCACGCCCTCGCGCAACGCCGAGAAGTTGATGTCCAGCATCATCACCACGAACAGGAACAGCACGGCGACCGCGCCGACATAGACGATGATGAGAATCATCGCCAGAAACTCGGCCCCCGCCAGCACGAACAACGCCGACGCGTTGAAGAACGCCAGGATCAGGAACAGCACGGCATGAACGGGATTGCGGGCGCTGACCACCATCGCTGCGGACGCGATCAGAATGGCGGCAAACACATAGAATGCGACGGCGGCGATCATGTGCGGGCCCTCACCGGTACGGCGCGTCGAGTTCGAGGCGGCGGGCCAGTTCCGGCTCCCAGCGATCGCCGTTGTCCAGCAGCTTGGCCTTGTCGTACATCAGCTCTTCGCGGGTTTCGGTGGCGAATTCGAAGTTGGGACCCTCGACGATGGCATCCACTGGGCAGGCCTCCTCGCACAGGCCGCAATAGATGCACTTGGTCATGTCGATGTCGTAGCGCGTGGTCCGGCGCGACCCGTCATCGCGCGGCTCGGCCTCGATGGTGATGGCTTGGGCCGGGCACACCGCCTCGCACAGCTTGCATGCGATGCAACGCTCCTCGCCGTTGGGGTAGCGGCGCAGCGCGTGCTCGCCCTTGAAACGCGGGCTGATCGGGCCGCGCTCGTAGGGATAGTTGATGGTCTTCTTCGGCTTGAAGAAATACTTCAACGTCAGCGCCATACCGCCGACGAGCTCGCTGAGCAGAAAGCTCCGCGCGGTGCGATCGAGGAATGCCATGTCAGATTTCCTTACGCGGCATGGGGCAGCCAGCCCATGACCAGCAACACGCCCGCGACCAGCACGAGGTAAAACAGGGAGAACGGCAGGAAGATCTTCCAGCCCAGCCGCATCAGCTGGTCGTAGCGAAAGCGCGGGAAGGTGGCGCGCGTCCACAGGAAGAAGAACAGCACGAACATGATCTTGCCGATGAACCAGATCGGCCCGGGAATCCAGGTGAACAGGAAGCCCACCGACGTGTCCGCAAACGGCGCCAGCCAGCCGCCGAGGAACAGGATCGACGTCATCGCCGACATCAGGATCATGTTCGTGTATTCGCCGAGGAAGAACAGCGCGAACGTCATCGCGGAATATTCCACGAAGAACCCGGCCACGATCTCCGACTCACCCTCCGGCAGGTCGAACGGCGAGCGGTTGGTCTCGGCCAAGGTGGAGATGAAGAAGATCACGAACATCGGGAACAGCGGGATGGCGAACCAAACATTTCGTTGGGCCAGCACCACATCGTTGAGGTTCAGGCTGCCGACGCACAGCAGCACCGTCACCATCACGAAGCCCATCGAGACCTCGTAGGACACCATCTGCGCGGCCGAGCGAAGGGCGCCGAGAAAGGCGTATTTCGAGTTCGACGCCCAGCCCGCGATGATCACGCCGTATACGCCAAGCGAGCTGATCGCGAACAGGTACAGCACGCCCACGTTGATGTTGGCGATGGCCCAGCCGTCGTTCACCGGGATCACCGCCCAGGCGATCACCGCCAGCGAGAAGGTGAGCATCGGCGCCAGGATGAACAGCAGCCGCGAGGCGCCGGAAGGAATGATGGTCTCCTTCGTCATCATCTTGATGGCGTCGGCGAAGGGCTGGAACAGGCCGAACGGGCCCACCACGTTCGGCCCGCGCCGAAGCTGCATCGCGGCGAGCACCTTGCGCTCGGCATACGTCAGATACGCCATGCCGATCAGCACCGGCACGATGATGCCGAGCGATTTCAGCATGGTGATCACGAGGATGCCGAAATCGCTGGCGAGAAAAGCGGTCATTCCGGTCACTCCGCCGCGATCGAGGTGATGGGCGCGTGCGCCGCGGTGCAGGCGGCCATCGTGGCGCTGGCGCGGCTGATCGGGTCGGTCATGTAGTAGTTGGCCACCACGGGGGCGAACGGCGCGGACCCGATGTCCCCCCCGACGGCCGGGCCGCTCGTCTCGCCGGCGCCGAACCGCGGCAAGGCGTCGATCACCGAAAACACCGGATTGACGGCAGCCAGGCGCGCCCGAACCGCATCCAGCGTGTCATACGGCAAAGGCTTGCCGATCATCGCCGAGAACGCCCGCAGGATCTTCCAATCCTCCTTTGCCTCGCCGGGCGGAAACAGCGCCATGGCACCGCGCTGCACGCGACCTTCGGTGCTGACGTAGGTGCCGTCCTTTTCGGTGTAGGCGGCACCTGGCAGGATCACGTCCGCCCGCGCCGCGCCGCGATCGCCGTGATGGCCCTGATAGACCACGAAGGTGGAAGGCGGGATCTGTGCCGCGTCGAACTCATCGGCGCCCAGCAGCCACAGCACGTCCACGCCACCCCGCGCCATGTGCGCCAACGTCTTGCCGGTGGCAAAACCGAGATCCAGCGCACCCACGCGGGCGGCGGCGGTGTGCAGCACGTTGAACCCGTGCCAATCCGGTGTGAGCATGTTCGCCTGCGCGGCCAGCTTCCAGCATTCCGCCAGGATCGCAGCGCCATCGGCCCGCGTGAGCGCCCCCTGCCCCACGATGATCATCGGCTTTTTCGCCGTCTCCAGCGCCTTCGCGAACGCATGCGAGCCCTCGATCAAGGAGCCGAGGTCGCCGGGCTGGGTGCCGAGATGGGCATAGTCATAGGTGAGGTCCGCCGCCGCACCCACCAGCGCCACCGGGAAGTTGCCCATCAGCACGCGCTTGCGGATGCGGGCATTGATCAGCGGGGCTTCCGTGCGCGGATTGGCGCCCACGATCAGCAGCGCATCCGCTTCCTCAATGCCGGCGATGGACGTGTTGAACAGATAGAATTCCCGGCGCGACGCATCGATCGCCGCCCCGTCCTGCCGGCAATCGAGGTTGGTGGAGCCGAGTGACGCCATCACATCCTTCAACGCCACCATGCTCTCGGCGTCGCAGAGATCTCCGGCGACGGCCCCGATCCGCTCGCCCGAAACGCCCCTGAGACGATCCTCGATCGCAGCGAACGCCTCCGGCCAGGAGGCCCGAACCAGCCTGCCGTCGCGCTTGATCCAGGGCGTGTCGAGACGCCGGCGCTTCAGACCGTCGAGCGCGAAGCGCGACTTGTCGGCCAGCCATTCCTCGTTCACGTCCTCGTTGATGCGCGGCAAAATCCGCAGAACCTCGGCGCCGCGCGTGTCCACCCGAATGGCCGAACCCACGGCATCCAACACGTCCACGCTGTCGGTTTTCTTCAACTCCCACGGCCGCGCCACGAAGGCATAGGGCTTGGACGTCAGCGCGCCGACCGGACAGATATCGATGAGGTTGCCGGACAACTCGGAGCTCAGCGCCTTCTCCACATAGGTGCCGACCGCCATGCTCTCGCCGCGCGAGGTGGCGCCCATTTCAGACACGCCGGCGATCTCGGTGGAGAAGCGGATGCAGCGCGTGCAATGGATGCAGCGCGTCATGATCGTTTTCACCAGCGGCCCCAGATCGGGGTTCACCACGGCGCGCTTGCTCTCGTGGTAGCGCGAATGATCGCCGCCATAGCCCACGGCCTGGTCCTGCAGGTCGCACTCGCCGCCCTGGTCGCAGATCGGGCAATCCAGCGGATGATTGATGAGCAGGAACTCCATCACGCCACGCCGCGCCGCGCGCACCATCGGCGTATCGGTGTGCACCACCATGCCGTCGGCCACGGGATAGGCGCAGGAGGCGAACGGCTTGGGCGGCGCCTTTTCGATCTCGACCAGGCACATGCGGCAGTTGCCCGCCACCGACAGCCGCTCATGGTAGCAGAACCGCGGGATCTCCTTGCCGGCGGCCTCGCAGGCCTGCAGCACGTTCGAGCCGTTGGGAACCTCAACCTCGATGCCGTCGACGGTGACCTTTGCCATCACTCAGCCGCCATCGCAGTGGTTTTGGACGCTTTGTAGGCAGCAATGCGCTCTTCCATCAGCGGCCGGAAATGCCGGATCAAGCCTTGGATCGGCCATGCGGCCGCATCCCCCAGGGCGCAGATGGTGTGGCCTTCGATCTGGCGCGTCACCTGTTCGAGCACATCGATCTCGGCCACCTCGGCGCGGCCCTGCACCATGCGGTCCATCACCCGCATCATCCAGCCGGTGCCCTCGCGGCACGGCGTGCACTGGCCGCAGCTTTCGTGCTTGTAGAATTTGGACAGCCGGGCGATCGCCTTGATCGGATCGGTGGATTTGTCCATCACGATCACGGCCGCCGTGCCGAGGCTCGACTTCACTTCGCGCAGACTGTCGAAATCCATCAGCACCGTGTCGCAGATCGATTTCGGGATCATCGGCACGGAGGAGCCGCCGGGGATCACCGCCAGCAGATTGTCCCACCCGCCGCGCACGCCGCCGCAATAGGTGTCGATCAGCTCGCGCAGGGGAATGCCGAGTTCTTCCTCCACATTGCACGGCTTGTTCACATGGCCGGAAATACTGAACAACTTCGTGCCGGCATTCTTGGGGCGGCCCAGCGCCGAGAACCACGCGGCACCGCGCCGCAGAATGGTCGGCGCCACCGCGATCGATTCCACGTTGTTGACCGTGGTGGGGCACCCGTAAAGCCCCATCGCCGCCGGAAAAGGCGGCTTCAGGCGCGGCATGCCCTTCTTGCCCTCGAGGCTTTCGAGCAGCGCCGTCTCCTCGCCACAGATATACGCGCCGGCGCCACGATGCACATAAAGGTCGAAATCATACCCGGAGCCGGAGGCGTTTTTGCCGATCAACCCGGCCGCATACGCCTGGTCCACCGCCTTCTGCAGCGCCACGGCCTCGTTGTAGTATTCGCCGCGCACGTAGATGTAGCAGGCATGTGCGTTCATCGCGAAGGATGCGATCAGGCAGCCTTCGACCAGCTTGTGCGGATCGTGCCGCAGAATGTCGCGATCCTTGCAGGAGCCGGGCTCGCTCTCATCAGCGTTCACCACGAGGTAATGCGGGCGCACGCCCACCTCCTTCGGCATGAACGACCATTTCAGGCCGGTGGGGAAGCCCGCGCCGCCTCGGCCGCGCAGCCCGGAGGCCTTCATCTCCTCGATGATCGCCTCTCGCCCGCGCGCCAGAATGCCGGCCGTGCCGTCCCAGTCGCCACGCTTGCGCGCGCCTTCGAGGCCCACATCATGGATGCCATACAGATTGGTGAAGATACGGTCCTGATCGCTCAACATGCGCTCACTCCGCCTTTTCAGGTTCAACGTTGGATGCCGAAGGCACCCGGATTGGATCGGATGTCAACGTGACGGGCCCGCCTGTGGGCGCCGAGCCGATGCGGCCGATGGTGGAGCCGCGCGCGGGTTTTTCGCCACGTTTCAACGATTCGAGCAGCGCTTTGGTGCGCTCGTAGTCCATGTCTTCGTAGTAGTCGTCATCGACCTGCAGAATGGGCGCATTCACGCAGCCGCCGAGGCATTCCACCTCGGACATCGTGAACAGCCCATCCGCGGAGCTCTCGCCGTAGCCCTTCATGCCGCCGACATCGCGGCATGCGCGCGCCACCTCGTCGGACCCGCGCAGCCAGCACGGCGTGGTGCCGCACACCTGCAGGTGATAGCGGCCGATCGGCTTGGTGTTGAACATCAGGTAGAAGGTGGCGATTTCATAAACGCGGATCGGCGGCATCGACAGCGCCTGGGCGACCGCGTCCATTGCAACGGTCGGGATCCAGGCCGAACCGGTGGTGCGGCCCATCTGCCGCTGCGCGATGTCCAGCAGGGGAAGGACCGCGCTGGCCTGCTTGCCTGGCGGGTATTTCGCAATCGCCACGTCGATGGCGGCGTGGCTGTGGTCGTCGAACGCAAAGCTCGTGGGTTCGACCCGGTCGGAGGGCGCGGCGCTCAACGGTCGATCTCCCCGAACACGATATCCAGCGATCCGATGATGGCCACGGCATCGGCCAGCATGTGCCGCTTGCTCATCACCTCGATCGCCTGCAGATGCGCGAACCCTGTCGAGCGAATTTTGCACCGATACGGCCGGTTGGTGCCATCGGCCACCAGATACACGCCGAACTCGCCCTTCGGCGCCTCGACGGCGGTGTAGGTGGCGCCGGCGGGCACGTGAAATCCCTCGGTGTAAAGCTTGAAGTGATGGATCAAGGCCTCCATCGACCGCTTCATCTCGGCGCGCGACGGCGGCGAGATCTTGTTGTCCGACAGTTTCACCGGGCCGGGCTTCATCTTGGCCAGACACTGCTTGATCATCGAAACGCTCTCACGCATTTCGCCCATCCGCATCAGATATCGATCATAGCAATCGCCGTTGCGGCCCACGGCGATGCGAAAATCGAGCTCGCTGTATTTCTCGTAAGGCTGGGACTTCCGCAGGTCCCACGGCACGCCGGACGCCCGCAGGCACGGCCCCGTGAAACCCCATGCCAGCGCCATCTCGGCCGGAACGATTCCGATATCCACGGTGCGCTGCTTCCAGATGCGGTTGCCCGTGAGCAGGGTTTCCAGATCGTCGATAAACTTTGGAAACGTCTCGGCCCAGGCCGCGATCTTGTCCTCAAGACCCGCCGGGAGGTCCTTGGCCACGCCGCCGGGCCGAAAATAATTGGCATGCAGCCGCGCGCCGGAGGCCTGCTCATGAAACTCCATGAGCGTCTCACGCTCCTCGAAACCCCAAAGGCTCGGCGTGATGGCGCCCACATCGAGCGCATAGGTCGTCACGTTCAGCAGATGGTTCAGCACGCGGGTGATCTCGCTGAACAGCGTGCGGATCCACTGCGCCCGCTCCGGCACGACCACGCCGAGCAGCTTCTCGGTGGCCAGAGCGAAGGCGTGCTCCTGGCACATGGGGCTCACGTAATCGAGGCGGTCGAAATACGGCACCGCCTGGATGTAGCTTTTATATTCGATCAGCTTCTCGGTGCCGCGATGCAACAGGCCGATATGCGGGTCGGCACGCTCCACAACCTCGCCGTCCATCTCCAGGATCAGCCGCAGCACGCCGTGCGCGGCGGGGTGCTGGGGGCCGAAATTGATCGAATGGCTGTCGATCTCCACGGTCTGCGTCGTCTTGGCGGGAAGATCGGCGGTGGCCTGGCCAATCACATCATTCATGAGCGATGCGCCTTCTCGTCGCCGGGCAGCGTGGTCATGGCCTCCCACGGCGACACGAAATCGAAGTTGCGGAAATCCTGGGCCAGCTTCACCGGCTCGTACACCACCTGCTTGCGCTCCTCGTCGTAGCGCACCTCCACATACCCGGTCAGCGGGAAATCCTTGCGCAGCGGATGCCCCTCGAAGCCGTAATCGGTCAGGATGCGGCGCAGGTCCGGCTGGCCGGAGAAGGCGATGCCGAACATGTCGTAGGCCTCGCGCTCCCACCAGGTCGCCACCGGCCATACGCCATGCACGGACGGCACGGCCTCGGTCTCGGTGGTCTCGACGATGAGGCGGATGCGCTGGTTGAGGCTGACGGACAGCAGGTTGTAGACCACCTCGAAGCGCTTCTCGCGGGTGGGCCAGTCGAGCCCCGCGATGTCCATCAGCTGCTCGAACGCCAGCAGCGGATGATCGCGCAAGGCCACGCAGAGGTCGGCGATCGCGGCACACTCGACATGCGCCACCCATTCGCCCAGCTCCACCCGCGTGGCGGTCACGCCCGGGAAGGAGGCCACGACGTCCAGCACCTCAGCCACGGAGAATGGTCCCCGTGCGGCGGATTTTTTTCTGCAGCTGCATGATCCCATACACCAGCGCCTCGGCCGTGGGCGGGCAGCCCGGCACGTAGATATCCACCGGCACCACGCGGTCGCAGCCGCGCACCACCGAATAGGAATAATGGTAGTAGCCGCCGCCATTGGCGCAGCTTCCCATCGAGATCACCCAGCGCGGCTCCGGCATCTGGTCGTAAACCTTGCGCAAGGCGGGCGCCATTTTGTTGGTCAACGTGCCGGCCACGATCATCACGTCGGACTGGCGGGGCGAGGCACGGGGGATGATGCCCAGCCGGTCGAGGTCGTAGCGCGGCATGTATGCGTGGATCATCTCCACGGCGCAGCAGGCCAGCCCGAACGTCATCGGCCACAGGCTGCCGGTGCGCGCCCAGTTGACGAGCTTGTCCACGTTGGCGACGACGAAGCCCTTATCGGTGATCTCGCCGGTGATGCCGCGGATCACGGCGTCCTGCTCGGGGCCGGGCGGCAGGGCGGTCTGATTGAAGGCGATGTCGGTGGTGGTGGCGGGCATGGATGTCATTCCCAATCCAGGGCTCCCTTGTTCCACTCGTATATGAACCCGATGGTCAGAACCGCCAGGAAGCCGAGCATGGACAGGAAGCCGAAAATGCCGATTTCGGCGAGGCTGACAGCCCAAGGAAACAGGAACGCCACCTCGAGGTCGAAAATGATGAACAGGATGGCGACGAGGTAGAAACGCACATCGAACTTGCGGCGCGCGTCATCGAACGCCTCGAAACCGCATTCGTAGGCCGAGAGTTTCTCGGCATAGGGCTTCTGATGGGCGGCGAACTGCGAGCCCACCACCATCGCGGTGGCGATCAGGCCGGCGATCACCAGGAAGACCAGGATCGGAAAATAATCGGCCAGGATGGGTGCCATCGTCGTCTGCCCTTTATGCCGCATCGCAACGCGGCGGACCTTAGGCCGATGTTGTGCGGGATTCCATAGGGAGAAAGCCGGCCCTTCGCTGGTGCGATGCCAATTCCCCCGCATCCATTTTAAGAAGTAACTTCCTGCGCTGCTGGCGCGAGTGACGGGGCTCGAACCCGCGACCTCCGGCGTGACAGGCCGGCGCTCTAACCAACTGAGCTACACCCGCAGCGGCAGGGCGCTCGATCTAGAGCGGACCGGATGCCGCGTCAAGGGCCGGTCCGCCGATCGGTGTGATTTCGGGGTGGTTGCGTGAGGAACGGGCGCGGAATGGGCGGTGACGGGATCGAACCGCCGGCCAACTCGGTGTAAACGAGCCGCTCTACCGCTGAGCTAACCGCCCATGGGAACCCCCGCCTGGGGAACATGATACGTTTGAACGTGCCGTCCGAACGCATCAGCTTGAATGGTAAATCAACAAGTTAGAGGACGGCGATTTCGTCCACGTAAAATCGCCGTCCTCCTTGTCGCTCCCAGCCCGTGGGGGCAGGCGGGTTAAATCAGTTCACGGCGTCTTTGAGTGCCTTGCCCGGCTTGAAGCGCACCGATGTGCTCTCCGGAATGTCGATCTCGACGCCGGTCTGCGGGTTGCGGCCCTTGGACGCCTTGCGAACGGCGGTGGCAAACGAGCCGAAGCCCACGAGCCTTACTTCGTCCTTCTTCTTCAACGCACCTTCGATCGCGCTGAACACGGCGTCGACCACTTCGGTGGCCTTCGCCTTGGGCAGGTCGGCGTGCTCCGCCACGGCGGAAATCAGATCCATTTTATTCACGCTGGCATCTCCTGGAAAATATTCTGTGGCAACCCATTCGCCCGAATCCGAGGCGGTCGCTGCGCCCGACACTAGGAGGGGTTTTTCGCAAACGTCAACGCGCGAGAGCGGCAAAAAACGCGGATTTCTGCGGTGTTCGTGATTTAGAGCGTGATGACTATGAGCAGGACAAAATCATCGCGCTCTAACTTATTGTTTATAGATCATGTTTATGCGCTTCGGTTCAGCGACCCAAACGCATCATGATCTAGAACAGAAATCGGCCCGCCAACTTTGGGCGGGCGAGCCGATATCTCAAAGCGCCAGCCGCCTCAATGCGGCAACGACGCGGCGGGCATCGGGGTCGGCACCACTGGAGTCTCCGGCGGCTCCACCCACTCAATCGGCTCCGGCTTGCGCACCAACGCCCGCGCGATCACCTCATCGACATGCGACACCGGAATGATCTCCAGATGCTTGCGGACATTCTCCGGCACCTCGGCCAGATCCTTCTCGTTGTCCTTCGGGATGAACACCGTGGTAATCCCTGAACGCAGGGCTGCCAGGAGTTTCTCCTTCAAGCCACCGATCGGCAGCACCCGGCCACGCAGCGTGATCTCACCCGTCATGGCCACATCGCGACGCACCGGGATGCCTGTCAGGATCGAAATCATGCTCGTCGCCATCGCAACGCCCGCGGAAGGGCCATCCTTGGGTGTGGCACCCTCGGGCACGTGCACATGGATGTCCCGCTTCTCGAACAGCGTGGGCTTGATGCCGAAACTGATCGATTTGCTGCGCACGTAACTCAGCGCCGCGGAAACACTTTCCTGCATGACGTCGCCCAGCTTACCAGAGCTTTTCACATTGCCCTTGCCGGGCAACAGTACCGACTCGATCGTCAGGATCTCGCCACCCACTTCCGTCCACGCCAGACCCGTCACCACGCCGACCATGTCGGTGTCTTCCAGATCACCGTAGCGGTGCTTCTGAACGCCGGCGTATTTGCCGAGGTTCTTGCCGGTGATCGCCACCTTCTTCGACTTCTTGGTGACGATCTCCTTGATCACCTTGCGCGCCAGGTTGGCCAGCTCACGCTCCAGCGACCGCACGCCGGCTTCACGGGTGTAATAGCGAATGAGGTCGCGCAGCGCCTCCTCGGTGATCGACCACTCCTCTTTCTTGAGGCTGTGGCTCTCGCTCACCTTGGCGATCAAATGGCGCTTGGAGATCTCGACCTTCTCGTCTTCGGTGTAGCCGGCGATTCGAATGATCTCCATACGGTCCAGCAGCGGCTGGGGCATGCGCAGCGAGTTCGCCGTGGTCACGAACATCACGTCCGACAGGTCGTAATCCACCTCCAGATAGTGATCGGCGAAGGTGGCGTTCTGTTCGGGGTCGAGCACCTCGAGCAGCGCCGAGGACGGATCGCCGCGCCAATCGGCTCCCAGCTTGTCGATCTCGTCCAGCAGGAACAACGGGTTGGACGTCTTGGCCTTCTTCATGCCCTGGATCACCTTGCCCGGCATCGAGCCGATATAGGTACGCCGGTGGCCACGGATCTCCGCCTCATCACGCACGCCGCCGAGCGACATACGCACGAAGTTCCGCCCGGTCGCCTTGGCGATCGATTTGCCCAGCGAGGTCTTGCCGACGCCGGGTGGGCCCACGAGGCACAGGATCGGGCCGCGAATCTTCTGGCTGCGACTTTGCACGGCAAGATACTCGGTGATGCGCTCCTTCACCTTCTCCAGGCCGTAATGGTCGAGATCGAGCGTCTGCTCGGCTTCGATGACGTCGTTCTTGACCTTGCTGCGCTTCTTCCACGGGATCGACAGGATCCAGTCGAGATAGTTGCGCACCACCGTCGCCTCAGCCGACATCGGGCTCATCGTCTTGAGCTTCTTCAGCTCACCCATGGCCTTCTCGCGGGCTTCCTTCGACAGGCGGGTCTTCTTGATCTTGGCTTCCAGCTCGGCCGTCTCGTCGCGGCCCTCGTCGCCTTCGCCGAGCTCCTTCTGGATCGCCTTCATCTGCTCGTTCAGATAGTACTCGCGCTGCGTCTTCTCCATCTGCCGCTTCACGCGGTTGCGGATGCGCTTTTCCACCTGCAGCACGCCGATCTCGGACTCCATATGCCCGAACACCCGCTCCAACCGCTCGCCCACGCGGGGCGTGTCGAGCAGTTCCTGCTTTTCGGCGATCTTGAGGTTGAGATGGCTCGACACCGTGTCCGCCAGCTTCGAGGGCTCCTCGATCTGGTTCAGTGACACCAGAACCTCGGGCGCGATCTTTTTGTTGAGCTTGATATACTGCTCGAACTGGGAGACCACGGTACGACCGAGAGCTTCGAGTTCCTTCGAATCGGTCTCCTCGTCGGGCATCTCCACCACATGCGCGGTGAAGAACTGGTCGGTGTCCTTGAACGATTCGATGCGGGCGCGATGCACCCCTTCCACCAGCACCTTCACGGTGCCGTCGGGCAGCTTCAGCAGCTGCAGGATCGTCGACACCGTGCCCACGCGGTAGATGTCGTCCGAGGACGGGTCGTCCTGGGAGGCATTCTTCTGAGCGACGAGCAGGATCTGCTTGTCTTCCTTCATGACCGCCTCAAGGGCGCGAACCGATTTCTCGCGGCCGACGAACAGCGGCACGATCATGTGCGGAAACACGACGATGTCACGCAACGGCAGGACAGGAAGCAACTCGCCTGTGGCACGAGGTTCGGCTGGGGTGATGGTTTTGTCCGTCATAATGACCTCTTGAAAGACAGTCTATCGTGGTCCGCCCGAATACACAGCGCGGACATGTGGACATAAAAGCCGAATACGTTTGGCCTCTCATGCATCGATATAGTTCGGCACGGCGGCGCCATCCCGCAAGGACGTGGCCACTTCTTCATGACCGATTCGTGACGGCCGCTTGCCGCACGGATCGGTCAAACGGGCAGACAGCGCGGTCAGGCAGTGTTTTCGGAACGCTCTTTGCCGTGGATGAACAACGGATTGGCACGACTTTCCGCCACTTCGCGGTTGATCACCACTTCCTCGACACCGTCCAGGCCCGGCAGGTCGAACATGGTCGTCAGCAAGATCGCCTCCATGATCGATCGCAGGCCACGGGCGCCGGTCTTGCGGGCGATGGCACGCCGCGCGACAGACGCCATGGCGTCTTCGGTGAAAGTCAGCTTGACGCCTTCCATCTCGAACAGGCGGCCATACTGCTTGACCAACGCGTTCTTCGGCTTGGTCAGGATCTCGATCAGCGCCGCCTCGTCCAGATCTTCCAAGGTGGCGACCACCGGCAGGCGGCCGATGAACTCCGGGATCAGGCCGAAGCGCAGAAGATCCTCGGGCTCCACTTCCCGCAGGATGGCACCCGTCCGACGCTCGTCCGGGCTGCGGACCTCGGCGCCGTAGCCGATGCCCGACCCCTTGCCGCGGGCGGAGATGATCTTTTCCAAACCCGAAAAGGCGCCGCCGCAGATGAACAGGATGTTGGTGGTGTCCACCTGCAGGAATTCCTGCTGCGGATGTTTGCGCCCGCCCTGCGGCGGCACAGAGGCCACGGTGCCTTCCATGATCTTCAGCAAGGCCTGCTGCACGCCCTCGCCGCTGACGTCGCGGGTGATCGAGGGGTTGTCGGACTTCCGGCTGATCTTATCGACCTCGTCGATATAGACGATGCCGCGCTGGGCGCGTTCCACGTTGTAGTCCGCCGCCTGGAGCAGCTTGAGGATGATGTTCTCAACATCCTCACCGACATAGCCGGCCTCGGTCAGCGTGGTGGCGTCGGCCATCGTGAACGGCACATCGAGGATGCGGGCCAGCGTCTGCGCCAGAAGCGTCTTGCCGGAACCCGTCGGGCCCACGAGCATGATGTTGGATTTGGCGATCTCGACGTCGTTGTTCTTCGCACCATGCGCGAGGCGCTTGTAGTGGTTGTGCACCGCGACGCTGAGGACCTTCTTGGCGTGCGACTGGCCGATCACGTAATCGTCCAGAACCTTGCAGATCTCCTTCGGCGTCGGCACCCCATCGCGTGATTTCACGAGATGCGTCTTATGCTCCTCACGGATGATGTCCATGCAGAGTTCGACGCATTCATCGCAGATGAAGACGGTGGGGCCGGCAATGAGCTTGCGAACCTCATGCTGCGATTTGCCGCAGAAGGAGCAGTAGAGTGTGTTCTTCGAATCGCCGGACTTGCTGCTCATGCGCGCTCCTGCCCCGGATCAACGGGGCCTAATCCCGAAACTCTAGACCCCGCTTTGCAGCCGGGACAAGAACCGCAGGGGCCTGCATCCGCCCGATCGGCCGGCGAATGCATGTCAAATACGTCATTATTCGACGGAAAATCCGCCGAACTCAATCAATTCAGCTCTTTGCATCGGGGTCGACCGGCAACGGCCGATTTTCCACCACTTGGTCCACCAAACCGAAATTGCGGGCCTCCTCGGCCGACATGTAGGAGTCACGCTCCATCTTCCGCTCGATCGCCTCGATCGGCTGGCCGGTGTGGCGGACATAGATGCCGTTCAGCAACTCGCGGGTTTTGAGAATTTCACGCGCCTGAATCTCGATGTCCGTCGCCTGGCCTTGGGCGCCGCCGCTGGGCTGGTGCACCATGATGCGGGCATACGGCAGGGCGTAGCGCTTGCCCGGCGCGCCGGCCGCCAGCAAAAGGCTGCCGGCGGATGCCGCCTGCCCGATGCACACGGTGGAAACCGGGCTGCGGATATATTGCATCGTGTCATACATCGCGAGCGCGGCACTCACCACGCCGCCGGGGCTGTTGATGTAGAACGAGATATCCTTATTCGGATTCTCACTCTCCAGAAACAGCAGCTGCGCGCAGATCAGCGAGCTCACCTGGTCGTAGACCTGGCCCGTGAGAAAGATGATCCGCTCTTTCAGAAGCCGCGAGTCGATGTCGTAAGACCGCTCACCACGCGCCGTCTGCTCGACCACCATCGGCACCAGATTATTGGCGTAAACCTCAACCGGATCGCGGTCCAACATCGTTCTATCCCCTGCTCACTCGCCCCGGCCTGCGAGCATTTGGCCATGATCGCCGGAAATCGTTAGCAATCGCTTAACGCTGGACCAGAAAAGTCCTCACACCAAGATAGGGGCAAACCGGGCTGCCACCAGCGCCCGGCCGCCATCCCGGTCAATCAGCCGATGGCGCCGGGCGCGTCCGGCTCCTGCGCCAGCTCCTCCGGAGTCACGGTTTTGTCAGTCACTTCAGCCAGTTCGAGCACGTAATCGACCACTTTCTCCTCAAAGATCGGCCCGCGCAGCGATTCAGCGGCCTGCGGATTCTTGCGGAAGAAATCGATGACCATCTGCTCCTGGCCCTGATAACGCTGCGCCTCGCGCGCCATGGCGCGGGTCATCTCGTCCTGGCCCACGCTGATATTGTTCACCCGGCCGATCTCGGACAGCAGCAGCCCCAGGCGCACGCGACGCTCCGCGATGGCGCGGTATTCGGCCTTCAGCGTGTCCTCGTCCTTGCCGGCATCCTCGGCGTCCGCCTCGCCCTTGGCCTTGTCGGCCTCGATGCGCTGCCAGATTTGCTCGAATTCCGAGGCCACCATGCTCTCGGGCACCGGGAAGTCCACGATCTTGGCGAGCGCGTCCAGCAGCTCGCGCTTGATGCGCAGGCGTGACAGCTGGTCGTATTCACGCTGCATCGAGCTGGAAATGGCCTTGCGCACGTCTTCGAGGCTGTCGAAACCAAGCTTGGAGGCGAGTTCGTCGTTCAGCTCGGGATTGATCGCCTTTTTCAGCGCCTTGGCCGTGATGTCGAACGTGGCGGCCTTGCCGGCGAGATCCTTGGAGCCGTATTCCGCCGGAAAGGTCACGTCGATCACGCGGGCATCGCCCGGCTTCATGCCAACCATCTGCTCGGCAAAGCCCGGGATGAAGCCGGTGCCGCCCAGTTCCACGTCCATATCCGTGCCGGTGCCGCCTTCGAACGGCACGCCGTCCACCTTGCCGAGGAAATCGACCGTCATGACATGACCGATCTCGGCCGCCACCACATCATCGCCCTCGAGCGTGACCAGCTCGCGCTGGCGCGTGGCGATCTCGCCCAGGGTTTTGTCGATGGCCTCAGGCGAGGCCTCCGCCTTCGGGCGGGTTAGCTTGATGCTGGCGAAATCCGGCATCGTAATTTCGGGCAGCAGCTCCACCTCGATCTTGAATTCGAGGTCCTTGCCTTCCTCGAGGGTGATGATCTCCACCTTCGGCTGGCTGGCCGAGCGCAGGCCGCGGTCCTGCATCACCTTGGTGGTGGCCTCGTTCACCGATTCTTCCAGCACTTCGGCGGTCACCGCGCCGGCGTAGCGCTTCTTGACGACGCCCATCGGCACCTTGCCGGGGCGAAAGCCCGGAATGTTCACGGTCTTGGCGACCTCGGCCAGGCGCTTCTCGCGCTTCGCATCCGTGTCGGACACCGGCAAAACAACGTTGTATGCGCGCTTCAGCCCGTCGGAGAGCGTCTCGGTGACCTGCATGTGCGGAAAATCCCTGTATCTCAACCTGGCACAGACGGCGCGGTGGTGCGGGCGAGAGGACTTGAACCTCCACGACTTGCGCCACCAGAACCTAAATCTGGCGTGTCTACCATTTCACCACGCCCGCAACCACGCGCACGCGAGGGCGGGGTGGTAGCGCAAGCCGCGTTGGCCGGCAAGGGCCGCGGCGGTCCGCACGTCACGGCGCGCTGCGCACACCCTTGTCCGCGGCCTCGCCGATCACGCGCCTGGCGTCGTCCGGCAGCATCATGCGCCCCGCCACCAGGGCATCGGCCGCCTTGGTGACGGCGGCGACATACGCGTCCTTCGAGGGGTAACGCTCCTCGAGCGACGGGCGCGGATCGGCGGCCGCCACCCTGTCCGCCTTGGTGGCGGCGAACGGGATGAAGCTGCCGGAGAAGTTGCAGAACCCGGCATCGAACAGATCCGGGCGGAAGCTGTTCCAGCCGGTATAGGTGCCGATCGGCGCGCCCAGATACACGTTGCGCACGCCGCCGATGTCGATCCCGTCGGCATCCACCTGCGGCACGAGAATGCCGTAGCTGGCCGTGCCCGCCACCGGCGGCTCGCGGGTGATCACGCCGGAACTGTCGCCGCCACGGTATCCGGGGCCAAAATCGAGCACATGCAGCGTGCTGATCGCGCTGGTGTAACGCGGTGCGGGGCGCTCGGTGCCGTAGTTCGTCGCCGGAATGGCCGGGAAATGCACGCGGTCCGCCGGCACCAGCGTGCCGGCCGCGATGCTCGGCTTCATCGATGCCGGCGGCGCCTTGCCGTCCCGCACCCAGCCGATCATGTTGGAGAACGCGGCGCGCAGGGTCCAGGTATGCGGGTTGGGGTTGGACTGCTGCTGGCACAGGCCGAACGGCGCGCGGGCCGGCAACGGCAGGCCGGGCGGGGCGTGCTGGGTGCTCGCCAGAATATAGGTACGCACGCCGGCGGGCTCCTTCGCATCGCGCAGGCCGAGCGGATCGGTCAGGCCCAACGACTGGCGGCCCTCCCAGATCTCCAGCGCGGTGGCGGTGTGAAAGATCAAGGGACAGGTGCGGCTGGCCTCGCAGCGGTCGAGCAGCCCCTGGGTTCGCCCGGTCAACGGGTCGGTCTCCCGCGCATAGGTGAAGGGGAAGTCATACGCCGGATAATCGTGATCGACCTGCTGGCCCCAGGCGCGACCGGGCTGCGAGAAGCGCAGGTTCAGCGGCATCAGCCCGCCGCCGATATGCGGCATGGCGGCATCGAACACCTGTTTGCCGTCCTCGCCCTTGTTGAAGCCCAGCGCCACGAAGCTGCGGATGAAACGGCCGCTTTGGGATTGACCGAACACGATGGATTTCGTCTTGGGGCCGTGCACCACCGGGTTGGCCGTGCCTGACGCATCGCGATCGGCGTGTTGGAAGAAGGCGGCGGTGTCACGCGCGATCGCAAAGCCGATGCCCATCACCTGGGGGTCGCGCGCGCGGTAGATGACCTCGTAGAGCTTGCCCGGCTGGAAGCCCGCGGGCAGGCAGATCTGGGTGTCGTTCGCCTTGTCGCAGGCGCCGAAACGCCAGGAGGCGGCGGGGATCACCTCGCGCGGCGCGTTCTCGCGGGCGCGGACGGTGAGGGTGGGAGCGAAACCGTCCGGCAGCGGCTTGGTGTTGTCGGTGGCCACGGTGGGATAGGCGGCATGGGTCATGCCGGTGAACCAGCCGGACGACAGGTTGAGCGTGGTGGTGGCAGCCGAGGTGGTCAGCTCGCTGCGGACCACGCCCGTGACCGGCGAGCCGTCTCGGTTGCGGGCCACGGGAAGGGTGGGGCCCATCCGCCCGTCGCCCGGCAGGATGTCGCCCTGCCAGCCGAACCAGATCATGGTGGTGCCGAGCTTTTGCAGCCAGCCGTCGCCGGCGCTTTCAAGGTTGTTCACCTGGGCCTGGGTGCCGGTGATGTCCGCGTTGAAAAGGGCATTCAGTCGTTTGCTGCCGCGATTGACCACGTCGAAAAACAGGATGTTGTTGCTCTTCGCGGGGTTGGCGGGGCGCGCGATCTCGATTTGGGTGGTGTATTCCACCATGCCACGGGCGTTGCGCGGCGCCAGGCCGAGGTCCTGTATCACGGCGTTGGCGGGCGTGCCGGGGTCGAGCTCCCCATGCGCGCGGGCCACGACGCGTTCGTAGGCCCCCGTGTCGCCGAATGCGGCGCCGCCATAGGCCGGCTCGGTGCGCAGGATTTCGAGGCGCACAATCCGGGCGTCCGCCGGCAGGATCGGCGAGAGGGCAGCCAGCGCGGTGGCGGCGAGCGCCAGGGTTCGAATGTTCAGCATGGCCGGATTTCCTCTGCAGAATGCCGCGACTGTACCATCGCTTGGCGGCCGCAGACTGGCGGGATGCGAACGCCGGGGCAAGGGCCTCCAGCCCCCGCGGAAGGCCGAAAGCCGCTTTAACCCAGCAGAGCCTGGGCGCACGCGTCCAGGATGGCGGACACGTCCAGCCCGTATTCTCGATACAGATCCGGGAGGTCTCCGGCCTGGCCGAAATGATCGGGGCCAAGAGGCACCACGCGCTGGCCGCGCACCGCCCCCAGCCAGGCATGGGCGGCGGGGTGGCCGTCCAGCACCGTCACGAGCGCGGCACCGGGGGCAAGCGGCGCCAGAATGGTTTCGATATGGCACGTCGCCGCCCGGTTTCCGGCGCGGCGGGCGCGGGCGGCGGCAAGCCAGCCGGCGTGCAGGCGGTCCGGACTGGTGATGGCGAGCAGGCCGGCGCCGGGTTCTTCCGTGATGAGCTCGTCGAACGCCTCGAACACCTCGGGCGCGATCGGGCCTTGGTAGGCCATCGCGATACGCGCACCGGGAGCGGGTTTCACCTGCCAGTGGGCGCCGGCGATCACGGAAGCGGGGTTGAGCGTGCGCACCGGCTGGGCGATCTGGCGTGTGGACAGGCGCAGCCAGACCGCGGAGCCATCGGGCTGCTGCATGTGGTGAAAGGCGTGGCGCAGCAGGATGGCGAGCTCATCCACATGCGTGGGCTCGTAGCTCGCGAGCCGGTCCGCCGCCATGCCGATCAGCGGCGTGTTGATCGACTGGTGCTGACCGCCTTCGGGCGCCAGTGTGATGCCCGAAGGCGTGGAAACGAGCAGAAACCGGGCGTCCTGGTAGCAAGCATAGATCAGCGCATCGAGGCCGCGATTGACGAACGGATCATACACGGTGCCGATCGGCAGCAGCCGCGCGCCGTGCAGCGCATGCGACAGGCCGGCGGCGCCGAGCAGCAGAAACAGGTTCTGTTCGGCGATGCCGAGCTCGATGTGCTGTCCGCTGGGGGTCATGCCCCAACGCTGGGCGGAGGCGAGCTTGGCGTCGCGAAACACGTCGTTGCGGGTGTGCCGGTCGAACACGCCGCGGCGGTTCACCCAGGGGCCGAGATTGGTGGAGACCGTCACATCGGGGCTGGTGGTCATGATCCGGGCGGCGAGGTCTTTGCAGGCGCCCTGCCCTCGCCCGATCTCGGCCAGGATCTCGCCGAAACCGCCTTGGGTCGCCATCTTCCGGCCGGCCGAATCCGGGGCCGGCAGCAGGTCGGGCACATGGATCAGCGGCGATGACAGCGCCCGGCCCTGCGGTGTCAGCGTTTCGGCGAACGGCCGGCTGGCGACGAAGGCGGCCAGTTCCTCGGGCGTGGCGTCCAGCCCCTCGAACAGGTCGAACTCGTGGCCGGGGCGAATGCCCATCTGCTCGCGAAAAAGCGCCATCTGCTCCTTCGTCATCAGGCCGGAATGGTTGTCCTTGTGGCCGGCGAACGGCAGGCCCATGCCCTTGATGGTGTAGGCGATGAAGCAGGTCGGCTGGTCGCCGGCCGCGTCGGCGAGGAGAAGCTGCTCGATGATGCTCTCGATGTCGTGGCCGCCGAGATTCATCATGAGTTCGGCGAGTTCGAGATCCGTCATCGGGTCGATGATGGCGCGCACGCCTTCCTCGCGGCCAAGATCGGTGAGCAGGGTCTGGCGCCAGGCCGCACCGCCCTGGAAGGTCAGCGCGGAATAAAGGCTGTTCGGGCAGTCGTCGATCCAGCGGCGCAATGCCTCGCCGCCGCGGCGCTGGAAGACGGCTTCCAGCTTGCGGCCATATTTCAGCGTGACGACGTTCCAGCCCATGTCGCGGAACAGGCCTTCGATGCGCCCGAACAGACGGTCCGGCACCACGCTGTCCAGGCTTTGGCGGTTGTAGTCGATGATCCACCAGACATTGCGGACATCGTGCTTCCAGCCTTCGAGCAGCGCCTCGTAGATGTTGCCCTCGTCGAGCTCGGCATCGCCCGCGATGGCGATATGGCGCCCGGCCGGGATGTCGTCGCGCCCGAGCCCGTGCAGGCGGACATAATCGGAGATCAACGCCGAAAAGCTGGTCAGCGCCACGCCGAGACCCACCGAGCCGGTGGAGAAATCGACCTCCGCGCCGTCCTTCACCCGGCTGGGATAAGGCTGCACGCCGCCGAACTGGCGCAGGCCGGCCATCTTTTCCGGTGTCTGCCTGCCATAGAGCAGGTTCATGGCGTGAAACACCGGCCCCGCATGCGGCTTCACCGCCACCCGGTCCTGCGGCCGCAGCACCTCGAAATACAGCGCCGTCATGATCGAGATCACCGAGGCGCAGGACGCCTGATGGCCCCCCACCTTCAGCCCGTCCCGGTTGGGGCGGATGTGGTTGGCATTGTGGATCATCCACGCCGAGAGCCACAGCAGCTTGCGCTCAATCTGATGCAGAAGTGCCACGCGTCGCGCGTCGAGGCGGGTGGAAGGCGGGTTCACAACGGGGGCGTCCATTCCGTTCACGCCCGGCCGCGCGCGAGTTTGCGCACCATGGCGGAGGCCTGGCGCTTGCCCTCCCCGGCATATTCCTCGTGGTTGCTCTCGATCTTGTCGGGGGCATAGAGGTAGTTGACCATCAGGGCCGCACTCTCCTTGACGCCTTTTTCCGACGTATCGGCCAGGGCGATGATGCGCTCGACGCGGGCGCCGTTGGACAGGTGGAAATGCGCCACCGGGTCGGCCGCCCGTTTGCCGTTCGATTCAGCCAGCAGATAGCGGGCGCCAAGCCGCACGAGGATCGGCTCCAGCGGTTTCGCCACGGCCGCATCCCGCACCCAGTGGCGGCGCGACAGCAGTGCTGCAAGTGCGGCGGCGCCGGACTCCGCGGGCTCCATCGCCAGCAGCGCCTTGGTTTCGTCCTCGGCGAGCAAGGTGGTGTCATCCTCGCGGATCTGCTTGTCGAGCCAGCGACGGAAGCCGGGAATGGGGCTGAGCGTGGCAAAGGTCTTGATGTTCGCAAACTCGGCCGACAACTCCACCACCACGCGCTTGATGAGAAAGTTGCCGAAGCTGATGCCGGCCAGGCCGCGCTGGCAGTTGCTGATGGAATAAAAGATGGCGGCATCCGCCTCCTTCGGGTTCTGCACCGGCGCCTTCTGGTCGAGCAGGCGCTGCACGCTGGACGCCAGACCCTGCACCAGGGCCACCTCCACGAAGATCAGTGGCTCGTCCGGCATGCGGGGATGGAAGAACGCGTAACAGCGGCGATCGCTGTCCAGACGGTTCTTCAGGTCCCGCCAGGAGCGGATTTGGTGCACCGCCTCGTAGCCCACGAGTTTTTCGAGCAGGGCGGCCGGGCTGGTCCAGTCGATGCGCTTGAGTTCGAGGAAGCCGACATCGAACCAGTTGGCCAGCAGATTGCGCATGTCGGCTTCCAGCGCCGTCAGATGCGGGTCGCCTTTCATGATGCCGAGCAGGGTGGCCCGCAGCTCCACGATGAACTTCATGCCGTCGGGGATGGTGGTGAACTGGGTCAGCAACCGCACCCGCGGCGGCTCCAGCGCCCGGCGCAGGGCGGATTTGGCGGCCGCGCTCTGGGCCTCGTCCCGTGCGGCCTGCAGCTTGGCGTAGGCCGCGGCGATCGCCGTTGCATCGGAATCGAAATCCGACAGTGTGCGCAGGAAGGCGCGCTGGCCGGCCTGGTCCAGCGAGGCATAGGTTTCAGCGAGTTTGGCGGCGCGGTTGCGGGCCGACACCTCTCCACCGCGGCCGGACAGGCAGGCGCGGATCTGCGCCTCCACCCCGTCATCCTCCGTGCTGGACACGCTGGACGCCATGTCCCGCCATACGCCGGTGATCCGGCGCAGCGCGCGGTCGAACAGGCCGGGGCCCGCGGGCGCGGACGGCACCCCCAGCGACGCCGACGCCACCAGCGACGCCGGCGGCACCATGATCAGATCGGTTCCCGGGGTCGCCGTCTCGCTCATGCGTCTTCTCCTCGTTACGACCAGAGTAGCGCAATCAGCGGGCGAAACCACGGGCCTGAATCAAAGCCCGTGTTTGCGCAGAGGGGGTCAGCCATGCGACTCACAGAAAGCCATTTTCCCAGGGGGCGGCATGCCATTCGTGATCACGGTCGCCCAGCAAAAAGGCGGGGCCGGCAAAACAACGCTGGCGGCGAACCTGGCGGCGGGGTGGGCGTCCGGCGGGGCGCGCGTGGCGCTGTTGGATATCGACCCGCAGCGCAGCCTGTCGCGCTGGCACGCCCTTCGCGCGGGAAACGCCAAGGCCACCGGCGCCATTCATCTGAGCGAGGTGGCCGGATGGCGGCTGGCGGCCGAGCTCGACCGGCTGCGCAAAAATCACGACATCGTGATCATCGACAGTCCGCCGCAGATCGACACCGATGCGCGCCTCGCCATTCGCAGCGCCGATCTGGTGTTGATCCCGATCCAGCCCAGCCTGCCGGATCTGTGGGCGGCGGAGGGCACCTTGACCCTCGCCAAGGCGGAAAAGCGCACGGTGCGCGTGGTGCTCAACCGCGCCCCGGCATCCGGCGCGCTGCTGGGCCAGGTGACGACCGAGATCGCGGCGCGGGGCGTGGTGCAGCTTCAGTCCCGGCTCGGGAATCGCGTGGGTTTCGCCACCGCCTTCGCGCTGGGGCTTGGCGTTAGCGAAACGGCACCGAAATCAGTGGCGGCCATCGAATTGATGACGCTGCTCGCCGAGATCGACGCCGGCCGAGGCTGAATGGGGAGGTGCAGGCATGCTGAAACATCTGATGGTTCTGGCGTGGCTGGTGATGGCTGGCGTGCCCGGGTACGCGCAGCCTCTGACGAAAGTCACCTTCGGCACTGATTGGCTGGCCGAGGCGGAGCATGGCGGCTTCTACGAGGCGCTGGCGATGGGCCTGTATAAGCAGCGCGGGCTGGACGTGACCATCAAGATGGGCGGCCCGCAGACCAACGGCAACGCGGCCATCGCCACCGGGCAGGTGGATTTCATGCTGTCCTCCGGCAGTTTCGCAGCACTGAGCATGGTGGAGCAGTCGATCCCCGTGATAGCCGTGGCGGCGTTCTTCCAAAAAGACCCGCAGGTGATGATCACCCATCCCGGCATGGGGTTGGACACGATGGCCCAGCTGAAAGGCCATCCCATCATGATCTCGGCCGGCGCGCGTTCCGGCCTGTGGTTGTTCCTCAAGGCGAAGTTTGGCTACACCGACGACCAGATCCGCCCCTACAACTTCTCCATGGCGCCGTTCCTGCTGGACAAGAATTTGGTCATGGAGGGATTCCTGTCATCGGAGCCGTTCCAGATCGAGAAGCAGGCCGGGTTCAAACCGGTGGTGAACCTGCTGGCGGATAACGGGTTCGACAATTATTCCGACGTGATCCTGACCCAGACCAAGACCGTGCAGAACCGGCCCGAGATCGTGCGGGCCTTCGTGGAGGCGTCGGCGGAGGGCTGGTATCATTACATGTACGGCGATCCCGCGCCGGGCAATGCGCTGATCCGCGCGGCCAACAAGGACATGACGCAGGAGATCATCGACAACGGCATCAAGGTGATGCGCGAACACGGGATCGTTGATTCCGGCGACAGCCTCACGCTGGGGATCGGCGCGATGAGCGAGGCGCGCTGGGCGCATTTCCTCGACACGATGACGCAGGCGGGGGTCTATCCGAAAGGCCTGGATGCCAGGCGGGCCTACACGCTGGAGTTCGTGAACAAGGGCGTGGGAATGGCGCTCCGCCCGAAGTGAGCGTGAAGCTGGTTGCCCTGCGCCACGTTGCAAAGCGCTTCGACAACGGCACCGAGGCGCTGCGGGACCTGTCCTTCGAGATCTCGCGGGGCTCGTTCACCAGCCTGCTCGGCCCGTCCGGCTGCGGCAAATCCACCGCGTTGCGGCTCATCGCGGGCCTGGCGTCGGCGAGTGCGGGACAGGTGGAGATCAGCGACACACGGGGGTTGAGCTTCGTGTTCCAGGAGCCGGCGCTGATGCCGTGGCGCAGCGTGGCCGGCAACGTGGCCCTTCCCCTGACATTGCAGGGCGTGCCGAAGGCGGAGATCGCATCGCGCGTGACCGCGGTTCTCGCCCAGGTCGGGCTGGCGGGATTTGCCCGCGCCTATCCGCGCCAACTCTCCGGCGGGATGAAGATGCGCGTCTCCATCGCCCGCGCCTTGGTGACGCGCCCGCTGCTGCTGCTGATGGACGAACCGTTCGCCGCGCTGGACGAGATCACCCGCGCCAAATTGAACGACGATCTTCTGGCACTGCACGCGGCCGAGCGGCTGACCATCGTTTTCGTGACGCATAGTGTGTATGAAAGCGTGTTCCTGTCCGACCGCATCCTGGTGATGGCCCCCCGCCCGGGCCGCGTCGTGGCCGATATCGCGGTCGAGGCGCCCGCTGTACGGGATGAGATCTTTCGCACCGGAGAGCTCTACAACCGCCAGGCCCGCGCGGTCTCCCAGGCGTTGCGCGAGGCCATGGGTGAGGCCGATGCGCGCTGACCGCCTCTGGCACGTGGCGCTCCCCCTGGTGGTGGGCCTGGTCTTTCTCGCCGGCTGGGAAACGCTGGTGCGCGTGGCCGAAATCCCCGTGTATGTGCTGCCTGGCCCGCTGCGCATCGCCACCACGCTGGTGCGCGACTGGGGCACGCTGACCGACAGCCTCGTCATCACCCTCGAAGTGACCGTGGCGGCGCTGCTGGCCGCGGTGGTGTTCGGCGGCGGACTGGCCATCCTGTTCGCGCAATCACGCTGGATCGAGGCGAGTTTGTTTCCATACGCCGTCATCCTGCAGGTGACGCCGATCGTGGCGATCGCGCCGCTGATCCTGATCTATGTGCGCAACACCGAGGCGGCATTGCTCATCTGCGCCTGGATCGTCGCGTTCTTTCCAATCCTGTCCAACACCACGATGGGGCTGAATTCGACCGACCCCAACTTCCTCGATCTCATGCGCCTGTATCGCGCCAACCGCTGGCAGGTGCTGTGGCATGTGCGCCTGCCGCAGGCGATGCCGTATTTCCTGGCGGGGCTGAGGATCGCCGGCGGGCTGAGCCTGATCGGCGCCGTGGTGGCGGAATTCACGGCGGGCACGGCCACGGCTGGCACCGGACTTGCGTATCGCATTCTGGAAAGCAGCTACCGGCTGGACATTCCGCGCATGTATGCGGCGCTGGTGCTGCTGTCGGGGTCCGGCGTGCTGATCTTCGCGGGACTGTCCTTGCTGTCATGGCTGGTGTTGCGGCGTTGGCATGAGAGTTACGCGAGGCGCGATATTTGACGTGATTTCATTCGTTCAGACCGGGTCCGCTTCCACCACGCTGCCGTGTTTGGTCACGTTCGGCATGCACAGATCGACGATCTGTGGCGCCACGTCGTCCGGCACCTGGAGGCTGTTCGGGTCCTCGCCAGGCATCGCGTCCGCGCGCATGCGGGTGCGAACCACGTTGGGGTCGAACAGATTGACGCGCAGATTACCGCTGCGGGTCTCCGCGGCCCACGTCAAGGCCAGGTGCTCCATGCCCGCCTTGGTGGCGCCATAAGCGCCCCAATACGCCAGCGGACGCTGCACCCGCCCGGTTGTGACAAACACGGCGCGCCCGGCCGGCGCAATGCCCAACAACGGTCCGCAGCTGCGGATCAGATGCCAGGAAGCCGACAGATTGACGGCCACCACCTGCGCCCAGTCCTTCGGCAGAATATGCGGCACCGGGGTGAGCTTGCCGAGGGAAGCCGCGTTGGACACCAATATGTCCAGCCGCTTGAAACGTTCGAACAGGCTGGGCCCCACCCGGTCGAGCGCCTCGCCATCCGCGAGGTCGAGCGGCAGCAACGTCGCCGTGCCGCCGAGTTGCTTGATCCGGTCATCGGTTTCCTCAAGGCCACCCTGCGTGCGCGCCGAGATGACCACATGCGCACCCCTTCGGGCCAGCTCCACGGCGGTCGCGGCACCGATACCGCGGCTTGCCCCGGTGACGAAAGCGATCTTGCCATCCAGCTTCATGACGCCGCGATCAGCTCCGCTCAAGCAATGAAAGCTGGTGCCCGTCGGTCTCACCCAGATCCGTCAAGGCAATGGGATATTCGCCCGTGAAACAGGCGTCGCAATACTGCGGCTTGGCGGTGTTGCGGCCCTCGTGATTGAGCGCGCGATACAAACCGTCGATCGAGATGAACGCAAGGCTGTCGGCGCCGATCAACCGGGCCATCTCGGCCACGTCGTGATTGGATGCCAGCAGCTTGCTGCGCTCCGGCGTGTCGATGCCGTAGAAACAGCTATGCGTGGTGGGTGGCGAGGAAATGCGCATATGCACCTCCGCCGCGCCGGCCGCGCGCACCATTTCCACGATCTTGCGCGACGTGGTGCCGCGCACGATGCTGTCATCGACCAGGATGACGCGCTTGCCCTCCAGCGTGGGCTTGTTGGCCGAGTGCTTCAGTTTCACGCCCAGATGGCGGATGCTGTCGGTCGGCTCGATGAAGGTGCGGCCGACATAGTGGTTGCGGATGATGCCGAGCTCGAACGGAATGCCCGATTCCTTGGCATACCCCATCGCCGCCGGCACGCCGCTGTCGGGCACCGGCACGATCACGTCGGCATCGACATGGCTTTCGCGCGCCAGTTCCGCGCCGATGCGCTTGCGGGCGTCATACACCGGCATACCCTCGACCACGGAGTCGGGCCGGGCGAAATAGATGTATTCGAACACGCAGAACCGGCGTTCCTGCTTGCTGAACGGCTTGATGGAATGCACGCCGCGATCGTCGATCACCACGATCTCGCCGGGGTCCACGTCGCGGACGAATTCGGCGCCCATGATGTCCAGCGCGCAGGTTTCGCTGGCCAGCATCCAGCCGGTGGAGCCATCGGCATGCGCGAGCCGGCCGATGATGAGCGGCCGAACGCCGAGCGGGTCGCGCACGCCGAGCAGCGAATGTTCCGACAGCGCGATCAACGAATAGGCGCCCACCACCTGTTTCAGCGCGTCGATCAGCCGGTCCACCACGGTGGAATAAAGACTGATGGCGATGAGGTGGATGAACACCTCGCTGTCCATGGTGGACTGGAACAGGCAGCCGCGGCGCACCAAGGCCCGGCGGAGCGAGCCGGCATTGGTGAGGTTGCCGTTATGCGCCACGGCAAAGCCGCCAAACTCGAAATCGGCATAGAGCGGCTGCACGTTGCGCAACACCGTCTCGCCGGTGGTGGCGTAGCGGTTGTGGCCGATGGCCCGGCTGCCCGGCAGTTTCGCCATCACCCGCGCATCGGAGAAATTCTCGCCGACAAGCCCCAGGCCGCGCTGGGAATTGAACCGCTGGCCGTCGAAGCACACGATACCGGTGGCTTCCTGGCCACGATGCTGCAGCGCGTGCAGACCCAGCGCGGTCAGCGCCGCCGCATCCGCGCAGTTCCACACGCCGATGACGCCACATTCCTCATGCGGTTTGTCGTCTTCAATTTCGCTCGTTTGCATCGGGATGCTCCTTTGCCGTTCAGGGTCGCGCGATGACGGCGCGGCCCTGGGGCGTGGCGTGCAACAGATCCTCGGCGCGGGTTTCGCGCCCGGCTGGGAGGTCGGTGATCTTTGGGCGGTAGTCGGGCGGCAGGTAGCTGGCGGCGATCACGGCGAAGTCATGGGCGTAAGGCAGGCTGCGCGCCTGAAGCACCGGTTCGGGCCATTTGTCGGCCGACACCACGAGGCCACCGGCGATATAGGCGAAAACCACCAGCGCTGCGCCGCGCAGCACGCCAAATACCATGCCCAGGGTGCGGTCGATGCCGCCCAGCATGGAGCCGCGCACCACGGCGCCGATCATGCCGGCGATGATCGACAGGAAGATCAGCGCCACAAGGAACATGGCGCCGAAGGCGATTGGGTCGGCGATGTCGTTGTTCTGAATCCAGCCACGAAACCGGTCCTGCACGAACGGGAAGGCCCACATGGCGAAGAAGACCGCGCCCACCCAGGCGCCGATGCTCAGGATTTCGCGCACAAAGCCGCGCATGAAGGCGAGCAGCCCCGAGAACACGATCACGGCGATGATGGTGAGATCGACCCAGTTCACCCGATAATTCCCGTCTGGCTGTGCGGCCTATATCGCGCCGAATTGCGTTTGACACCACCCTGTCATCAAAATGACTTGGTTGCGGTGGACGCAGGTGCGGCGGTCGCCGACGCTGGGCCTGCGAAACGCGCCACCAGATCCGACAGATGGCCGATCTCACGCAGCACCAGCCCCGCCGGCGCCACCAGGGGGCGATTGCCCCGCGCCACCCGGCGCGGCAGGCAGGCGGCGTCGAACCCCAGTTTTTCCGCCTCCTTCAGCCGTGCATCGGACTGTGCGACCTGCCGGATCTCGCCGGACAGGCCGACTTCGCCGAAAAAAACCATGCCGGGATCGGTGGGGGTGTCATAGGCGGCCGAAACCAACGCCGCCGCCACCGCCAGATCGGCGGCAGGCTCGGAGATCCGCAGGCCACCCGCCACGTTGAGATAGACGTCGGTGGCATTGAACCGCACGCCGCAGCGGGTTTCGAGCACCGCCAGCAGCATCGAAAGCCGGCCGGAATCCCAGCCGATCACCGAGCGCCGCGGGCTGCCGCCGGGATTGGGCGCCAGCAGGCACTGGATCTCGACCAGCACGGGCCGGCTGCCTTCAAGCCCCGCGAACACGGCGGACCCCGAGATGTTGCCGCGCCGTTCGGCCAGGAACAAGGCGGAGGGGTTGGGCACCTCGGTCAGTCCCATTTCGCCCATTTCGAACACCCCGATCTCGTCGGTGGCGCCGAAGCGGTTCTTCACGCCGCGCAGAATGCGGAACTGGTGGCCGCGATCGCCTTCGAAATACAGCACCGCGTCCACCATGTGCTCCAGCACGCGGGGCCCCGCGATGGCGCCGTCCTTGGTGACATGGCCCACCAGAACCACCGCGAAACCGCGTGTCTTGGCCGCGCGGATCAGCTCGAACGAACAGGCGCGCACCTGGCTGACGGTGCCGGGGGCACTTTCGATCTCGTCGAGCCACATGGTCTGGATCGAATCGATCACCACCAGAGTGGCGTCGGTGGCGGCTTCGAGGCTGCCGATGATGTCGCGCAGGTTGATGGCGGCGGCGAGCTCCATCTTGGCGCCCGAAAGGCCCAACCGGCGGGCGCGCATCCGCACTTGCTCCACCGCCTCCTCGCCCGAGATGTAGAGCACGCGTTTGCCGGAATTCGCCAGGCTGGCGGCGGCCTGCAGCAGAATGGTGGATTTGCCGATGCCGGGATCGCCGCCGAGCAGGATGGCGGAGCCCGCGACCAGGCCGCCGCCCAGCACACGGTCGAGTTCGGCAATCCCCGTCGGTGCCCGGGGCGGCGGCGCCGCGGTGCCGGCCAGATCGGTGAAGGCGATCTTCCGGTGCTTCGATTTCACGCCTTTGGCGGCGATGCCCCCCGACAATCCCGGCGCGGCCTCCTGCGGCTCCTCGCTGATGGAGTTCCAGGCGCCGCACGTCTCGCATTTGCCGCCCCATTTGGCGGTGACGGCGCCGCATTCGGCGCAAACGAAACGGGCGGTCGATCGGGCTGCCATTCTCACTCCAAACAAGGTTTCCGGCGTGGCATGCTTGTGACACGATTCGCAGCGGCGGTCTTGCCGGGACGGGGGATGCGGTCCACCCTCGTCGGGCGAAAGACGGGGAAGCGCGCATGGCCAGGATCATCGGCGGAATCGGTACATCACATGTGCCCACGATCGGCGTGGCCTACGACAAGGGCAAGCAGTCCGACCCGGCCTGGGCGCCGCTGTTCGATGGCTACAAGCCCGTCGCCGCCTGGCTGGCCAAGCAGAAACCCGACGTTCTCGTGTTCTTCTACAACGATCACGCAACCAGCTTCTTCTTCGATCTCTACCCCACCTTCGCGCTCGGCATCGGCGAGCGTTTCGAGGTGGCCGATGAAGGCGCGGGAAAGCGCCCCCTGCCGCCGCTGAAGGGGCATCTGGAGCTGGGCATCCATATCGCGGAATCGTTGGTCAACGACGAGTTCGACATCGCCACCTTCCAGGACAAGGCGATCGATCACGGCTGTGCCGCGCCCTTGCCGCTGCTGTGGCCGCATGAGCCGGACTGGCCCGGCGCCATCGTGCCGCTGGCCATCAACGTGCTGCAATATCCGCTGCCGACGGCCGCGCGCTGCTACAAGCTGGGCCAGGCCGTGCGCCGCGCCGTTCTGTCGTATCCAGAAGACCTCAAGGTGGTGATCGTGGGCACCGGCGGCCTGTCCCATCAGATCCACGGCGAGCGCGCCGGCTTCAACAACGAGGAATGGGACCGTGAATTCCTCGATCTGTTCGTGCGTGACCCGGCACGCCTCGCGCGCCTGACGCATGCCGACTACGTCCGCCTGGGCGGCGCCGAGAGCGTGGAGCAGATCATGTGGCTGGCCATGCGCGGAGCCCTCGAAGGCCCGATCCGCACCTTGCATCAGACCTACTATCTCGCCACCACCACCGCGATGACGGTGGCGCTGTACGAGCCGGAGAGCATTCCGGCCTCGCAGCCCGCCGCCTCAGTGGAGGCGGTGCTGTGAACCCGCAGATCGCAGGGGTGGAGGATCTGGTCGGCACCTATGTGTTCGACCTGCGCACCAGCCATCGCGCGTTGAAGCTCAATCGCTTCCTGTGGAGCATGATCCAGGCCACGTCCCGCGAGGGCTTCGTGGCTGACGAGGACGCGTTCATGACGGCGGCGGGGCTGAGCGAGGCTGAAAAGACCCTGCTGCGGGCGCGGGACTGGCTGGGCCTGATCCAGCACGGCGCCAGTTTCTTCGTGCTGGAAAAATTCGCCCGCGTCGCCAAAAAAACCAATCTCGAAATCTATGCCATCATGCGCGGTGAGACGTTCGACGAGTTCATGGCCACGCGGCGGGTGCCGGAATGCCGGTGACGCCCGAGCGGCCGGCGGTGTTTCTGCGGCTAGATGTCGCTGCTATGGAGGTTGTCCCTCTGGGGCTGATTGTGGAGGCTGTGGTTACCAGGCCAACAACCCCACGCTCGGAGCCCCAGATGGACGTTCATGAGAATGCCCGCACGACGCGGCACAGTCGAATGTTGATTGTCGCACGGCTTTCCGAG
>JANYFG010000019.1 GCA_025362815.1 Rhodospirillales bacterium
TGCAAAACCGACAGCAGCTTCGCAGCCATGATCTATCTCGGCTCCGCACTGATCAACTCACGATGAATCTCAACAGGCCCTAGAGCGTGATGATTTTGAGTAGAAGCAAAATCATCACGCTCTACTCTTGTGTGATCGATCATGTTTATGCGTTCGGGTTAATCAACCCAAACGCTTCATGATCTAGTCATCAGGCTTGCCGCCCCCGGTCGTACCCCGTGGGCGGCAGGCGGATGAAAGTCTTTTGCTTCTTTTCTTCAGAAAAGAAGACCTGGCCTGATGGCTCAGCCCACGTTCGGCCGCGTGATCATGCTCAGCAGCTCACGCCGCGTCGTGGGGTCTTCCCGGAACGCGCCGATCATCTTGCTTGTCACCATCGACACGCCGGATTTGTGCACGCCGCGTGTGCTCATGCACTGATGTTCGGCCTCTATCACCACGGCCACGCCGCGCGGCTGCAGCACGTCGTTGATCGTGTTGGCGATCTGCGCCGTGAGCTTCTCCTGGATCTGCAGGCGCTTGCCGTAGGCTTCCACCACGCGGGCCAGCTTGCTGATGCCCACCACGCGCCGGTCCGGCAGATAGGCCACGTGAACACGGCCGATGATCGGCACCATATGGTGTTCGCAGTAGCTTTCGAGACGAATGTCGCGCAGCAACACGATTTCGTCATAACCGTCGGTTTCGTCGAACGTGCGCTCCAGCAGAGCCACGGGGTCGGTGTCGTAGCCGGCGAAGAATTCCTCGTACGACCGCACCACGCGGCTCGGCGTGTCGGTCAGGCCCTCGCGCTCCGGATTGTCTCCGGCCCAGCGCAACAGCGTCTTTACGGCGGCTTCCGCCTCCTCCCGGGTGGGGCGAAGAGCTGCGGATGGCTTGGGGTGGGCGATGTTCACCGCGTTTTTCCTTGGGCTGGTCGTGGGACAAATGGCCCGCGCAAAGCGTCTTTTTCGATGTGGTGCGCCATGGACGTTCGGCAAGTCGAACCGGGTTCGCTTCGATTCTCGCCGCCGTCAATGTATGCGGCCGTCATGGAACGGGCTATCGAGACTGAACGGCGGCACGGCGATCTCGAAGGTCTTGCCAGAGCCGGAACCGACCATGTGATACGTGCCCGACATGAAGCCGGACGGCGTGTCGAGCGGCGTGCCGGAGGTGTATTCGAACGTCTCCGCCGGTTCCAGCACCGGCTGCTGCCCGATCACGCCCTCGCCGTGCACGGTCTGCACCCGGCCCTGGGCATCGATGATCCGCCACGTCCGGCTGAGCAGCTGCACGGGCTCGGCGCGCAGGTTCTCGATGCGCACCCGATACGCCCAGACATAGTGGCTGTCGTCCGGCCGCGACTGGTCGGCGAGGTAGAAGCAGCGCACGCTGACCCGGATGGCATGGGTCGTCTGGGTGTAATCATCTGACATCAAAGCACTCCCGGCCCGGTATCTGACCCGCCGGGCCGGGTGCTGTAAAGCATCAGTCGGCCGCCAGCTCGGCGCGCTGCGGCAAATTGCCGAGCGCCAGGCCCAGATCGTCGATGAGATCGGCCGGATCCTCCAGCCCCACCGACAGCCGGATGGCGCCGTCGCTGATGCCCAGGCGCGCGCGCTCCTCGGCCCCGATCCGCATATGGGTGGTGGTGGCGGGGTGCGTCGCCAGCGACTTCGAATCACCGAGGTTGTTGGACACCGCGATGATCCGCAGGGCGTTCATCATGGCGAACGCCGCCTGCTTGCCGCCGGCCAGCTCGAACGCCACCAGCGTGCCGCCGCCGGACATCTGGCGCTGGGCCAGCGCGTATTGCGGATGATCGGCGCGGCCGGGATACAGCACGCGGCCGATCTCGGGGCGGGAGGCCAGAAAGTCCGCCACCGCGGCGGCGCCGGCGCAGGCGGCGTTGACGCGCAGGGTCAGCGTCTCCATCCCCTTCAGCAAAAGCCAGGCGTTGAACGGCGACAGGGATGGGCCGGTGTTGCGGATGAACGGCTGCAACACCTCGTCCACCCATTTCCGGCGGCCGAGCACGGCCCCACCGAGCACGCGTCCCTGGCCGTCGATATGTTTGGTGCAGGAATACACCACGATGTCGGCGCCCAGCTCGAACGGCTTTTGCAGAAGCGGCGTGGCGAAGACGTTGTCCACCACCACCAGCGCCCCGGCCCGGTGCGCGCGGTCGCACACCGCCTTGATGTCCACCAGTTCCAGCATCGGGTTGGACGGGCTTTCCAGCAGCACCATGGCACACGGCGTCGACAAGGCCTTGTCCCAGGCCGCCAGATCGGCGCCGTCGACGAATTCGGTGGTGATGCCGTAGCGCGGCAACAAGGTGGAGATGATCCAGTGGCACGAGCCGAACAGCGCGCGGGCGGCCACCACGCGATCGCCGGTGCGCAGATGGCACAGCATGGCGGCGTGAACGGCGGCCATGCCGGTGGCGGTGCACAGGCACGCCTCGGCGCCCTCGAGCAGCGCCAGCCGCTTTTCGAGCATCACCACGGTGGGATTGCCGAAGCGGGAATACTGGTAGTGCTCCACCTCGCCCTTGAACGTGGCCTCGGCCTGCTCGGCGCTGTCGTAGACAAAGCCGGAGGTGAGGAACAACGCTTCGGTGGTCTCGCCATAGCCGGTGCGCTCGATGCCGCCATGCACGAGCAAAGTGGCCTGGCGCAGCGTTCGCGCGCTTTGTGGGTCGGTCGAATGGTTGGACGTATCGTTCGGCATCGCATGGCCCCAAGGTAAGGGCCGACCGTGAGAGCAGCGTGCCGTGCCGGGCCAATTCCCAACGCGCCGCGACGCTGGCCTCTTTAGCGCGCTTGTTTCACCTCGCCGCAATCCGGCCGGACAAATCACGAGGGATGCTTTCACACCGCCGGCGAGGCTAGGGGCGGTGCCACGTCCGGTCAAGCGCCCCGAACGAGCGCCCCGAACGAGCGCCCCGGTCGAGCGCCCCGGTCGAGCGTCCGGTCAAGCGCCCGGTGCAGCGGGGCTGGGCGGCGCACGCCCTGCGGCTGAAACATTGCACTGGCACCCCGGCTTTCCTATAACCGGCGGTACGCGGGTGTAGTTCAATGGTAGAACGGCAGCTTCCCAAGCTGCATACAGGGGTTCGATTCCCCTCACCCGCTCCATCCCCACCGCCCGATTTTTTAAGCGCACCGTCCGCGTGGGATAGTCTTGCGAGATAAATCTCATTAAATGAGACAACGTCCCAAAATAGACACATTCTCTTAACGCTTATCGCCGAAGATCGCCCTGCACGGGTCAGAAAGACCCTGCATCAGTTCTCGGATCGTCCGGCGCAGCGCCGGTGGGTCCGGGGCATTGCGGCGGATCTCGGTCATGCAAACGGACATTCAGGCCACAGCGCGTCATTCAGCCGGCCGCCGCTCCCTGCTCACCGTCTTGGGCGGTGGCGCTGCAACACTCGCTCTGGGCGCCGGCGCCGCGACCTGGGCCGGCAGCGCATGGGGCATGGTGAACCCGATGGGTGCCGACGGATCACGCAAGCTGACTGAGATGTTCGCCCTGCAGGAGCCGCCGAAGCCGGAGCCGGGCCCGCTGCCGCCGCGCCGCGTGACGCATCCCGCCCCCGTGACGCCGGAGGGCCTCGCGGAGTGGGAAATCTTCAAGCGTCGCTTCATCTCCGGCGAAGGCCGCGTGGTCGATACCGGCAACGGCGGCGCGTCGCACACCGAAGGGCAGGGCTGGGGCATGCTCTGCGCCGTGGCGTTCAACGACCGCGCCACCTTCGACCTTCTGTATGACTGGACCACGCGCACGCTGCGCCGGCGTGGCGACAACCTGCACGCCTGGCGCTATCAGCCCAATGCGCGGATCCAGGTGGCCGACATGAACAATGCCACCGACGGCGACCTGTTCATCGCGGCCGCCCTGTGGCGGGCCTCGTGGCGCTGGGGTCGTCCGGAACTGGAGCACGCGGCCCAGGCCATCGCCCGCGACATCCTCTCCCTGCTGGTCCGCACGGTGGGCAACCGCACCGTGCTGCTGCCGGGCGCCCAGGGCTTCGTGACCGAAAGCGTGGTGACCATCAACCCGTCCTATTATGTGTTCCCCGCGCTGGAGGAGATGGCGGCCCTGGCGCCGTCGCCGGTGTGGGGGAAGCTGATCGCCGACGGTGTGGCGATGTTGTCCGAGGGCCGCTTCGGCCGCTACCAGCTGCCGCCGGACTGGCTGTGCCTGGACTGCAAGACCGGCGCCCTGTCGCCGCATCCGAAATGGCCGGCGCGCTTCTCCTACGACGCCATCCGGGTGCCGCTGTGGCTGGCCTGGTCGGCGCAGTCCTCCTCCGCCGCGGCCGAGTCGTTCGGCGCCTACTGGTCGCACTACAAATCCGCGCCACCGGCGTGGGTCGATCTCACCACCGGCGCCCAGGCTCAGTATCAGGCCCCCCCGGGAATCGTCGCCGTCGGGAATACTGCAACCGCGTTGTCACAGCCCGGACGGAAAGGGATCGGCGCGGTCACATTTCCGTCGATCCGTACTTCCCCTGATTATTACTCTGCGGCACTAACCATGCTATCGCGTTGCGCGTGGCAGGAATACTGGGATATGTAACGAGTCGATCGTCATGAGTGGAGCGTGTGGGTGAGCGATAAAAATCTCGATGTCGACCGTGCGATCGCTTCTATCGGCGGCGAGACATGGACGTATCACAGCTTCACGCCGGAACTGATACACAGCGCCAGAACGGGTGCGACCAAGCTTTTTACCTACAACGATCTTGGCGAGCCGCAATATGCCGGGAACGTCCCGCTTCTCGAATCGACCCCGTCTTTCGCCTCGCCCGACGACGAATATATGGAAGACGCCGCGTATCCGCAGTCCCATCCGGGCGAGCGATGGTACGAGGTGCCGGCGCCCGAAGACCACACCAGCCGTTTCATTCCGCCATCGCTGCCGGCCGCTTCCGCCGAGGAGCCCCTGGCGCCGCCCGCTCCGATGCCGGATGTCGTGGCACCTCCCGTCTTGGCACCTCCCGTCTTGTCACCTCCCGTCCTGGCGTCAACCCCCATGCCATCCCCGGTCATCGTGTCCCCGGTGGTGATGTCCCCCGCTCTCGTCGCCCCCGCTCTCGTCGCCCCTGCTCTCGTCGCCCCCGCTCTCGTCGCCCCCGCTCTCGTCGCCCCCGCTCTCATCGCCCCTGCTCTCATAGCGCCCGCGATCATCGCTCCCGCAGCGTTTCACGTGACCGACAAGTCACCCACGCCGCCGGTGTTCGCGGCCGCGCCTGCACCGACCATGAAGCGACCCGCCTACGTGCCATTCCTGCCATCGGGGGCGCCACAGCATATCGCGCCGACCATTGCGTCCCCCATCGCGCCAAACGTCGCGCCAAACGTCGTGCCGACCATCGCGCCCCCCGCCGCGGTGGCCCAACCTTTATATCAGCCCACGTTCCAGCCGGCCTCACCGCCGCCCGAGCGCACTCCGTTCCCGGCCGCCCCGCCGTCGCGGGCGCCTTTGGTGGCCTCGGCGCCGCCACGGGCCGGTGCCGCCGAGGCCACACCCTATCCGCAGCCATTCGGCACCCTGTCAGACATGTATGCCAAAATGGCGAAGGCCCATAAAGACTCGGTCGTGCCGGCCGCCAGCCCTGCTGGCCCGGTCGAAGCCGAGGAACTAAAAATGTTCCGACGCCTGTGAGCCTTCGCATCTGCAAAAGAAAAATCTGTGCAGGCGATGTCATGAAGGCAGGAGCAAAGTCGCTTTGAGCGCCATGCCGCCCCGGATCCACAGGCCGGCGAGACTCGGCGCCCCGTTTACTGGTGTGCCGTCTATCGGCGCCCCGTCTATCGGCGCCCCATCCACTGGCGCCGCCTCCACCGGCGTCACGGCGCAAACGGCTCGGCGGCCTCGCCTGTGCGACTTTTTGCCTTTTGCGGGGCGCACCGCGCCCGCGGCTCGTGCACCATGCTTTAAGCCGTTCGGCTCGCGCGTTGATTTTATGGGTTTAAGGCCCTGTTCGACGCTGGCGCGGACCGGTAAGGTGGCATCGCCCGGGCGCTTGCGTCATGAAAATCCGCCGTTGCCGAAAATGCCGTGACGGCACGTGCACACGACACGCCGGGATGCCCGCAACCTGCTGCAACGACGCCGAATGTCAGATTGACCGACGCCCTGGAATCAAAATGATGAGCACCACGACCACCGAGCGGACCGAGACGCCGCGCAGGGTTGGCCGCGCGAGCCCCTTCTTTGCCGCCAAAGGGCTGGACATTCTGATCGGAGCCTTCGGCGCCGCCATCATTCTTGCTGTGGCAACAGTGCCGCTGCTGCCGCGCGAACAGGCGATCTTCGCCGTCTGCGCCGCCATCATCTTCGTGGTTGCCAATCGCTTTTCAGGTAAAAGCGTCACGTTGTTTCTGGTTGTTCTGTCTCTCTCGGTCTCGCTGCGCTATCTCTACTGGCGCATGACCGAAACGCTGGAGTTTCAGCGTCCGCTGGAATACTTCCTCGGCACCGGCCTCATCCTGGCGGAGCTCTACGCCATCGCAACATTGGTGCTCGGCTATATCCAAACGGTGTGGCCGCTCGATCGCAAGCCCAAGCCGCTGCCCAACGACCCGTCCACCTGGCCGCATGTGGACGTGTTCATCCCCACCTACAACGAGCCGATGACGGTGGTGCGCGCCACGATCCTGGGCGCGATCGCGATGGACTGGCCGCGCGAGAAGATGAAGATCTGGCTGCTCGACGACGGGCGGCGCGATGAATTCCGCGAATTCGCGGAGGCCTGCGGCATTGGCTACATCACGCGCGACAACAACCTGCACGCCAAGGCGGGCAATCTGAACAGCGCGATGGAAAAGACCGACGCCGAATATATCGCGGTGTTCGACTGCGACCACATTCCCACCCGCGCCTTCCTGCAGCTCACGATGGGTTGGATGGTGGCCGAGCCCAACGTGGCGCTGGTGCAGACGCCGCATCACTTCTATTCGCCCGATCCCTACCAGCGCAACCTCGCCGCCGGCACCCGCGTGCCGTCCGAGGGAAACATGTTCTACGGCCTGATCCAGGACGGCAACGACTACTGGAACGCCTGCTTCTTCTGCGGCTCCTGCGCCGTTCTGCGTCGCACCGCACTCGACAGCATCAGCGGCTTCGCGGTCGAGACCGTCACCGAAGACGCGCACACCATGCTCAAGATGCACCGCGAAGGCTGGGACAGCGTGTATCTGAAGCTGCCTTTGGCGGCGGGCCTGGCCACCGAGCGTCTGGCGCTGCATATCGGCCAGCGCGTCCGCTGGGCGCGCGGCATGCTGCAGATCCTGCGCATCGACAATCCGCTGTTCGGCAAGGGGCTCTCGCTGGGCCAGCGCATCTGCTACTTCCAGGCGATGGGGCACTTCCTGTTCGCCCTGCCGCGCGTGGTGTTCCTCACCTCGCCACTGGCCTATCTGCTGGCCGGGCAGAATATCATCACCGCGTCTCCGCTGGCCATCACAGCCTACGCCTTGCCGCACATCGTCCACTCCGTGGCCACCAACTCGCGCATCCAACAGAACTGGCGCCACTCGTTCTGGTCGGAAATCTACGAGACGGTGCTGGCGCTGTTCCTGGTTCGCGTCACGATCTCCACGCTGATCTCGCCGCGCCGCGGCAAATTCAACGTGACCGCCAAGGGCGGCCTGTTGGAAAACGGCTTCTTCGACCTCGGCGCCGTGTATCCGAACCTGATCCTGGCGTTCCTGCTGATCGCGGGCGTGTTCCGCGGCCTGGTGTCGATGATCTTCTTTCACAACGAGACGCTGGTGTTTCAAGCGTTGCTGCTGAACACCATCTGGTCCGCGCTGAGCCTTCTGGTGGTGATGGCGGCGCTGGCGGTGGGGCGCGAGACGCGTCAGATCCGCTCGCGCGCGCGCATCACCTCCAGCATTCCGGTGTCGGTCCACATGCCCGACGGCCGGATCGTGGCCGCCACCACGCGCGACATGTCTCAGGGGGGAAGCGCCATGCTGGCGCAGCGCCCCGAGGGCTTCGTGGATGGCGCCGACGTCGATATTGAATTCGTGCTTGGCGATGCGCCGCTGATGGTGCCGGCCCGGGTGCTTCGCTGGGAGGCGCAATCCATGCAGGTTCGTTGGCAGCCGACATCAATCGAGGAAGAGGCACGCGTGGTGCAGGCCGTGTTCGGCCGCGCCGACGCCTGGACGGACTGGTCGGCATTCCCCGTGGATCGCCCGCTGGCCAGCCTGTGGCGCGTGTTGATCTCGATCGGCGGATTGTTCCGCCCCCGTGACCAGCAGACGCGAAAAGCACCCCAGGGTACCGGCCAGGGCGGTGGCAACGCGCCGCTCGGCGGCCAGGACAGCGGCCAGATCGGCGTGCGCGGCGGTGCCGTGGCCGGACCCGCAGCACTTGCCGTGATGTTGCTGGCGTCCACTCTGCTGGCCTCGGGTGCCTTGGCGCAGCGCAGCCAGACCACCATTCGCCCCGTTCCCGCCGCCGTGCCGGCCATCTCAACCCAGGCGCCCGCACCTGCCGCCCCCGGCGTGCCCGGCGCGGTGTCACAGTCTGCCGCCCAACCTCCCGCCGCGTCCGCGGTCCCACCTCCCGCCGCGTCCGCGGCCCCGCCCGTTTCAATCGCCGCCCCTGCCGGCATGGCGGCGGCGCCGGCACCCAGCCCGACGGTTTCCGACCCCACGGTCACGCCCGCGACCGACGCCGCACGCCCGGGCGTGCGCCGCGTGGTGTTCAACCTGCGCCAGCTTGGCGCCGCCGGCGCACTCGCCTTGCGCGGCACCAGCGAGCTGCAGGGCGTCGAATTCGGCATTCGCGCCGACGAGGTCGTGACCGGGGCCACACTCAATCTCACCGGCGCCACGTCGCCCGCGTTGATCCCGGAATTCAGCAACGTCACCGTCACGTTGAACGAGCAGTATGTCGGCACCATCCCCACCAACCGCAACCAGGCCAACTTCACCCTCGAAATGCCGGTCAGCCCGGTGTTCTTCCAGGATTTCAACCGCCTCAACTTCCGTTTCACCGGTCGCTATACCCCGGAATGCAACGACCCGCTGAGCGGCCTGCTGTGGTCCACCATCTACGACACCTCAACGCTCACGCTCACCCTCGAGCGGCTGCCGCCGCAGCGTGACCTCTCGCGCCTGCCGCTGCCGTTCTACGATTCGCGCGAACGCCTTCTGCTCACCCTGCCGTTCGTGATGTCGGACCAGCCAGGCAACGAGGCGCTGAAGGCGTCAGGCATGATTTCATCGTGGTTCGGTGGCCAGGCCGCCTTCCGCGGCGCCAATTTCCCGGTCAGGGCCGAGGCACCGCCAGACGGCAACGCCGTGATGGTGGTCGTGGCCGGCGAGGGTCGCGGCGCCACTTATCTGCCGCCGATCAACGGCCCGCTGGTCGCCGTCATACCCAACCCCAACGATGCCATGGCGTCCATCCTCCTCGTCGCCGGGCGCAACGGCGACGAGGTGGTCACCGCCGCCACCGCTCTCGTGCTGGGCAGCCGTGGACTGGGCGGCGATTCCACCACGGTGCAGCCCATGACGGTGCCTGCGCGCCAGCCCTATGACGCCCCCAATTGGATCGCCAGCGACCGCGCGGTGAAATTCGGCGAACTCGTCGACTCCGCGGATCTGCAAAGCTACGGCTACACCGGCCTGCTGCGCGTTCCGTTCCGCTCGGCGCCCGATTTCTACACCTGGCGCGATCGCGGCTTTCCGGTGGACCTGCGCTACCGCGCCCCTCCCGGCCCCGTCATCGACGTGGCGCCCTCGCGGCTCGACGTCGGTGTGAACGGCATCTACCTCAACACCTTCTCGCTGGCGCCGAATGAAACGCGCGGCACCTGGTTCTCCCGACTGCTGGATACCCGCCCGCAGCGTCTGGAAGCCCGCGTCAATCTGCCCATCTACAACGTGTTCGGTTCGAACGAGCTGCAGTTCTACTTCGACGCCCAACCGCTGCATCGCGGCGACTGCGTGGCGATCCCCACCGATCTGCGCATGTCCGTCGATCCGGACAGCACGATCGACCTGTCGCGCGGCTACCGCTTCGCGCAGATGCCCAACCTGCAGTATTTCGTGAACTCGGGCTTCCCCTTCACCCGCATGGCCGATTTCTCCGAAACCGCCGTGGTGGTGCCGGAACGGCCGAGCGGCAGCGAACTCACCGCGTATCTCAACCTCATGGGCCGCCTCGGCGCGCTCAGCGGCTACCCGCCCGTGCGCATGGCCGTGGTGCGGCCGAACCAGACCAACACCGTCGCCGGCCGCGACATGCTGGTGGTGGGCACGATGGAGCATCTGCAAGGGGCCAACGACCTGCTGGCGAAGGGCCCGCTGCGCTTCTCCGGCAACAAGATGACCGTCGCGGTGCCCACCACGCTCGAAACGGTGCGCCGCATCTTCGGCGACCACGGCGATGCCGAGCGCCAGCGCCTCGCCGCCGGCCTGCAGGCCGTGACCACAGACACCACCACCGTGCTGGTGGGCGCCGAAAGCCCGCTGGCCAGCGACCGTTCGGTGGTGGCCATTCTCGCGGCGCGCTCGGATGTGCTCGAGGGCGTGGTGTCCAACCTGCGCGATGTCGAGCAATCGGCCTTGATCCAGGGCGACCTCGCAATCCTGTCCGGTGAGCGCACCACGGCGTATCGTGTGGCCGATACCTACACGGTGGGGCGCCTGCCGCTGTGGCTTTATCCCAGCTACGTGCTGCGCGATCAGCCGTTTGGCGTGGTGCTGCTGATGCTGCTGGGCTGTCTGCTGGGTGGATCGGCGATCTATTGGGCCATGCGGCGGCGGGCGAATATCCGCCTGGCCGCATCGCGCGCCTCGTCTCCCCCGGCGCGTTGAGGGCTTGGCCGTGACCCACGACCTTCAAAATCCCCATCGCGGCCGGCTCCGTCTGGCGTTGTTCGCGGCCACCATCCTGGCAGGTGGCGCCGCCATCGGTGCCACTTGCGTGACGCTGTTCGCCGTGTCGCCGGCGCCCTCTGCTCGCAAGGACCTGGCCTCGGTATCAGGGCCCACGCTCGCATCAGCGCGCCAGGCCGTGGTCGAGGACCCCCGGCCCTATATCGAATCGGCCGAGCGCGCCCGTGCCCGCGGCGACACGGCGGCGGCGATGCGCGATCTGGAACGGGCCCGGGCGCTGCGCAGCCGGCAGCTCGGCCTGCCCACGGACCTGCCGGACGACAGCACTCTGGCCTTTGTCACCCTCAAATCCGGCGAAGCGCCCACCGCATCGCGCGTCACACCGCGTGTGATGGTCTCTGCCGCCGGTTCCGGCCAACGCCCGTCCACCGCAGCCCCGGTCTATGCCGGGGCCGATCTCGGCCAGGACGCGCCAAACCCGCTTTCCGTGCCGCCGACCCTTCGCCCCGCCCCCAGCCCTGCCCCCAGCCCTGCCGCCAGCCCTGCCGCCAGCCCGGCCACCCCCACCACAGCAGGCGCCACGCGGCCACGCCCCACATCCCTGTCGCCATCGGCGCGCCAGACATCGTCCGCCTCCCGGCCCGGCGACAACTCCGCCGAGACCCTGAATGCCCGGGAGCTGGCCAGCGAGCCGCTCGCCGCCCCGTCCGGTGGATCGATGCCGGTGGTGCAGGCGGGTGCCGCACCGTCCTATCCAGACGGCGGCAATCAGGCGCTGTCGGTGCCGCCCGCCGTGTTGCCGCCATCGCAGCGCTACCAGCCACAGATGCAGGACGTACTGCCGAAATACCGTCCGGCGCCCCCGCCGCTGGAGCCCGCGCTGCAGCCCGCGGCCTTGACCAACGCCGCCATCGAGCCGCTCGGCGGGCTGGGCGGCGCCTCCGGGGCGGACTTCAACGCGCCCGGTCGCGGCGACCCCATGTTGCGCGACATCGACCGCAACATCGTCGATCTGCGCGACGCGCTGTCGCCGGCCATTCAGGCCGGCTACGGATTTCGCTACGTCTCCGGCAGCAAGGGCCAGGCACGGCTGACCGACGAGACCACCCCGATCGAGGCGGTCTACACACCCGGCGAATCCGGCCAGTTCAAAGTGACCGTCACCCGCGAATCGCTCAATTCCGGCACGTTCAAGTCGTCGGACCTCGGCCTGCAAACCTTCGGCACCATCGCGCTGGGCCTCAGCAAACCCTTCGTGGTCGGCTCCACCTACGTGCCCCCCGCCTATGCCGGCCACCGCCCCGACAATCAGACAGCCCAGGGCGTGGGCCTGAACGTGGCCTATCGCGACGAGTTGTTCGGCGCCGACATCGGTGCCACGCCGATCGGCTTCAAGGTGCAGAACGTGGTGGGCGGGGTGGAGGTGACGCCTGCCATCAACGATCGCCTGCGCCTGCGTGCCGGTTTCGGCCGCCGCGCGGTCACCGAAAGCCTGCTGTCCTACGCCGGCACCACCGATCCCCGCACCGGCGCCCGCTGGGGCGGCGTGGTGCATGACCGCGGCACCATCGGCATCGAATACGGCGATGGCGATTTCGCGGCCTACGCCAACGGCGGCGGCGGCCGCCTGACCGGCAAACACGTCGCCGACAACACCGAATACGGCTTCTCCGGCGGCACGTCCTACCCGGCCTGGCGCGGCGAGACGGACGAGGTCCGCATCGGGCTCGACCTGCTGTATCAGTCCTACAACAAGAATCTGGGCTTCTTCACCTACGGCCAGGGCGGCTATTTCAGCCCGCAGCGCTACTTCTCGGCGCTGGTGCCGGTCACCTATCGCGGCAAATCCGGCGACGATCTCACCTACGAGGTCAGCACCGCGCTGGGCTTGCAGAGCTTTGGGCAGAAGGCCACGAACTACTACCCCGCCGATCCCGCGCTGCAGGCGCAGCTGGCCGCCATGCTGCCGGTCGGCGGATTGTCCGCCACGTTCGGGCGCAAGACGGTCAGCGGCCTGGCCGGCAATTTCCGTGCCCGCTTCGACTATCGGGTGGCCCCCAACCTGCGTGTCGGCGGTCAGGCCTCGTTCCAGAAATCGGGCGACTACGACGAAGCGGCGGGCTCGCTCTACGCGCGTTACATCTTCAACGGACCAGACAAGCCGTAAAGTTTGAGGCCACCTACCCGTTGACGGCGGCAAGAACCACGCCCGGCGTCAGGATCTGCGGCAACTCCACCGCGGGCCCGCCGCCCGCGGGGTAGAACAGATAAAGCGGCACGCCGTCGCGCCCGCGTGAGGCCAGAAAGTCGGAAATCGCCGGGTTGCGGCGTGTCCAGTCGCCGGTCAGCGTCACCACGCCCTTGGCCGCGAACGCCTGTTGCACCACGTCGGGCGACAGCGCGATGCGCTCGTTCACCAGGCAGGTCACGCACCAGGCGGCGGTGAGATTGACGAACACCGGCCGCCCCTCGGCGCGCAAAGCAGACAGCCGCTCGGTGCTGAACGCCGATGCGGTGCTTTCAGCCACAGCCGGTGCGCGCGACATCGCGATGACCGGAACCACCATGCCCAGCACGGCGGCCAGCGCGAGGCCGGGGCCGGTGCGGCGGCCGAACCGCCACACCCAGGCGGCAAAGCCCGTCAGCAGAAGCCCGGCCCCTGCGGCAAGCACGCCGTCCGCCCCGGCCTGCAGGCTGACGACCCACAGCAGCCAGACGCAGGCGGCATACATCGGAAACGCCATCGCCTGCTTGAACACGTCCATCCAGCGCCCCGGTCGCGGCAGCACGCGGGCCACGCCCGGCAGCAGCGTGAGCAGAACGGTGGGGGCGGCAAGGCCCAGCCCGAGCGCCAGGAACAGCGCCATCGTCTCGGCCGCCGGCGCGGTCAAGGCCGCCGCCAGCGCCACGCTCATGAACGGCGCGGTGCAAGGCGTGGCCACCAGCACGGCCAGGGCACCGCTGGCAAAGCTGCCGATGAAGCCGCGCCGCAAGGTGAGATTCTGTCCCAGCCCGGCCACCCCGCCGCCGATCTCGAACACGCCGGACAGATTGAGCCCCACCGCGAACAGCACCCAGCACGTCACCGCCACGAAGCCTGGCGACTGGAACTGAAATCCCCATCCGATCTGGTGCCCGAAGGCGCGCAACGCGATCACCGCGCCCCCGATGGCGGCAAAGCTTCCCAGCACGCCCAGCGTGTAGCCGGCGGCATGAGCGCGGGCCACGGGGCGGGCCTCCGCCGACAGCCGCGCGATCGCCATCGCCTTCATCGCCAGGATGGGGAACACGCAGGGCATCAGATTGAGGATCAACCCGCCGAGCAACGCCGCGCCGATGGCGGTCCACAGCGATGTCGCGGGTGGCGCGGCGGCACCCGGCACCGCCTCGATGGCAAGCGCGGTCTGCTGTCCGCCCGCGTCCACCAGGGTCAGCACGCCGTTCAGCCCGCGATCGGCATGAAATTCCGGGCCGGTTCTCATCGCCAGGGTGAGACTGCCGGCGCCAAGGCTGAGGGTCTGCCTGCCCGTCGGCACCACGCGGTCCGGCTGATCAGGCACGAACCACGCCTCGCGGACCGAGTCGGGCAAAAGCCCCGCGCCGGACAGCGTCAGGTACCCGCCGGGCGCGATGCTGGCCGTGAAGGGCGACGTCCGGGGCAGGGCGGTGTCCGCCGCGTCAAACAGCGCGGCCTCGGCGGACGGCGCGGCCGTGCCCTGCGGCAGATCGAGGCTGAAATCGGCCTCCTCCGGCACGCAGATGTTGCTGCAGATCAACCACGACGCATGCAGTCGCACGGGGCCAGGGCCGGTGGCCCCCACCATCAGCATCGGCGCGCCGGTATAGCCGTAGGTCATCAACGGACCCTCGGGCTGGCGTGCCGGCGCGGGCCACATGATCTTGCCGACGCCGGTGCCAAGCGGCAGCACCCATTCCAACTCCGGCGGCAGACCCGCATCGCCCGGATTCTGGCTGTAGATGTGCCAGCCCGGCGCGATCTGAAACCGCAGCCCCAGCCGGTAGGCCACGCCCGGTGCCACCGCGTCGGTGTCCGACACCAAGGACACCGTGGCGCGCTTCGTCACGCTGCCACGGCTTTGCGCCGCCTCGCCCGAATGCCAGGCGAGCAGGGCCACGAACAACAGACCAAGAAACCGGATCATGCGCATGCACGCGATATGGGCCGCCCCGCCTCGCCGCGCCAGCCAAACAATGATACGCCGCGTGCGTGATTGCGCATGACCTCGATCTTCCCGTCCGCGAATGCCTGCCCGCGCTGCTGCACGCGCTGGAACAACGCTCCAACGCGGTGCTGATCGCCCCGCCCGGTGCCGGCAAGACCACGCTGGTGCCGCTGGCGTTACGCGCGGCGTCCTGGCTTGGTGATGGCCGGATCGTGATGCTGGAACCCAGGCGCCTCGCGGCACGGGCGGCGGCCGTGCGCATGTCCGCGCTGATCGGTGAGCCCGTGGGCACCAGCATCGGCTATCGCACCCGGCTGGACAGCGCCGTCTCGGCCGCCACCCGCATCGAGGTGGTCACCGAGGGCCTGCTGGTGCGCCGGCTGCAGACCGATCCGGGCCTGGACGGCGTGGCGGCGGTGATCTTCGACGAGGTGCACGAACGCGCGCTGAACGCCGATCTCGCGCTCGCGTTCTGTCTCGATCTGCAACGCGAGCTCCGCCCCGAACTGCGGCTTCTCGCCATGTCCGCTACCGCCGACGGGGCGCGGCTGGGCCCGCTGCTCGGCGCCGATATCATCGAAAGCGCCGGGCGGATGTTTCCCGTCACCGTTTCGCACGCCAAGCGCGACCTGGCCGCGCTACGCGACCTGCCGGACGCGATGGCACGCGCCATCCGCACCGCGCTGGCCGAGCATCGCGGCGATATCCTGGCGTTCCTCCCCGGCATGGGCGAGATCCGCCGCACCGAGCAGGCGCTTGCCGGCTGCGGCGCGCTGGTGATGCCGCTGCACGGCGATCTGCCGCCCGCCGAACAGGACCGTGCGCTCACGCCCGCCGAGGGGCGGCGCGTGGTGCTGTCCACCTCCATCGCCGAAACCTCGCTGACCGTGCCGGGCGTGCGCATCGTGGTCGATGGCGGCTGGCGCCGCGCGCCGCGCATGGACCCGTCCACAGGCCTCACCCGGCTGGACACGATGCGCATCAGCCGTGCCGCGGCCGAACAGCGCGCGGGGCGCAGCGGCCGGGAGGCGCCGGGCGTGGCCATCCGGCTGTGGAGCGAGGCGCTGCATCGCGGGCTCGCGGCGTTCGACCGGCCGGAGATCCTTGAAGCCGAACTGTCCGGCCTCGCGCTGGATTGCGCCGCCTGGGGCACACCCCCCGCCGATCTGCCGTTTCCGGACGCGCCGCCTGCCGGGGCGCTGGCCGCCGCCGGCACGCTGCTGGGCGAACTGGGCGCGCTCGCGCACGATGGGATAACCGATCTTGGCCGCCGCATGGCGCGGCTGGGCGCGCATCCGCGCCTGTCCGCCATGATGCTGGCCGCCGCCTCGCCCCCCGAGGCGGCGCTGGCGTGCGACATCGCAGCACTGCTGGAAGAACGCGATCCGTTGGGCCGCGAGGCCAGCAGCGATATCGCGCTTCGTCTGGCCGCCATCGCCGGCACCCATGCAGGCACGCATGATGGCGACCGTGCCACCCTGTCGCGCATCCGCCGCGCCGCCAGCCAGTACCGCCGGCGCCTGGGACTGCGCGATCTCGCCGCCAGCGGCGCCCCGGGCCCGCTGATTGCGGCGGGCTTCCCCGACCGCATCGCCCAGCGCCGCGGCGAGCCCGGCAGCTTTCGCCTGTCAGGCGGCGGCGGCGCCAAGCTTGGTCTGGCCGATCCGCTGTCACGCGCGCCGTTGCTCGCGGTGGCGAGCCTGGAGATGAAGCTCTCGGCACAGATCCGCCTGGCGGCGCCGATCGAAGCCGCCTGCCTGTATCCCCACACCACCGTCTCGGTCGAAACCGGGCTCGATCCGGTCACCGGCTCGGTGCTGGCCCGCCGGCGAAGGCGGCTGGGTGCGCTCATCCTGCAAGACCGCACCGAGCCCGCCGACCCCGCCGAGACCGCGATGGCGCTGGCCCAGGCCGCCGATATCACAGCCTTGCCCTGGACCGACGCCGCCCGGCAGCTCCAGGCCCGCGTGGGGCTGATGCGGCGTCTGGAGCCGGAGGCCTGGCCCGACCTGTCCGACGCGGCGCTTGCCGCCGATCGCGCCTGGCTGGCCGATCATCTGCACGGGCTGTCGCGGCTGGCGGCGCTGGCGGGGATCGACCTCGCGGCGATCCTGCGCGCCCGGCTGGACTGGGAGCAGACCCGCGTTCTCGACGCCGAGCTGCCCACCCATCTGCCGCTGCCCGGCGGCCGTGCCACGGTGGACTACACTCAACCGGTGCCGCTGGCGGAGTCGCGGGCGCAGAATTTCTACGGCCTGCGCGCCACGCCGAAGCTGGCGCATGGAAAGGTTGAACTTCGGCTGGCCCTGCTGTCTCCCGCGCAGCGGCCGGTGGCGATCACCGGCGATCTCGAAGGGTTCTGGCGCGGTGCGTGGGCCGATGTCCGCCGCGACATGCGCGGTCGATACCCCCGGCATCACTGGCCCGAGGACCCCGCCATCGCCACACCGGCACGGCCCGCCGACGCACGCCCCCGCCGCGACTGAATGATTTTGCCTTGTGGCGAGCCGAAAGGAACGCCACCTGCCTATAGTGAGACGCGTATGTGTCCGGAGTTTTGCCATGACCGTTCTGTCCCGCCGCCAGCTTGGCCTGCTCGCCCCCGCCGCCCTGTTCATGTCGGGGTGCACGGGCAGCGGCGTCGCCCTGGCGCGCACCGGGCCCGACAGTTTCGCGCCGCTGGTCAAGCGCGTGCTGCCGGCGGTGGTCAACATCGCCGTCACCGAGACGGTGTCCGGCAACGATCCGATGGATGCGCTGCCGCAAGAGATCCAGCGTCAGCTGCGCGACCGCTTCCGCCGCAGCCGCCGCCAGGTGCAAGGCGCCGGGTCCGGCTTCATCATCGACGCCTCCGGCTACATCGTCACCAACAACCACGTGGTGGGGTCCGCCGACGTGATCTCGGTGGCGCTGTATGACGGCACGGAGCTTCCGGCCAAGCTGGTGGGCACCGACGATCTCACGGACATCGCCCTCATAAAGGTCATAAGCCCCAAGCCGCTGCCCTTCGTGCCCTGGGGCGACAGCCGGGTGATGGAGGTGGGCGATTGGGTGATCGCGGCCGGCAACCCGTTCGGGCTCGGCGGCTCCGTCACCGCGGGCATCGTCTCGGCCCGCGGGCGTGACATCGGCGCCAGCGCATTCGACGACTACCTGCAGATCGACGCGCCCATCAACCCCGGCAATTCCGGCGGGCCGGTGTTCAACACCGATGGCCAGGTGGTGGGCGTCAACACCGCCATCGTCTCGCCCAATGGCGGCGGGTCCGTGGGCATCGGTTTCGCCGTGCCGTCCGAGGTGGCGCAGCGCATCGCCGCCGAGCTGCGCGACAAGGGGCGGATCGAACGGGGCTGGCTCGGCGTGTCCGTGTCGGACCTGCCGCCGGGCGAGGGCCGCAAGAAAAATCCGGGCGTTGCCATCGCAGGCGTGGACCGATCCGGTCCGGCCGCGAAATCCGGGCTGCGCGCGGGCGATGTGGTGGTGGCGGTGAACGGGACTCCGGTGGACACATCGCGCGGGCTGATCCGCGCGGTGGCGGCCACCGCGCCCGGCATCAATGTCAGCCTGTCCGTGCGACGGCAGGGCCGCGATCTCGAAGTGCCTGTCATGGTCGGCCGGCGTCCGGCGAACGACCAAGGTTGAAGGGGGTCCAGCATGCGCATTCTGGTGGTTGAAGACGACAAGGACGTGGCGAGCTTCGTGGTGAAGGGCCTGCGTGAGGCCGGGCATGTGGTGGAGCACAGCGGCAACGGGCGAGACGGGCTGTTCATGGCGGCGAGCGAGAATTTCGACGCCATCGTGCTCGACCGCATGCTGCCCGGCGGCGTGGACGGGCTGCGTCTGCTGGAGACCCTGCGCGCGCAGAACAACCACACGCCGGTGCTGTTCCTGTCGGCGATGGCGCAGGTGGATGACCGCGTGAAAGGCCTCAAGGCCGGCGGCGACGACTATATGACAAAGCCGTTCGCCTTCGCCGAGCTGCTGGCGCGGGTGGAGGCTCTCACCCGGCGCGGCAAGTCCGACCAGCCCGCCACGCGTCTCGTCACCGCCGATCTGGAAATGGACCTGCTGTCGCGCACCGTGCGCCGGGCCGGCCAGAAGATCGATCTGCAGCCGCGCGAATTCCGCCTGCTGGAATTTCTGCTGCGCCATTCCGGCCAGGTCGTCACCCGCACCATGCTGCTCGAAGGCGTGTGGGATTACCATTTCGACCCACAGACCAACGTGATCGACGTGCATGTGAGCCGCCTGCGCCAGAAGGTGGACAAGCCGTTTCCCAGCCCGCTCATCCACACGGTGCGCAACGCGGGATACATGCTGCGTCAGGAAGAGGTTTGAGCCAGGCGACCGCCGTCTCGCGCCCACAGGGCCATCTTCTCAAATCCGCCGGTGTCCGCTTCGGCGTCATCTACGCGGCGCTGTTCGGTATCAGCGCCGCCGCCCTGGCGGCGTTCCTGTGGTGGTCGACGGCGGGGCTGCTGGAACGCCAGACGGTGGCCGCGATCGATTCGGACAGCGAGGCGCTCATCGGCCAGTTCCTGCAGGGCGGGCCGAAAGCCGTGATGGTGGCCATCAAGGACCGCGTGGCTGGCAACATCAACGACGACGCGCTGTATCTGCTGGTGGACCCGGGCTTTCAGGTGATGGAGGGCAACCTCAACGCCTGGCCCCCACGCATGCCGGTGGATGAGGACTGGGGCAAGCTCAAGCTGGACCGCGCAGGCGTTCCCACCTTGATGCAGGTGCATTATTTCGAGCTTCCCGGCGGCTTTCACATGCTGGTGGGGCGCGACATCGCGGTGCGCTCGCGTCTCGGCCTGATGATGGAGGGCGCCCTGCTCTGGGCCGCCGCCATCGCGGTCATCCTGGGCAGCGTGGGCGCCTGGGCGGTGCGCGGCCTGTTTCGCGCCACCATCTCCGACGTGTCGGCCACCGCCATGGCGATCTCGGCCGGCGATCTTTCGCGCCGTGTGCGGGTGCAGGGCCAAGACGACGAGTTCGACCTGCTGGCCGAGACCATCAACGACATGCTCGAACGCATCAGCCGGCTGATGGACGGCGTGCGCCAGGTGTCCAACGCCATCGCGCACGACCTGCGCACGCCGATCACCCGCGCCCGCACGCGGCTGGAGGATGCGTATCAGCACGCCACCGGCGAAGCCGAACTGCGCGCCGCCGTGGAGCGGGCGATGGCGGATCTGGACGGCATCGTGGGCGTGTTCCAGGCCCTGCTGCGCATCTCCGAGATCGAAGCCGGCGCCCGGCGCAGCGCCTTCGCGCCGCTGGAACTGGCGCCGGTGCTGACCGACCTGGTTGAGCTTTACGATGCCGCCGCGGAGGAGGCCGGTATGACGCTGGATGCATCCATCGCGGACACGCTTCCGGCCTTTGGCGATCGCGACATGATTCAGCAGGCGGTGGCCAATCTTTTGGATAACGCCATCAAGTTTTCCCCCACAGGCGGCGTGATCACGGTTGCGGCCGGCATCGAGGGCAGCACGCTGCGCATCGTGGTGGCCGACCAGGGGGCAGGTATCCCCGAGCCCGACCGGTTGCGCGCAACCGAGCGTTTCTTCCGCGGCGAGGCGGCGCGCAGCACCCCGGGCTCCGGATTGGGGCTGGCTCTCGTGCAGGCGGTGGCGCATCTGCACGGCGGAGAGATCGAGCTTTCGGATGCGGGGCCCGGCTTGCGGGCCTGCCTGCTGATGCCGATCAAGCCGCAGGATGGGCTGAGGTCACGCGCCTCGGACAGTCTTCGTATCGGGCGAGACTGATCGTGTGACGGCAGCTTCATGTGTTCCCAAGAGGTTCAACAAGTGGACCGCCACGATGATGCGGCTCATGACCTTGTTGTGGCGCGCGCCAGCGGTGTTGTTGCTTCTTGGGATAGCCGTGGCACAGGCGCAGCCCACCGAACGACAGGGACCTGACCCACGCGGACGCGCATTTTCCGGCGGGATGGCACGCGGGCCGGCCGATCCGGATGCGATGCCGCGCATTCTCAACGATACCCGCGAATACTGCGATGTGCTGCGCCATGATATCGCGCAGATCCAGCTGCGTATGGGCCAGCTCCCGCCGGAGCCTGCAATGCTGGCGCAGGAGGGCGAGCGGATGTGCACCATGGGGCATTTTCGGCCGGGCATCTACCGGCTGAGAAGCGCGCTGATGCTGCTGCGACCGCAGCCATAGTTTCAGCGCCCGCAATTTGTTACGGTGGCTTGACCGGTAAGGGGCAGAAAGCGACACGCGTCCGTAAGCTATTCTTTTACTATTTGGACTACATCTCTCGTCGTGTCATGGAGACGGTCCATGTGGGGAGCGATCGTGAGTATCGGCTTGAGCAGCCGCAGATGGAGTTGTCTGAAAAGTTGGCCGCCTTGCAGAGTGCCATGCGCGCAATCACGCCCGACAATCCGGCTGTTTCGGGATTTAAGGTTTTCTCGCAGGCCGACGAGGACGGAATACTGGCGGTCATACTCGATCGGCTGCCCGTTGACAGGCGCACGCGGAGCTTCATCGAGATCGGATGTGGCGATGGACGCGAGAACAACAGTCATTATCTGCTGCTGCAGGGCTACAAGGGCGTTTGGCTCGACGGCTCCCAAGACAATATCGCGTCGATCACCGATGCGTTGGGGAACGAAACGGCCTGGCGCAAACGGCTGAAGCTGATCTCCAGCTTCGTGACGGCCGAAAACATTGGCGACATTCTGAACGAGAGCGTGGCGTTTATCGGGACCAGCGAGCCGGACCTGTTCTCGCTCGATATTGACGGAAACGATGCGTTCATCATGGCCAAAGCCATCGGCATCATCCGTCCGCTCGTGGTGTGCCTGGAATACAATGCTAAATTTCCGCCGCCGACCCGGCTATGCACCCGGTACAATCCTGCCACCGTTTGGGAGGTTGACGACTATCATTGCGCGTCGTTGTCGTATTTCTGCGATCTGATGCAAGGCTACGTGCTGGTGGCGTGCTCGATCTCTGGCTGCAACGCGTTTTTTGTTCGCAGCGACCTTGCGGACCGCTTTACGAGTTATCCGGTGTCCGCCTTGTATCAGCCGTTTCGCGGATATTTCCGCTTCTTGCGCAGCCAGCATCCGCTGAGCATGAAGTGGCTTCGCGATTCGCTGAATGCTGGCGGCGGGGAGGGATAGCGAGGCCGGAATCACTCCGCCCGCAGCGCCTGTTGCATCTCGATCATGCCCGCGGGATCCTCGAGCGCCTGCAGGCGCATCGCCGCGAGACGGGCGAAACGCTGGGTGAGAACCCGCCGGCGTGGGGCGGACATTTTATGCTCGGGCGCGATGCGCAACAGGTCTGCGGTTTCCCACGCCACGATCAGCCCGCAATCCTCCGGTAGCAGATGCTGCGGAAATTCGGCGTCGACAGCGAAATACAGCGCGTCGGCGTAGTCGCGGTAGTGGTGCCATTTGCGGTCGGCCTGAAAGTCGGCCAGGCCAGATTTCACCTCGATGCAAACAAAGCTGCCGTCCGGACGCAGGGCCAGGATGTCGACGCGGCGGCTGTTCTCAAGCCGCACCTCGTGCAGCGACGACCATCCTAAGGCCAGGCACAGGCGGGAGGTGGCGAGCCGGATGCGGGCGGTGCGCTGCGGTGGGGTAAGCGTGATCAGGGGCGGATCGCGTCGATGGCTTTGGACAGCGTCACGTCATTGGCCGACAGCCCGCCGGCGTCGTGGGTGGTCAGGGTGATGTCGACGCGGTTGTAGACGTTGGACCATTCGGGGTGATGCGCTTGGGCCTCGGCAAGCAGGGCAACCCGATTCATGAATCCCCAGGCCTCGGAAAAATCGGCAAAGCGAAAGCTGCGGCTTATCGCATCGCGCCCTTCGGTCTGCGACCAGGAAGGCAGGAGACTGGCCAAGCCTACACGCTCGGTTTCGGTGAGTTTGGCGACCATGATGGGGTTCCTTGACGCGGCGGTGCAGGGCGTGGCCCTGTTCCGGGATGAGCGAATATACAACGCCGCCCGACAGCGAGGCGATTGCCGTTTTGGCGGAGCAGGCCCTGCTTGAAATCCCTGAGGCTCTGCGCCGGCATATCCAGGGCGTGGGAATCTCGGTGGCAGAGTTCGCCGACGACGAAACGCTGGATGCGATGGGCATCGAAAGCGAGTGGGACCTGACCGGGCTCTATACAGGCACACCCATCGGCGAACGCAGCGTGGGCGATATCGCACGGCCTCCCGATTTGATCTTTCTGTATCGTCAACCAATCCTGTTGGAATGGGTGGAAGGTGGCGAGGATCTCGGGCGGCTGGTGCGCAATGTGGTGATCCACGAAATCGCGCATCATTTTGGGTTTAGTGAGGAGGAGATTGAGGCTTTGGAGAGGTAAGGCCTTCTTTTCTGAAGAAAAGAAGCAAAAGACTTGGGGCTGGCCTAGATAAGGGTGAAGTAACGCTTTTCAGCCTTTCGTTGAGCACGCTGG
>JANYFG010000057.1 GCA_025362815.1 Rhodospirillales bacterium
ATCGGCAGGATGAATGCGGTGCGGGCGATGCCGCGCAACGGAAAGTTCTTGTGGAACGTGACGGCGGCGAGAATGCCGAGCACCATGGGGAAAATCACCGCCAGCGTGGTGAAATACAGCGTGCGCAGCAGTGCCCACTGAAACCGGTCGTCGGCGAACAGGCGTATATAGTTCTCGAACCCCACGAAGCTGGGATCGCTGCCGATCTTCCATTCGTGCACGGACATCACGAGCGTGAAGATCCAGGGCAGCACGATCACCGCCGCCACCACGATGCCGGCCGGGAGCACGAACGGCCAGTAGACACGGGCGTAGTTCTTGGTCGTCGCTTTGGCCTTTATGGCCGCGACCGCCAGCGTGGCGCTCATGCGGATCCTCCCGGATCATTCTTGTGTCCGGAAGCATACACACTGGGGGCGGAAGAGCCAGACTCCCGCGCGGCGGTTACGGGACGGTGATGTCCTTCACCTTGCACAGATCCGTGCTGCGGGTCTTCGTCGTCTTGTCGGCGAACACCACACTGAGGTCGAACAGGCAACCGGCGGAAGCAGGCTTCAGCGGAATGCTGGCGTCAGGTGGCAAGGCGCCTTTGTCGAGCAGGTTCCCCCCGCGCGGCTCGCCCTTGGGGCTGGCATACAGTTCCGCGATCGACTGCTTGTTGTGGTTGGTCAGGCGGAAGCCGGCATCCTCGGATCTGGACGCCGCAGCAGGGGACGCTGCGCCAGCGGGTGCTGTAACAGGGGGTGCGGCGGCAGCGGTTTTGGTCGCGCCGGCAAAGGCGACATCCTCGGCGTTGCACGTGTTGACGGTGCGGCGATCCTCGCGGGAGTTGTCGGCATACACCACGCGCAGGTCGAACACGCAGTTGCCGTCCACCTTGCGCCGGGCGGCGAAGTTGGCGCCCGGCGCGATCGGCGCGGTCAGGCGGTTCTGGCCCCAGTTCGAATCACCGGCGGGGGTGACGAACAGCTCGCGGATCGGCTGGCTCGATTTGTTCACCAGCGTGAAGGACGGGTTCTTGTCCTGGGCATGCGCGGCATGTGTTGCCATCGGGGCCATCAGGCAGACGATCAAAGCCAATTTGCGGATCATGCTGGGGGCCTCCTCGAGATGTGTGCGCACAATAGCAGGCGATCACGGCAGGTTTAAGTCCGGCCGCCGCCGTTCGCCCGGGAATGCCGCCCAATCACCACGCGCCGATTTCAGCGCGCCGCGACCGCAGCAGAACATAGGCAAGCCAGAACATCTGCGGCAACAGCAACAACAGCGGCAAGGCCGGTTTCAGCACGCCGGGGGCGGCCACAAACAAAATGGCGACCAGGCCGCCAAGCGCCGTGAAACCCCAATGCAACGCGGCGATCCAGCGTGCATCCATGCCGGCGCGGTGGGCGAGCTGGTAGAGATGGCTGCGATGGGCCTGGGTGATGCGGTCGCCGTTCAGCAGGCGGCGCACCAGGGTGAACGCCACGTCGAACAGAATGCCGTGCAGCAGCATCGGCACCAGCAGCAGCGACATCTCCACCGCGCCGAAACGGGCCGCGGCGACGCCAAGCATGGCCAGCACGAAGCCGCAATACTGGCTGCCGACGTCGCCCATGAAAATGCGGGCCTGGGGGAAGTTGAACGGCAGAAACCCGGCCAGCCCCGCCGCCAGCGAAAGTGAGGCGAAATACACGAACCAGCCGGCCTGCGACTGCGCGATCGCTGCCAGGAACAGGCAGGCCACCAACGTCACCCCCGCCGCGAGGCCGTTCAGCCCGTCCATGAAGTTCATCGCGTTGGTGGCGAAAACGATCCACACCATGGTGGCAACGGGCCCCAGCCAGCCCAGCGCCACCGGCCCCCAAAAGGGCACGCGGATCTCGCTCACATACAATCCGCTGGCAATCGCGGTGGCAGCGGCGAGTATCTGGGCGGCAAGCTTGACGGAAAACGGCCAGTCGCGGAGATCGTCGAGGAACGACACCACGGCGATGGCGAAGGCCGCCAGGATGACACCGCGGAAATACGGCTCGGCGATCCGCGAAAAATCCGCGAAACCGTAGAGCACGCCGATCCCGAGCATGAACGCCACCACAACCCCGATGCCGCCGCCCTTCGGCGTGGGGCGGGTGTGGGCGCTGCGGGCGTTGGGCCGGTCGATCATGCGCGCATCGATGGTGGCACGCACCACCAGGGCGGAGACGCCGGCGAGGCCGAAGCAGAACAGCAGGTGGCGCAGGAAAGCCAGAAGGGTCATGCGGTGCTGATAGCGGCCTCGCGCGTGTATGGCCACTGGAACAGGGCACGTTTATAGCAGTGCGCATGGCGACCCATCGATCGGCCCTGCGAATCGCGTTGAATATCGGCCTGGACTCGGCACTGGCGGCTGCGGCCGTGCCGTTGTCGCGCTGGCTGATGGATCCGCAGAGCGATCCGCTGCAACCGGCCTGGCCGATCGCGTGGGCGGTGGCAGCCCTTTTGATCGGCGGCCTGCCGTTTCGTCTGTCCACGCAATACTGGCGCTTCGCCACGATCGCCGACCTCGTGAGCGTGGCGGCGGCGAGCGTGGCGGCCACCGCGCTGTATGTGATCGGCCTGGTGGCCGGCTTCGGCGCCGCACCGCCCAGCCCGGCCTATCCCGCGCTGCATCTGATGTCGCTCGCCTTGCTGCTCAGCCTGCCCCGCGTGGCGTACCGGATGATGCAGGGCGAACAGGCCAACGACGCGTCTCAGCCGGTGCTTCTGGTGGGGGCAGGCGAGGGGGCCGACCTGTTCCTGACCGCGCTGGCCACCGAGCGCTCCCCACCTTTTCACGTGGTGGGCCTGCTCTCGCTCGGCCAGGCGCAGACCGGGCGCCGGATACACGGCATGCCGATCCTCGGCGCCGTCGACGAAGCGGGCGCGATCCTGGCGGGCCTGCGCGCCGCCGACCGGCTGCCGGCATCGCTGGTTCTGACGGAGGCGGATATCCCCGGCCCCGTGCTCGCTGGCCTGATGCAGGCGGCCGATGCCGAGGGCCTGCGCGTGGCCCGCGCTCCCCGCCCCACCGCGCTCGACACCGCGCATGGCGGCTCGCATCTCGATCTGCGGCCCGTGGCCATCGAGGACCTGCTCAACCGCGCGCAATGGAAACTGGACCGCGACGGCATGGCACGGCTGATCGCCGGAAAATGCGTGCTGATCACCGGCGCCGGCGGCACCATCGGGTCTGAGCTGGTGCGCCAGGTGGCGGCCCTGGCGCCGCGTCTGCTCGTGTTGCTCGACAACGGCGAATATGCGCTGTGGCAGATCGAACAGGAACTGGGCCACGCCGCCGGCGACCGCCGCATCGTGATAGCCGACATCCGCGACGCCGGCCGGATCCAGGCGGTCATGGACGATTACCGCCCCGACCTCGTCTTCCATGCCGCCGCCCTGAAGCACGTGCCGATGGTGGAGGGCAACCCCACCGAAGGCCTGCTCACCAACGCCATCGGCACCCGCAACGTGGCCGACGCGGCCCGGGCCTCGGGCGCCCAGGCCATGGTGCTGATCTCCACCGACAAGGCCGTGAACCCCACCAGCGTGATGGGCGCCGCCAAGCGTCTGGCCGAGATGTACTGCCAGTCGCTGGACATCGACGCCCGGGCGCATCTGGGCCAACCCAATCTCAACCTGCCCGCCCCGGGCATGCGCTGCATCACCGTCCGTTTCGGCAACGTGCTCGGCAGCACCGGCTCCGTGGTGCCGCTGTTCCAACGCCAGCTCGCCCAGGGTGGCCCGCTTACCGTCACCCACCCGGACATGGAGCGCTACTTCATGACGGTGCGCGAAGCCGTGGGCCTCGTGCTGCAGGCCAGCGTCGTCGGCTGCGACCGCCACATCAGCGACGGCGGCATCTTCGTGCTGGACATGGGTGAGCCGGTGAAGATCGTCGATCTCGCCCACCAGATGATCCGCCTCGCCGGCCTGCGCCCGGACGCCGACATCAAGGTGGTCTTCACCGGCCTTCGTCCCGGCGAGAAACTGTTCGAGGAAATGTTCCACGGCCGCGAACCGCCGACGCCCACCGACTTCCCCGGCCTGATGATGGCCACCCCCCGCACCGCCGACCCCGCCATCGTCGGCCGCGCGATCGACGAAATCGCCGCCGCCTGCCGCGCCGGCCAGGAAGGCGCGGCCCTTGCCATGCTCGGCCGCATGGTGCCCGAATTCGATCACAACGCCGATGGCACCGCGGGCCTCGCGCGTGGCTGACAGGAACAAGACATGCCCCCAGATCTGACCGGCCTTCGCCCCATTCCGTTCCTCGACCTCAAGGCCCAGCAGGCCCGCATCGCCGCCGACCTCAAGCCGCGCATCGATGCCGTGCTCGCCCACTGCCAGTTCATCCTCGGCCCCGAGGTCGCAGAGCTCGAAGAAAAGCTCGCGGCGTTCTGCGGCGCCAAACATTGCGTCTCCGTCTCGTCGGGCACCGACGCGCTGCAGATCGCCATGATGGCCGAGGAAATTGGGCGTGGCGACGCCGTGTTCCTGCCCGCCTTCACCTATACCGCCACCGCCGAAGTGCCCCTTGTGCTGGGCGCCACTCCCGTCTTTGTCGACATCGACCCCCACACCTTCCAGATCGACGTCGAACATCTGCAGGAACGCATCACCGCCATTCGCGCCGAGGGCAGGCTCCGCCCCCGCGCCATCATCGGCGTCGACCTTTTCGGACAACCCGCGGACTGGCCGGCCATCGGCGAAATCGCCCAGCGCGAGCGCCTCTTCACGCTGGACGACTGCGCCCAGGCGTTCGGCGCCACCCACCATGGCCGCAGGCTGGGCTCCGCCGCGGACTGCACCGCCACCAGCTTCTTCCCCTCCAAACCCTTCGGCGCCTACGGCGACGGCGGTGCCCTGTTCACCGAAAGCGACGAGCGCGCCGCCCTTTACCGTTCGCTGCGCACCCACGGCGAAGGCACCACCCGCTACGAGGTTCTGCGCACCGGCATGAACGGACGGCTGGATACGCTGCAAGCCGCCGTCCTGCTCAGCAAACTCACCGTCTTCGAGGAAGAGCTCGAAGCCCGCGCCCGCATCGCCGCCGTGTATGACGGCCGCCTCGGCAACGCCGTCATCACCCCCGCCCGCGTGCCCGACAGCGTCAGCGCCTGGGCCATCTACGCCATCGTTTTGCCGGACACGGATTCCCGGGACCGCATGCAGGCCGGCCTCAAGGCCGACGGCGTGCCCAGCGCCATCTACTACCCTCGCCCCCTGCACCTGCAGCCCGCTTACGCCCACGCCCATGACGGTGCCGCCCTGCCCGTCAGCGAAGACATCGCCACCCGCATCATGGCCCTGCCGCTGCACCCCGATCTCACCGACCAGGACGTGGCGCGCATCTGTGATTCCGTGCTCGCGCACGCCTGAGCGTGCGCACGGCGATTGCACTCCACGCGCTTCTCGCCTGCCTCATTCTGTTGGCCGTCGACCGTCTTTGGCCCATTTGGCCCCTACACGCGGCGGCGATCGCCGGCGCCGCACTCGTTCTGGCCCTCGCCGCCCTGGCCGCCATCGCCGCAAGGAAACGCTGATGCGAACCGCTCTGGTCCTGCTCCTCCTCCCGATCTCGATCGTCTCCGCGAACCACGCCTACGCGTTCGACTGCGACGGCCCCCGTTTCCGTGGCCCCAAACCGCAGATCAACCTCGTCCATGTCTTCTGCGGTGAAATCCGCCGGGGAAAACCCGACGGTTATCACACCGAGCTTCTCCACCCCACGCCGGCCGTCTCCGGTATCCGAGACCCGCAACCCATGCGCGGCGGCCGAGGCCTTTACAACGCCACCGTCCAGTTCACCAACGGCGCCACCAAATTCTCCAGCTTCTACCCGCGCACGTGCACGGAAGCCCAGATCGAAACCTCCATCCGCTACGCCGCCGCCCAACCCCCCACGCCAAAACCGAGAAGCTGGGGATTCATCGCCCCCTCCGCCCCACCCCAGGGTGGTGCGGCCTACTGCACCGGCACCGATGGTCATCCCTTCACCATCCGCTACGCCACCCTCAGCCGGGGCGACATCAACACCGCATTTCCCGACAGCGCCGAGGTCGCACCATGACGAACGACCCCCAAAACCAGAACGACATCCTCGCCGACTTTCTCCGCACGGACGTGCAGGACTACCGCCCCAGGATTGCCGAAATACATGAAGCAATGGTGAACAAACGCGCCCAAACCTTCACCGGCAACGCCTTCGAGCTCACCCTCTCCGCCACCCACGCCACCATCCGCCAGACACACGGCCATCACCCCAAGAAAACCCTGCCCCTGGCCGCATTCCAAACCGCTTTTAACGCCTGGGTCGCGGGCCTGCCCGCATGAAACAAGCGGCGTGGTTCGCGGGTCTTACCCTCCTGCTGAGCCCGTTCTTCTTCACCCTCTACCGCCTCGCCGCCTTCGATACCGTCCCGCACGACGACTACACGCCCTACCTGCTCTGGCTCGACGGCAACCCCCTCGGCGGCATCCCCGAATCCCCCTACGCCTACCGCCTGCTCTCGATGGCCCTCGCCTGGCCCTTTTTCAAACTTCTGCCCGCCATCCCGCTCTCGAACCTGCCCGCCATCCTGCCAGAGGTCGCCACACGCGCCATCGCGGCGCTGGCCATGCTGTCCTATCTCGCCACCATCCTCACCGCGATGCTCACGTGGCGTCTGGCGAAAACCGAAGGCCGGCTCGACCACGGCCACGCCCTCGCAGCCGCCGCCCTTGCCTGGGCTCTGGCGTGGTACACCCAGATCACGGCCATCGATGCGCTGGCCCTGCTCTTCATCACCGCGGCCCTGTGCACCATCCGCCGCCCCCTGGCCTTCGCCGCCCTCCTCGCGGCCTCCATCGGCGTCAACGAAAAGATCGCGCTGGTCCTCGCCATCTGGATGGTGATCCGAACGGCGCTCGACCCGGATTTCCGCAGAACCTTCCCCCGCCAGACCGCCACCGCCATCGCCGCCGTTTTGGCCTATGCCGTCCTGGTGGCGGTGCTGAAACTGCCCGGTAACGAATACCAACTTCGCCCCGGCGGCTTCGTCACCACTCTCGCCGAGAACATCCACGCCTACGCCACCCCGCGCGGCCTTGTCCTCAACACGCTCCCCATCGCCGTCCTGGCCACGCTCGCCGCATGTCGCCCCGAAACCGACGCCACGCTGTTCCGCCGCATCGACGCGCTGCTGATCCCGACCCTCATCCTCGTGGCCCTCATCCTCACCCATCTCTACCAGGCCGGCCGCATCGTGATGCACGCCGCCCCCTTCTTCGTCATCCCGGCGCTCAAAGCGCTTCAATCCAAAGCCACCCTGCCAAAAAATCCGTAGGGTGACGTGATTATCCGGCGTTCGACGGGTTCCATGCCATCCACCGCGCGATCAGGAACACTGACCCCGCGCCGCCCATCCGGAATCGTCCGCCACGCCTGCAACGCATCCGGCGCATCGCAGTCCTGTTGCTGAGCGCGCGCGTGGCCGCGTGCGTGACCGCGATGGGCGGGCCTGCCCGATAACGCAGCGGCGGAGGCTTCAGAGCACGGCATGGAACTGAACCAGATCAGATACTTCGTCACCCTCGCCGCGTTGCTGCATTTCACCCGGGCAGCCGAGGCGTGCCATGTCTCCCAGCCCGCGCTCACCAAATCCATCCAAAAGCTCGAAGACGAACTCGGCGGCCCCCTCTTGCACCGCGAACGCAGCCGCACCCAGCTCACCGATCTCGGCCGCCTCATGCTCGGCCCCATGCAGCGCATGCTGAATGCCGCGCGCGACGCCAGCCAGCAGGCCGAGGCCTTCCGCAAAAGCGAGGCCTGCCCCCCTGCGTGCGGGCCTGAAACGACCTTGCAAGGCTACGGCATCGATCTCGCGCGCCGGCAGGGCGAAGGATCGTGCCTGCTTTCGCTGCCATCCACCTTCGTCGTGGGGCAGGACGGCGTCATCGTGCATGCCCACGCCAGCGGCGACGTTGCGAACCGCATGGAGCCAGACACGATCATTTAGAGCGTGATGATTTTGAGTAGAAACAAAATCATCACGCTCTACTCTTGTTTGATCGATCATGTTTATGCGTTCGGGTTAATCAACCCAAACGCATCATGATCTAAATGCCGCAACTGATGTCTCCAGCGGTTTAGCCCAGTCGAATGTCAGTTCGTGCTTGTTGTGAAACAAATGCGTCACCCGCCCGCCGGGGATCGCTGCAAACGCGTCGGCCGCGGCGTGATCGGTGTTGCCCTGGAACTTGATGGTGCAAACGATCCGCCCCGTCGTGCCCGCCGCGATCCATGCCTGCACCATCTCCAGAAGCGGTGCGGGATAGGCGATGATGTCGCTGAACAGCCAGTCCACCGGCTCCGGCGTCACCGTGAACGCGCTGCCCTGGCGCTGGCTCACACCATTCATCCCGGCCACCTTGTCGGCGAGGGGTGCGCGATCGATGGCCTCGACCGCCGCCCCCAGTTTCGCGATTGCCCACGTCCATCCCCCCGGCGACGCGCCCAGGTCGATGCAGCGATCGCCGGGCCGTGGCCAGGCCCCGATCCGCGTGCAGGCCTCCCACAGCTTCAGATACGCGCGTGACGGCGGCCCGATATGGTCCTCCACGAAACGCGGCGCACCGCCCACGAACGGGCTGGATTTGGTGGGGCTCGCCAACATCCGCTCGGGCGCAAGCAACGTCCACGCCCCCAGATGGCTCGAAGGCGCCGCCTCCGGAAACACCAGGTCGCGCGCCTTCACCGGCGGCAGGCGCTGCGTGATCAACGCCGTGCGCCGATGAAAATCCACCGTGTGGCTGCACCAGTTGCGCTGCATCCCGCGCAGCGCATCCGACGCGGACTTCACCGATGGCGTCTCGATCTCCCGCGGATCGGTCCACACATCCAGCGCCCAGGCCGACGGGGCAGGGGGCTCGGGCGACAACGCCAGCATGCCGTGCCAGGCCGAAATGCTCCGCCCGCTGCGCGACAGTTCCTCGGCCAGCACGTCGTCCAGCCCCTCGGCCGCCAGATACGCCGCGCGAACGCTCAACGCCGCAGCGCCGACAGGCCCAGCAGCACCCACCCGCCGATCAGCAGCATGCCGCCGGCCGGCGCCAGGAATCCCACGTGGATCGTCCGCGCCCAGCCCGGCGCGATCGGCTGATACAGCGTGCCGCAGAACAGAACGAGGCCCAACACGAAGGCCGCCCCGGCAAGATGAGCGAGCACGCCGCCGCGCCGCGCCCACAGCCCGGTGGCCACCAGCGCCAGCGCGTGAAGCCCCTGCATCTGGATCGCGCTGCCCACATTCGCGATCACCGCAGGCGCGGTGCCGCCCAGCCCATGGGCGGCGTAGGCGGCCATCGCCACCGTCGAAGCGCCTGCGATCGCACCAAAACCCACCCAAAGCCGCTCCATCCGCTCTTCTCCCCAAGGCCTTGTGCCCGTATAGAATCCGTTATGCCCCGCGGTGACCTCTTTCCCGATATCGGCCCCTACGAAACCGGCCACCTGCCGTTGTCGGCGCACCATGTCATGTATTGGGAGCAGGTCGGCAACCCCACGGGAGCCGCGGTTCTGTTCCTCCACGGCGGCCCCGGCGCCGGCGCGGGCGCGGTGCATCGCCGCTTTTTCGACCCCCATCACTGGCGCCTGGTGATCTTCGACCAGCGCGGCGCCGGCCGCAGCCGTCCCTTGGGCGGGCTTGAGGCCAACACCACGCCCGACCTCGTGGCCGACATCGAACGCCTGCGCAAGCATCTGGGCATCGAGCGCTGGCTGCTGTTCGGCGGCTCCTGGGGGTCCACCCTGGCCCTGGCCTACGCGCAGAACCACCCGTCGCGCGTGGCGGGCCTCGTGCTGCGCGGCGTGTTCCTCGGCCGCCGCTCCGAGGTTGACTGGTTCTTGCACGGCATGCAGGCGATCTTCCCCGAGGCGCACGCCGCCTTCACCCATTTCCTGCCGCCGGCCGAGCGCCACGATCTGTTGAATTCCTACCTCGCCCGCCTCTGCGACCCGGATCCGTCCATACACATGCCGGCCGCCCGCGCCTGGTCGATGTACGAAGGCTCGTGCAGCACGCTCATGCCCAGCCCGGACATGGTGTCCAGCTTCGCGCAGGACCGCTCATCGCTCGGCCTCGCGCGCATCGAGGCGCATTATTTCAAGCACGAGCTGTTTCTGCCCGAAGGCGGCCTGCTCGCCCATATGGACCGCATCGCCCATGTCCCCGGCGAGATCGTTCAGGGCCGCTACGACATGATCTGCCCGCCCATTTCAGCCTTCGAGCTCACCGCCTCCTGGCCGCTGGCCCGCCTCACGATCATCCCCGATGCCGGCCATTCCGCCCTGGAACCCGGCGTGCGCCGCGCCCTCGTCGCCGCCGTCGAGCGTTTTCGCGGCACGTTCTGACCTGGCACGAACCAAGATTGAAGGAGCGATAAAATGCGCGTCGGTGTCATCGGTCTCGGCTCCATGGGAATGGGCGCCGCCCTCAACCTGCTCAAGGCGGGCCACGCCGTGTTCGGATGCGAACCGCGCCCCGAAGGCCGCGCCGAGCTCGAGGCCGCCGGTGGCACCGCGGTGGCCGTCGCCTCCGACCTCGCGGACGATCTCCAGGCGCTCATCGTCTTCGTGGTCAATGCCGCCCAGGCGAACGACGTGCTGTTTGGCGCCGGGTCCTGCCTTGCCAGCCTCGCCCCCGGCGCCGTCGTGCTGTGCTGCACCACCGTCGCCCCCGAGGCCGCACGCGCGCTGGACGCCAAACTCACCGAAGCCGGGTTCCTGATGCTGGACGCCCCCGTCTCCGGCGGCGCGGTGGGCGCACGCGGCGGCACCATGACCGTGATGGCCTCAGGCAGCCCCGCCGCGTTCGATGCCGCCGAAACCGTGCTCGACGCCATCGCCAGCAAGATCTGGCGCCTGGGCGACGAGGCCGGCATCGGCAGCACCGTCAAGATGGTCAACCAGCTTCTGGCCGGCGTCCACATCGCCACCGCCGCCGAGGCGATGGCGCTGGGCATCCGCGCCGGCGCCGACCCGCAAACCCTGTTCGACGTCATCAGCACGTCCGCCGGCTCGTCGTGGATGTTTCAAAACCGCGTCCCCCACATTCTCGCCGGCGACGACACCCCGCTTTCCTCGGTCAACATCTTCGTCAAGGACCTCGGAATCGTCCTCGACCAGGCCCGCGCGCTCACCTTCCCGCTTCCCATGGCCTCGGCCGCCCACCAGCTTTTCCTCGCCGCCGCCGCCAGCGGCCATGGCGGGCAGGATGACGCCTTCGTCATCCGCTTCTGGGAGGCGTTGGCCGGAATCGAGCTGCCAAACCGCAAATAACGCCCGGGCCTCGTGGCTATCGCGATGAACACGATCACCGGCGCGGCCGCGTGACGTTTCAGCGCGGCCGTGAATGAACGCAGGCGAACACTTCCGGCTCAGCGTCATGCGTGATACCAAAAAGGCTTGATGCTGACCCTTGCAACGTCAACACATCTTGCTGGTGCGCACCGGGTCGGCCGGCCGCTTCATGCAAAATATGGCCTGATAAGGGGCATGCAATCGACGTTTCCAGAAGGGCTCCGACATGAGCAGCTACCTCTCCCCGCGTCGCGCCCCGCATGGTGAATGGGCCTACATGACACGCCAGGAGCGTGATCTCGCCTATAACAACACCCTCTCCGTCGCCAACACCGCCGAGATCCAGGCCACCCGCGCCGAAGCGTCTGCGGTGTTCCGCGCCACCCGCCCCGCCGGTCTCGACATCGCCTACGCGCCGGGCGAGCGCACCAAATGGGACCTGTTCCCCGCCGCCGAGCCCACCTCGCCCTGCCTCGTGTTCATCCATGGCGGCTATTGGCAGCGTGGCTCACGCGATATCGTAAGCGTCCTCGCCGAGGGCGTGCGCCCGCTCGGCTGGTCGGCGGCCTTCATCGGGTATGATCTCACGCCCCAGGTCACGCTCACCCAGCTCGTGGCGCAGATCCATGCCGGGCTCGACTGGCTTGTCGAACACGGCCCGGATTACGGCGTCGCCGGCCCCATCGTCGTGGCCGGCCACTCCGCTGGCGGCCACCTTACCGCCATGGCGCTGTCCCATCCCGGCGTGTCCGCGGGCCTGTCCATCTCTGGCGTGTTCGAACTGGGCCCGCTGCGTGATATCGGCCTGAACGACGCCCTGCGCCTGACCGACGACGAAGTGGCAGAGCTCTCACCGCTCCGCCTGCCCGTCGTCGACAAGCCCATGGGCATCGCCTATGGCACCGAGGAACTGCCCGCCCTGATCGAGGATAGCCGCCGCCTGCACGCAAGGCGCGCCGACGCCCATGCGCCCGGCCCGCTGATCCCCGTCGTCGGCGCCAACCATTTCAACATCCTCGACGAGCTGCAAAAGCCCGACGGTATTCTCACCCGTGCCGTGCTCGACCTGCTGAGGTGAGCCCGCTTCGGGCGGCCCACGCCGCGATCGCAGCGGATGCCGCTCACGCCGATCCCGCCATTTGGATCGGCGGCCTGTCCCGGATTTTCCTATCTGGCCGAGCGCTCGGCCTTCGCGGTGCAGCGCCTGATCGAGGCCGGCACGCCGGATATCAGGCATCTGGGGGGCTGGCGGGCCTACTTGAAAGCGTCTTCTTTTTCTGAAGAAAAAGAAGCAAAAAGACTTCACTCATAAAAGGGCGTTGCGCCGCATTGTATAAAGTTTTTGGGGCTGGCCTAGATAGCGCGGAAAAGCGTTATCTATCATATGGTTACATCACGTCGCCGTAGCAGGCTTCCGATCAGTAT
>JANYFG010000084.1 GCA_025362815.1 Rhodospirillales bacterium
GGCAAGGTGGAAATTCCGCAATCAGCATTCTTGGCAGCCCTAAAGATGGACGCATAAGCAGTTCTTTTGTGAACAAAAGAACCAAAAAACTCTATTTATCAGGGCGCCTACATGAAATTTAATCCGACGCTCCAAACGCCAGATACCGACCCACGGCTCTGGTTGGAGGAGGTGGACGGCGCGGCAGCCCTGGATTGGGTGGCCCAACAAAACACCCGAACCCTCGCCCGGTTCGACGGGCTGGACGTGGAACTGGACGCCGACGCCCTCGCCAACATCATGGACCGCCCCGACAACATCCCCGTCGTCACGCGGCGCGGCAACCGCGTGTATAATTTCTGGAAAGACGCCACCAATGTCCGCGGCCTCTGGCGCCGCACCTGGCTGGAATCCTACCAGACCGACACCCCCGAATGGGAAACAATCCTCGACATCGACGAACTCGCGGCAGCCGAAAACGAAGACTGGGTCTATCAAGGTGCCACCGCGCTGCCCCACACCCACGACCTCGCCATCGTCCGCTTCTCCCGTGGCGGCGGAGACGCAGCCGTGCTGCGCGAATTCAACCTCGTTGCCAAAACCTTCGTCGAAGCCGGCTTCACGCTCCCCGAAGCCAAAGGCGGCACCGCATGGTACGACCGGGACACACTTCTCCTCTCCTCCGCCTATGGCGACGACCAGGCCACCACATCCGGCTACGCCCGCACCGCCCGCCTCTGGCGCCGCGGCACCGATCCGCTGACCGCACCCGAAATCTTCGCCATCCCGCCCGGCCACATGGCCGCAAGCGTGCAGGTGGACGACGAAGACCCGGCCAAACCCCTCATCTTCATCGACCGCACCGACTTCTTCAATTGCGCCATCTGGGTCGGCGACCTCGCAGGCCCCCGCACCCTGCTGGACCTGCCAAGCGACATCGGCTGCCTTTGGCAACGCGGCTGGTTCGCGCTCCGCCCCCGCACGCCCTGGACCATCAACGGCACCACCCACGCCCCCGGCACCATGCTAGGCATCGGTCTCAGTGCCTTCCTGGCCGGTTTGCGTGAGATGGAAATCCTCTTCACTCCCGGCCCCCGCCGCACCAGCAGCGGCTTCTTCTGGTCGGACGGCAAACTCGTCGTGGCCGTCATGGACGACCTGAAACCCTCGCACGAGATCTTCACCCCAGGCGCCGCCGGCTGGACGCGCGAAACCCTGCAACACCTGCCCGAGATCGGCGTCGTCAGCGTCTGGCCCCTCGACGAGGACGCCGAAGAGTCAGACGGCACCCTGCTTGCCAACGTGCAGGACCCGTTGACCCCCGCAACCCTTCTGCTGACGTCCAACATCTCCGCCACGCCCACGATCCTCAAGCGCGCGCCCACTGCCTTCGACGCCCAAGGCCTGGCCGTCACCCGACACGAGGCCATCTCCATCGACGGCGCCTCCATCCCCTACGTCCAGGTCGGACCCATCGGCGAAATCGGCGACGCGCCGGTCCATATGAGCGGCTATGGTGGCTTCAACGTCTCCGAACAGCCCTATTACCGCAGCGCCATCGGCAAGCTCTGGCTCGAAAAGGGCGGCACCTCCGTCCTCACCCATATTCGCGGCGGCGGCGAATTCGGCCCCGCCTGGCACGACGCCGGCAGACGCGAAGGCAAGGCAATCAGCCACGACGACTTCGCCGCCATCGCCGCAGACCTCGTCGCCCGCGGCGTCACCACACCCAGCCGCATCGCAGCCGAAGGCGGCTCCAACGGCGGCATCCTCATCACCAACATGCTGACTCGCTATCCCAGCCGCTTCGGCGCCCTGTTCTGCACCATCCCGCTCATCGACATGCGCCGCTATACGAAGCTCCTCGCAGGGGCCTCCTGGATCGCGGAATACGGCGACCCCGACAAACCCGAGGACTGGGCCTTCCTCCAGCACATCTCCGCCTACCACACCGTCTCAGCCGACGGGCAAGCCCCACCCATCCTCATCGCCACCACCCGCAGGGACGATCGGGTACACCCCGGCCACGCCCGCAAGATGGCGGCCAAACTGGAAGAAATGGGCCGCAAAGCCTGGTTCTACGAACTCGACACCGGCGGCCACTCCTACGGCAAAACCAACCGCGAACGCGCCCACTTCGTCGCCCTCGGCTACGCGTTCCTGAGGGCCGGTATCGGCTGGAATCCTTAGAGCCTGATGATTTTGAGTAGACAAAATATCAGGCTCTAACTTGTTGTTTTATCTATCATGTTTATGCGCTTGGGTTGAGCAACCCAAACGCATCATGGTCTAACGACCCGTGAGAATGCGCTCCATGAGCTGCTTCACCGTCGGAATGAAGTTGTTCCCGTAATAGGGGTCCTGCGCGAACCGATACGCGTTATGCCCCGAGAACATAAGATTATGTTCCAGCTCGTCGGCGTCCTGGGTATGGCTCACCGCCTGCAACGTCTTTTGAATGCAGAAACTGCGCGGATCCGCCTTTTTGCCGTTGCTGAACTCCGGCTCGTGCTGTGACCAGTTGGAGAAACGGCACTGGCTGAGGCAGCCCATGCAGTTCACCTGATCCTCGATGATCGACTTCGCACGATCAGGAGTCACAAAGATCAGCGTGCTGTCCGGCGTCCGCAGCGTCTCGCTGAACCCGGCACGCTCCCAGCTTTCCACCCGCTGCAGATCCACCGGCGTCAGATACACCAACCGCTTGCGCGGCCCCACGCCATAGGGCGCGATATGCTCGCCCACCGGCTCGGTGCTGTAGGCAACCTGGTGCTCAGACCGCTCCCGCAGCTCCTGGATGAACCCGTTGTTCACGGCTGACGAATAAAACCCGGTCGGGCTGAACTTGTTCAAAAACACGTCGCCCGGCTTCAGCGTCATCAGGCGATGTTTCCAGCCCTCCGAAATCGGGCTCTCCTTGGTCAGCAGCGGCCGCGTGCCGAACTGAAACGCAATCGGCCCAAGCTCCGGATTGTCGATCCAGTGCTCCCACTCCTCCAGCCACCACACGCCGCCGGCCATGATGATGGGCGTGTCGCCCAGGCCGAACGTCCGCAGCGTCTGACGCAGCGCCAGCACGCGCGGATATGGGTCTTCCGGCTTCAACGGGTCCTCGCCGTTGGAAAGCCCGTTATGCCCACCCGCCAGCCAGGGGTCCTCATACACCACGCCGCCGAGCAGATTGGCGGCCTTCGAATACGCCCGTTTCCACAACGCGTTGAACGCGCGGGCGGACGAGACGATGGGGTAGTAGTGAACGTTGAATTTGAGCGCGATGTCGGAAAGCCGATACGGCATGCCCGCGCCGCACGTGATTCCGTGAATGAGCCCCTTGGCACCTTCCAGCACGCCCGAGATCACGCGCTCCGCGCCGCCCATCTCCCACAGCAGATTGGCGTGAATCCGCCCCTTGCCGCCGCTGATGTCATGCGCCCGCTTCGCCTGCGCAATGCCGCCGCGTATGCCGAATGCCACCAGCTCCTCATGCCGCTCGCGCCGTGTGCGGCCGTGATAGATCTGCTCGATCAGCGTGTCGTGCTCGTCATAGAAATCCGCGTTGACCGCACTCATCGTCCCCGCCCCACCGGACGCAGCCCAATGGCCGGCGGTCACACCGGTCGAAATCGAAACCCCCTTGCCGCCCTCCACCAGAGGCAGAACGTCCACCCCACCCATGCGGATCGCGTTGATAGGCTTCATGGTCTCTTCCCTCGGATCACGTGTCTTAGCGATATATGAGCGTTAGTCCGCGCGGTTTAAGACAGATGCACGGAGTGAAGCCGAATTTCGTGTAGCGGTTCCCAAACCGTTGGCAACCAAAAAGGCGCCCATCCCCGGGGATGAGCGCCCTTTTCAGCGTTTCAGCCGTGTTTATTCGGCCGCATCGCTGCCGCGATCACGCCCGCCGCCGGCCTTGGCGCCAACCTGCTCGGTGATATCCGCACCGGTCGCCTGGTCCACAACCCGCATCGACAGCTTTACCTTGCCGCGATCGTCGAAGCCCATCACCTTCACTTTGACCGAATCACCCTGCGCCACAACGTCAGTGGTCTTGTTCACGCGGCCCTGCTGCAGCTCGCTGATATGCACCAGGCCATCGCGCGACCCCAGGAAGTTCACGAAAGCGCCGAAATCGGCGGTCTTGACCACTTTGCCCGTGTAGATCACGCCAATTTCCGGCTCGGCCACAATGCCACGGATCCAGGCGATCGCCGCCTGCGCCTTGGCATCGTCAGACGCGGCCACCTTCACCGTGCCGTCGTCGTCGATGTCGATCTTGGCACCCGTCTGCTCCACGATCTCGCGGATCACCTTGCCGCCGGTGCCGATGATGTCGCGGATCTTCTCTTTCGGCACATTGATGATCGTGATCTTCGGCGCCGTCGCGGCCACGCCGTCACGTCCGGAGGTCAGCGCCAGCGCCATCTCGCCCAGAATGTGCATGCGCCCACCCTTGGCCTGGTCCAGCGCCACCTTCATGATGTCTGCCGTGATGGACGTGATCTTGATGTCCATCTGCAGCGCCGTGATGCCCAGCTCGGTGCCGGCCACCTTGAAGTCCATGTCGCCCAGGAAATCCTCGTCGCCGAGAATGTCGGACAGCACGGCGTAGCCACGGTCTTCCTTGATCAGGCCCATGGCGATACCGGCCACCGGGCGCACCAGCGGCACGCCGGCATCCATCAGCGCCAGCGACGTGCCGCACACGGTCGCCATCGAGGACGACCCGTTGCTCTCGGTGATCTCAGACACCACGCGCATGGTGTACGGGAACTTGTCCTTGCCCGGCAGCAGCGGATGAATGGCGCGCCAGGCCAGCTTGCCATGGCCGATCTCACGACGCCCCGGAGAGCCCATGCGCCCAGCCTCGCCTACCGAATACGGAGGGAAGTTGTAATGCAGCATGAAGTTTTCGCGGTATTCGCCTTCCAGCGCGTCGATCAGCTGCTCATCCTGTGCGGTGCCCAGCGTTGCCACGCACAAAGCCTGCGTCTCGCCGCGGGTAAACAGGGCCGAGCCGTGCGAACGCGGCAGAATGCCAACCTCGGCCACGATCGGGCGCACGGTCTTGGTGTCGCGGCCATCGATGCGCAGGCCGGTGTCGAGCACGGAGTTGCGCACCACGTCCGCCTCGAGCTCCTTGAAGATGCCTTTGGTGTCGCCCTCGATGCCCTCTGCGGCCAAGGTGGTCGAAACCAGCTTCTTCATGGCGCCCACCTTCTCCTGGCGGGGCTGCTTCAGCTTCTCGCCGTAGGCCTCCACCAGCCCGGCGCGGGCGATGCCGTCCACGCGGGCGGCCAGCGCCTTGTGCGCGTCAGACACCTCGGCCAGCGCCCAAGGCTCCTTGGCGCAGAGTTCGGCCAGTTCGATGATCATCTGGATCACCGGCTGAAAGCCCGTGTGACCGAACGTCACCGCACCCAGCATGATCTCCTCGGACAGCTCCTGCGCCTCGGACTCCACCATCAGCACGCCCTCGGCGGTGCCGGCGACGACGAGTTCGAGCTTGCTCTCCTTCACCTGCTCCGAGGTCGGGTTGAGCACATACGCGCCGTCGATCCACGCCACGCGGGCGCTGCCCACCGGCCCGAAGAACGGAATGCCCGAAATCGTCAGCGCGGCCGAGCAGCCCACCAGCGCCACCATGTCCGGATCGTTCTCCAGGTCATGGCTCAGCACGGTGGCCACAACCTGAACCTCGTTGCGAAACCCATGCGGGAACAACGGGCGGATCGGGCGGTCGATGATGCGCGACGTCAGCACCTCTGTCTCGGTCGGGCGACCCTCGCGCTTGAAGAAGCCGCCGGGGATCTTGCCGGCCGCGAACGTCTTCTCCTGGTAGTTCACCGTCAGCGGGAAGAAATCCTGCCCGGGCTTGGCGGTGCGAACGCCCACCACGGTGCACAGCACCACGGTCTCGCCATAGGTTGCCAACACGGCGCCATCGGCCTGGCGCGCGATCTTGCCGGTCTCGAGGACGAGCTTGCGGCCGCCCCAGTCGAGTTCTTTACGAAAATGATTGAACAATCGTTTATTCCTTCAAAGCGCGAAGGGGCGAGCCGCCTCGGAGATCCCGGGGGCGGCGTCTCGGGCAAGGCGGGGAAGAGACTGCATCCGCAGCCGCGTCCACTTTGCCGGAGGCGCCGTCATGGTCCGGTGGGACCCGCGGTTCAGAACGCCGCTTCGCATGGTATCGCCCCCGAAAGCCCATGCCTTCGGGGGTAGCAAACTCAGTCAACGATCAGCTGCATCGGCCAGGACGGCCAATGGTGATCGTCATCAGCGGCGCAGGCTGAGGCGCTCGATGAGCGAGCGATAACGTGCGTCATCCTTACGCTTCAAGTAATCAAGCAAGCGCCGCCGGCGGCCGACCAGCATCAGCAGGCCGCGACGCGAGTGGAAATCCTTGGCGTGAACCTTGAGGTGCTCGGTGAGCGTGGTGATCCGCTCGGTGATCAGGGCAACCTGAACCTCGGGCGACCCGGTGTCGCCTTTCGACTGGGCAAAATCCGTGAGCAGCGTCGTACGACGCTCCGCATTCATCGACATCGTGAAAACTCCTATAGGTGAGGGGCAAGCGCGCGGGTCACAGCAACCGCTCGGGTTTCAGCCACCCTTCTTCAAGGCGGCACAGCCCGATCACGCGGCTCCCCGCCATCGCGCGCGCCAATCCACCATCGGGATTGGCCGCCAATGGAATGCGCCCCATCAAATCGACAAGGCTGATGGCCTGTCCATGTGAAAAGGCGGAGACTTCAGCATCGGTTAAGGCCAGCGCCGGGATGTCGGCCAGCGCGGTCAGAACCGGGAGCAAAAAATCCGGGGAAGCAGGCTGCATATCCTCCCCAGGCTGCAATTTGTCCAGCAGAATCGCTCCGCTTTCCAGGAATGGCCCCACGCGCAGGCGGCGCAGCACGCTGATATGGCCCAATGTGCCGCACGCCACGGCGATATCGCGGGCCAAAGACCGCATATAGACGCCCTTGCCCGACTGCACCTCGAACTCCGCCGTATCCGCATCCGGCCGGCCGATCAGCTCGAACCGATCCACCCGCGCCGGCCGCGCCTCCATCACCGGCGCCCGCCCCTCGCGCGCCATGTCGTACGCGCGCTCACCGGCAATCTTGATCGCCAAATAGATCGGCGGAATCTGCATGATGTCGCCCACGAAAGCGGGCAGGACGCCCCGTATCGTCTCATCCGAAGGTCGCACCTCGGAGGTCGCGATGGTCTGCCCATCGGCATCGTCGGTATCCCGCTGGTCGCCCATCTTGAGCGTGAACCGATACACTTTCGTCCCGTCCATCACATAAGGCACGGTCTTGGTGGCCGCCCCGAAGGCAATCGGCAAAATCCCGGTGGCCAAGGGATCAAGCGTGCCGCCATGCCCCGCCTTCTGGGCATCGAACCACCGACGAACCCGGTTGACGACATCGGTGCTGGTAAGCCCTTGCGGCTTGTCCACGATCAACCAGCCGTCGAGCGCGCGGCCGCGCGGTTTTTTCTGACGCATAATTCTAAGACTGATCTCTGATGTGGTTGAAGTTGATCGCCTTCCGTCCGGCGCGCAGGCTGGCCGCATAGAGCGGGCCATCGGCCGTCAGCAAGGTGAAATCGCTGTCGTGCTCCAACAGCAATGCGGTGTCTGTCAGCCCCAGGCGCGAGAACTCCGGTCGCTGTGATACGGCATGAGCGGGTATGTGGATTTCATCGATGATACCAATCTTGCCCAGGATCGTGGCGAAGACCGCAAGCAGGCGTTGGCGACTGGGTTCGCCGATCTGTGCGATCAGGTTCGATGTCTCCGTCAAGATATGAGACGTCGCCAGCAGTCTAGACGCACGTGTGACATGCTGATGGACGGTTCGAAAGTCTTCTTGCGTGAAGTCCTGGAGGTTCTTGCGCCGCGCGACAAGGTCCGGCGCCCCGTATCCGACGACCAGAAGTATCAGAAGGTTGGTGTCCAGGACCAACGATCCATGAGTCAATGCATCCCCTCGCGTTCGCGAAGCGACAGAATTTTGGATTGCTCGTCCGAGATCGTGATCACCTTGTATGAGCGCCGTGGAGGGAACGCGATGCTCATGGGGTTGTCACGCACAACCGGTCTCTGAAAGCCGATGGTGACCCGCCAAACCTTTTGATTTGGCTCGAACTCCACCTCCTCGAGAAGCAGGTCGCTCACACCTTCATCTGCATAGATCTCCGCGACATACAGCTTTGCAGCCCTCACGGCCTCTTTCATGTCCATTCAGCCCTCCTCCGGCACGAACTTCGACGTGGCCAGATCTCGCGCCACATCCGGCGCCCTCAACAGGCTGTCCACATGCATCGCATAATCGATGCTGGTATCGGCCTGGAACGAAATATCCGGCGCCACGCGCAACCGCAGTTCCTTGGCCACCACGCCGCGCAGATAAGGCGCTGCCCGCCGCAACGCCGGCAGCTTGTCCGCGATATCCGACCGCCCCAGCCGCGTGACGAACGCCGTCGCACGCTTCAGATCCGGCCCGATCCGCACCTCCGTCACGGTGATCAGCACGTCGACCAACTCATGGTCGCGCACCTCACCGCGCATGAATACGCCAGACAGCACGTGGCGGACTTCCTCCGCCACGCGCAGCTGTCGTTGTGTGGGTGCCTTCGCCTGGTTGGCGGCAGTGGCCTTGGTCAAGAGCGCGTCACCCCGGAACCATCTCGACTTCGAAGCACTCGAACACGTCGCCGATCTTGATGTCGTTATAGTTGGCAAACGACAAGCCACATTCATACCCGCGCGCCACTTCGCGCACATCGTCCTTGAAGCGCTTCAGCTGCGTCAGCTCGCCGTTGTGGATCACCACGCCCTCGCGCAGCAGACGCACGCCACAGCCGCGCTTCACCAGCCCCTCGGTGATCATGCAGCCCGCGACCATGCCCGTCTTGGTGATGTTGAACACCTGGCGAACCTCGGCATAGCCCAGGAAACGCTCGCGCGCCTTGGGGGCCACCTTGCCGCGCACCAGCTTCTCCACGTCGTCGGCCACGTCGTAGATGATCGAGTAGTACCGGATATCCACGCCGTCGCGCGTCGCCATCTCACGGGCCTGCGTGGTCGCACGCACGTTGAACGCGATGATGACGGCGCTCGATGCCTTGGCCAGCTGGATGTCGCTCTCCGTGATCTGCCCCACGGAGGCGTTGATCACCCGCACGCGCACTTCCTCATGCGCCAGCTTCAGCACGGTGGCCATGATCGCCTCGGACGAGCCCTGCACGTCCGCCTTGATCAGAACGGCCACCTCTTTCTGCACACCGGCCTGAATACGCGCCAGCATCTCGTCCAGCGTGCCACGCGCCGCCGTCATCACGCCCGCGTTCTTGTCGCGGATACGACGCTGACGCAGCTCGCTGATCTCCTTGGCGCGCCCTTCGTTCTCCACGGCCACAAACGGCTCGCCCGCCTGCGGCACGCCCGCCAGACCCAGGATCTCCACCGGCGTGGACGGACCGGCCTGCTTCATCTGCCGCCCCTTGTCGTCCAGCATCGCACGCACCCGGCCCCATTCGGCGCCGGCCACCACGATATCGCCGGTCTTCAACGTGCCTTTCTGCACCAGCACCGTCGCCACCGGACCCCTGCCGCGATCGAGCCTGCTTTCGATCACCGAACCCTCGGCCGCGCGATCCGGGTTGGACCGCAGATCCAGAATTTCGGCCTGCAGCAGAATGGCCTCCGCCAGCTTGTCCAATCCCGTCTTGGCCTTGGCCGACAACGGAACGTCCATCGTCTCGCCGCCGAGATCTTCCACCACGATGTCGTAGCTCAACAGCTCCTCGCGCACCTTCTGCGGATTGGCGTCCGGCTTATCCATCTTGTTGATGGCCACGATGATCGGCGCACCCGCCGCCTGGGCGTGCTTGATGGCCTCGATCGTCTGCGGCATCACGCCGTCATCGGCCGCCACCACCAGAATGACGATATCCGTCACCGACGCCCCGCGCGAGCGCATGGCGGTGAACGCCTCATGGCCCGGCGTGTCGATGAACGTTATCTTCTCGCCGCCCGGCAGCTCCACCTGGTACGCGCCGATATGCTGGGTGATGCCACCGGCCTCGCCCGACACCACATTGGCCTTGCGCAACGCATCGAGCAGCGACGTCTTGCCGTGATCCACGTGCCCCATGATGGTCACCACCGGCGCGCGCGACACGCGATCGGTGTCGATATCCACCGGACCCTCAAGCCCGATCTCGGCATCGTCCTCAGAGACGCGCTTCACCTTGTGGCCGAATTCCTGCACCACCAGCTCGGCGGTGTCGGCATCCAGGCTCTGCGTGATGGTCGCCATCACGCCCATCTTCATCAGCGCCTTGATGACCTCCGGCGCCCGCGTGGCCATACGGTTGGCGAGCTCCTGCACCGTGATGTGATCCGGCAGCACAACCTCGCGCACCACCTTCACCTGGTCGGCGCGCAAACGCTCCAGCTCCGCCTGCCGACGCTCCCGCTCACGTTGACGCCGCACCGAGGCCAGGCTGCGAACGCGATCGTCCTCGCCCTCGATGGCCGCCTGCACGTCGATCCGGCCAGGACGGCGATGATCGCCCACCTTCTTCGCCGCCGGTGCCGGCACCTTGCGGGCCGCCGCACCAGGCAATCCGCCCGGACGACGACGCGTCTCATCCTCTTCCGCACCCGCCGGGCGCAGACGCAACGTCTCAGGGGTCGATACCGGCGTCGCCGGACGAGCCGGCACAGCCAGCCGCGCCGCGGGGGCAGCCGAACGCACAGCCGTTACCTCGGCAGCAGGCTCAGCCTGACGCGATGCCGGCCGCATGGACTGTGTCGCCGCGGATTTCGCCGCCGCATCGTCGGCCACACGCTGCGCCTCGGCATGCGCCCGATTCTGAGCCTCCTGCTCGATGGTACGGCGCGCGTCTTCCTCGGCGGCCTTCTTGGCCTCCTCCTCCCGGCGACGCGCCTCTTCGGCGGCCGACAGAATGGAAATCTTCTCCTGCTCGCGGCGCTCGGCATCTCGCTTGGCCTGCTCTCGGGCCTGCTCGCCCAGCACGCGGCTGCGCGTTGCCAGCTCACCGGCGGTCAGCGCGCGTCCCGCACCCGCCGCGGGGCGCGACGGTGCCGCCGGCCGTGCCGCGGGGGCCGGGCCGCCACCCGTGGGGGAAGGCGGGGGAGGCGGCGTCAGAATCGGCCCGGGCACGCGCTTCTTGCGCACCTCGACCTGCACCACCTTGGAGCGGCCATGGCTGAAACTCTGTCGCACGGATCCGGCATCCACGGTCCGCCCGACTTCCGTACGGCTGGCTGGCCGGAGTGAAAGCCGGCCCTTGGCC
>JANYFG010000100.1 GCA_025362815.1 Rhodospirillales bacterium
TTCTCAGGCGGGATCGAAGGCCGGCCGACACGCGAATACAGGCGTTCGAACTCGGGGGAGAGCACATCCAGCGCCTCGTCCACCACAGCTCGGATCATGCGAAGCGGATGCCCGGCCGGCACCCGTGCCTCGCAGCTGACGCAGCTGAACATCATCGCCGGCTGATTGTCAGAAGCACGCATCACTGGCCTCCGTCTCACAACGAAAGCGAGTCACATAAACAATCTCATCGCACGGAGTTTTTCAGCAGCCTGCTAGACGATCGCGCCTGTCTCACGCAGCACGTTTTGAAGATGCGTGAAACCCATGCGCGCGTAGGTCAGTGGATTGGCGCGCGCGGGGTCCTGCTCCGCTTCGATCACTACCCAACCTGCATAGCCCGGCAGTGCGCGGAACACGGCAGCGAAGTCGACGCACCCGTCACCGGGCACGGTATAGACGCCTTCGACCACGCTTTTCAGGAAGCTCCAATCCTCCGCCTGCGCGCGCTGCCTGACGGCGGGACGGACGTCCTTGGTGTGGACATGGCTGATCCGGTCGCGATAGCGCGCGGCGAGCAAGGCCGGATCGGCACCGCCCCAGGTCGCGTGTCCGGTGTCGAGCAGCAGATGCACGGCTGGGCCGGTGTTGGCCATGAAGGCTTGGATATCCGCCTCGCTCTGCACAATTGTGCCCATGTGGTGGTGATAGACGAGCCTGACGCCCTCGCGCAGCGTGGCTTCGGCCACGGCCGTCACCCGGGCTCCGAATATCGCCCAGCCCGCGTCATCCAGCGTTGGGCGTTGTGACAGCGGGCGGGTGATATCGCCGTGGATGGCATTGCTGGTTTCAGCGAACACGAGAACTTTCGATCCCATGGCCTTGAGCAGATCAAGATGCGGGCGCAGGGTTGCCATCTCCTGCCTGTCGTCCTGCGTCAGCAGATTTGCCGAATACCAGCCGGACACGCAGGCCATCCCGAACGGCGCAAGAGCCTTTCGAAGCTCCGGAGCGGTGCGGGGAAACTTGTGGCCGAGTTCCATGCCTTCGAACCCAACCGACCGCGCCTCGGCCAGGCAAGTTTCCAGTGGCGTGTCGCCGCCGAGCTCCTGCAGGTCGTCGTTGGACCAGCCGATGGGGTTGGCGCCGATGTTGATCGTCATGGAGGCCCTCGCTGCTCGCGCTTTTGCGCCGTTTCATAGGCCTTGCGTGCCGCGCGGACCTCCTCGCGTTCGGAGATCTCCGGCACCGCGACGTCCCACCATGTGCCGCCGGCGTCGGTGCTGGCGAAGGGGTCGGTGTCGATGACGATGGCGAAGCTGGAGGTTGCGGCGCGGGCCGCAACCAGGGCTGCTTCCAGCGCCGCGATACCATCGACCTTCACCGCCTGTGCGCCAAGGCTGCGCGCGTGGCCCGCGAAGTCGATCTGCGGCATCGTGCTATGTCGTGAATCAGCCAGCAGGTTGTTGAAGCTGGCACCGCCAGTGGCGTGTTGCAGGCGGTTGATGCAGCCAAAGCCAAGATTGTCCAGGATCACCAGAACGAGCTTGAGGCCGAGCATGACCGAGGTGGCGATCTCGGAATTCATCATGAGGTAGGAGCCGTCGCCCACCAGTACGAAGACCTCGCGGGAGGGGTCGGCCATCTTGACGCCAAGCCCGCCGGCGATCTCGTAGCCCATGCAGGAATAGCCGTATTCCAGGTGGTAGCCGCCGGAGGCGCCGGACTGCCAATGCTTGTGCAGTTCGCCCGGCAGGCCGCCGGCGGCGCAGACGATGACATCGTCCGGGAGCGACTGACGCTGGAGGGCGCCGATCACCTGCGCATCGCTCGGCAGCGTGCCGGTGGGGCCGGCCTGGGTGAAGCCGGCGGAGAGCGCATCCCATTCGGTGCGAAGCTGTGCCGAGCGGTCGGTCCAGGCCGGGGGGGCACGCCAGTCGCCGAGGGTTGCGCGCAGTTCGGCGAGGCCAGCTTTTGCGTCGGCCACCAGCGGTTGCCCGCGATGCTTGCCGGCGTCGAACGGCTGCGCGTTGAGGCCGATGAAACGGCAATCGGCGGAAAACAACGACCATGATCCGGTGGTGAAATCCTGCAGACGGGTTCCGATTGCAAGCACCGCATCTGCCTCGGCGGCCATCGTGTTGGCGGCCGCGGTTCCCGTCACGCCGATCGCACCGAGATTGAGCGTGTGCGGGTCGGGCAAGGCGGATTTGCCGGCCTGGGTTTCGGCGGCGGGAATATGGTGGGCCTTGCAGAAGGCCATCAATTCCTCTTCGGCCCCGCTGTAGAACACGCCACCACCGGCGATGATCAACGGGCGCCGGGCGTTGCGCAGGATCTCGGCGGCGGCTGCGAGTTCCCCGAGATCGGGGCGTATGCGCCGTGGTGTCCGGAGTCTTGGGGTGAACATCGCTTCGGGAAAATCATAGGCCTCGGTCTGAACGTCCTGGCACAGCGCCAAGGTCACGGGCCCGCAGTCAGACGGATCGGTGAGGACCGCCATGGCGCGTTCGAAGGCCGCGATGAGCTGCTCCGGCCGGGTGATCCGGTCGAAATAGCGCGACACCGGACGGAGGCAGTCATTGGCGGTGAGGGTGCCGTCGGCGAAGCCTTCCACCTGTTGCAGCACCGGATCGGGCAGGCGGCTGGCGAACACGTCGCCGGGCAGCAGAAGCACCGGCAGACGGTTGACATGGGCCAGGGCAGCGGCGGTCACGAGATTGGTGGCGCCCGGGCCGATCGATGTGGTGCAGGCCATCATGCGCCGCCGCCGCGAGGCTTTTGCGAAGGCGATGGCGGCATGCGCCATCGCCTGCTCGTTGTGCGCGCGATAGGTCGGCAGCGAATCCCCGGCCGCTTCCAGCGCCTCGCCGATGCCGGCGACGTTGCCATGGCCAAAGATCGCCCACACGCCGGCGAACAGAGGGCAACGCTGGCCGTCGATCTCGGTGAATTGTGCTGCCATGGCGCGCACGAGCGCCTGGGCCGCCGTTAGTCGGATCGCAGGCATGATCTCCTCCGGTCGGGCGCTCGTGGAGGGCACCGTTTCCCACAGCTTGACACGATCCGCGATGTTGCAAACTGTGCAGGTCACAAAAATGAAATAAAACCGGGGGACCGGCGAAAGGGACGAGACCATGGCCGCAGGCCCAGGCATTCCTGCCAAGCGGGTGAATTTCGCTGTTCTTGGCTGTGGCCGCATCGGCCGGATGCATGCGGCCGGGCTGGCGCGGCATCCTCGGGTCAATCTTGTTTCAGTGTTCGACGTGTCGGACGCGGCTGCCGATGAGACGTCTGCGCTGCTGGGTGTGGTGCGGGCAACCAGTATCGAATCGGTACTGGCCGATCCCGGCATCGAGGCCGTGCTGATCGCCACGCCGACCAACACCCATGTTGATCTGATCATCGCGGCGGCGCGGGCCGGCAAGGCGATCCTCTGCGAGAAGCCGATCGATATCGACATGGAGCGGGTTCGTCACTGTGCGCGGGAGATCGAAGGACTGCCGGTCACGATCATGATCGGGTTCAACCGGCGCTTCGATCCGTCGTTCCGCGCCATCCGCGAGCGGGTGCGGGCAGGCGAGATCGGCAATGTGGAGCAGGTGATCATCAGCAGCCGCGATCCCGACCTGCCGAACATGACCTTCCTGGCGGCCTCGGGCGGCATGTTTCGTGACATGACGATCCATGACTTCGACATGGCGCGCTACATCGTGGGCGATATCACGGACGTGCATGCGTTCGGTGCGGTGTTGGTCGACCCGTCGATCGGGGCGGCCGGAGACATCGACAGCGCGATGATCACGTTGCGCGCCCGCAGCGGTGCCTTGGTGCAGATCAACAACACCCGTCGATGCGTCTATGGCTACGACCAGCGGCTGGAGGTGTTCGGTGCCGGGGGCATGCTGCTGGCGGGCAACCGCATGGCCACCACGGTGCAGGCTTCGACCACCCGGCACACCGGAGGTGCCGATGTGCTGCTGCACAGCTTCATCGAGCGCTACACCGAATCCTACGCCGCCGAGGTCGACCATTTTGTCGAGTGCCTGCAATCCGGTGCGACGCCGCTGACCAATTTCTCCGATGGCGTGGAAGCGCTCCGGATTGCCGAGGCGGCTCTCGAAAGCGCGCGCACCGGGCACACCGTTCGCCTGACCTGAAACAAAGATTGGGAAACGTTATATGAACACGACAAGGATGCTCATGGGGTTTCGGTTTACACTGGGGCTGGCCACGGTGCTTTCCGGACTGGGGATGTCGGCCCCGGCCGCTCGGGCCGAAGGCACCGTGGTTGTCTATTGTGGGGTGAACGAGGCCTGGTGCCGGGCTGCTGCCAAGGGCTTCGAGGAAAAGACCGGCATCCATGTCGATATGACCCGCCAGAGCGCGGGCGAGATCTATGCCAGGCTGCGGGCGGAGAAGGACAATCCACGGGGGGATATCTGGTTCGGTGGCACCGGCGATCCGCATCTGCAGGCCGCTGATGACAAGGTGACGGAGCCGTATCAGTCGCCCGCTCTCGGACAGCTGCGCGACTGGGCGCAGAACCAGGCCACGCGGTCTGGCAACCGCACGGTAGGGCTGTATCTCGGGGCGCTCGGCTTCGGCTACAACGCGAAGGAGCTGGCCGAGCACAAGATCACCGCACCGGCCTGTTGGGCGGACCTGCTGAAGCCAGCGTTCAAGGGCGAGGTTCAAATGGCCGATCCCAATGCGTCGGGCACCGCCTGGACCATGCTGGCCACGATTGTGCAGTTGATGGGCGAGGACAAGGCGTTTGCCTATCTGCAGGCCCTCAACAAGAACATCGACCAGTATCCGAGCGCCGGCGCCGCACCGGCGATGGCGGTCGGCCGTGGCGAGACGATCGTTGGCGTGACGTTTCAGCATGACCTGATTGACGTTGCCAAAACCTACAAGGAGGTGCGCGTGGTCTCGCCGTGCGAGGGCACCGGTTATGAAATCGGGTCGATGAGCGTGATCGCAGGTACCCGCCATCCCGTCGAAGCGCGTAAATTCTATGACTGGGCGCTGACCCCGGAGGCGCAGGCAATCGCCGGCAAGAACGGGTCGTTTCAGATTCCATCGAATGTCGGAACGCCGGTCCCTCCGGAGGCGCCCGATATCAGCAAGGTGAAGCTGATCAACTACGATTTTGCAAAATACGGCTCGTCAGCCGAGCGCAAGCGGCTGCTGACACGCTGGTCGACCGACGTGAAGAACGCCCGGTAGTTTTCGCCACGATGCGCAAAGGCACGGGATCGCGTTTGGGAGGCCCGTTGCCCTGGGTGATCGGCTTCTGGGCGTCATTGGTGGTGGTGCCCTGGTATGGGCTTGAAGCCGGGCTGTCGTCCCAGTCCTGGCCTGCGGCCGCGGAAGCCGCCTGGCACGGACGCAGTTGGCTGCTGGTGCTGCTGCCGCCTGTGCTGTTGGCGAGCCTGGCGGGTGGCCTGCGTTGGCCGCGGTTGATGGCCTTAGCGGGTGTCTCGGGGCTGCTGCTGCTGGCGCTTGAAGCCTGGTTGATCGCTGGCAAAAGCCAGCCGCCTTTGGGCTGGGGCGCCCTGGTCTACGCGTCCTGTGCCCTCGTCGTCGCCGCGTATGGTCTTGCCTGGCAAGGATGGTGTCGCGGGGACGTGTTTATCGTGGCCGCGATCGGTGCTGTTTGCGCTTCGACGTTGGTGTTCGTCGGCTATCCCGTGTCCTGTGTGCTGATCTCGGCTTTTCGTGACAATGCCGGTCACCTTGATTTCGGGTTGTTTGCCGCCAAGATCACCGACCGTTCGATCTGGGGCCTGGATTGCCTGACCGGCGGGCGCAACTGCGGGGTGGCGTGGAACTCGCTGGCGCTGGCCTGCATCGTGGGCGTGCTGTCGACATTGATCGGGCTTGCGTTCGCGCTGATCGCCGCACGCACGCATTTCCCGGCCAAGCGCCTGTTGCGGCTGATGTCGATCCTTCCGGTGATCACGCCACCTTTCGTCATCGGCATGTCGCTGATCCTTCTGTTCGGGCGGTCCGGCATGGTGACAGCCTGGCTGAATCATTGGCTCGACATCCCGCGCAGCCGATGGATCTACGGCATGACCGGGCTCACGCTGGCGCAGCTTCTGGCTTTCACGCCGATTGCCTTCCTGGTGCTGCTTGGAGTGCTGCAAGGTGTCAGCCCCAGCATGGAGGAGGCCTCGCAGACGTTGCGCTCCGGCCGCTGGCGGACCTTTACCAAAGTGACATGGCCGCTGATCCGGCCCGGCCTTGCCAACGCGTTCCTGATCGGTTTCATCGAAAGCCTCGCCGATTTCGGCAATCCCGTGATGATCGGCGGCAATTTCCGCGTGCTGTCGACGGCGGTATATTTTGCTGTGGTGGGGGCTGCGCAGGACCAGGGCGGCGCCGCGGTGCTGTCCATCGTGCTGCTGGCGTTCAGCCTCACAGCCTTCGTGCTGCAACGCGCCTGGGTGGGCAGGCGCAGCTATGTCACCGTCTCCGGCAAGGGTGATTCAGGGCAGCCGGGCGCCCTGCCCCGTTCCCTTCATGTGGTATGCCTTGGCGTGGTGCTGCCTTGGATCGTGCTGACGGCGTCGATCTACGGGATCATTCTCGTGGGTGGCTTCGTCAAGGCGATCGGCTCGGACAACACACCGACCTGGGAGTATTTCCTCACGGCGTTCGCCATTGGGCATGGTGATCACGGCTTCTTCCTGGCCGGTTCCGCCTGGAACTCCCTGTTCACCACGCTCAAGGTGGCGCTGATCGCGATGCCTCTGACCGCGGGCCTCGGCATTCTCACGGCCTATCTGCTGAGCCGGCAGCGCTTTGCCGGGCGCGGGGTGTTCGAGTTCCTCACCATGCTGAGTTTTGCCATACCGGGAACGGTCATCGGCATCAGCTATATCCTGGCCTTCAACACCGCGCCGATCGAACTGACCGGCACAGGCCTGATCATGGTGATCGCGTTCGTGTTTCGAAACATGCCGGTGGGCATCCGCGCGGGTATCGCCAATCTCAGCCAGGTCGACAAAAGCCTGGACGAAGCCTCTCTCACCCTGGGGGCTCGCTCGGCCGCCACGTTGCGCCGGGTGATCCTGCCGATCCTTCGGCCTGCGGTGGTGACCGCCATGGTCTATGCCTTCGTGCGGGCCATCACCAGCGTGAGCGCCGTGATTTTTCTGGTCAGCGGCGAATACAATCTCGCGACCGTCTATATCGTCGGGCGCGCGGAGTTTGGCGAGTACGGCCTGGCGATCGTTTATTCTGCCGTGCTGATCGTGATCATCGTCTCGGCCTTGCTGGCAATCCAGCTTCTGGTCGGTGAGCGCCGGATCGGCCGGCGTGAGATTGCGCAGAAACGCGTTCCGACACCTGAACTGGCGCAGGCATGACGCTCCCATCGGACCATCCTCGCGTGCAGTTCCGCACCGTCGGAAAAAGCTATGGCGAGGTTGCCGCGGTTCGCAACATCTCGCTCGACATCGCCGCCGGCACACTTGTGACGCTGCTCGGACCGTCCGGCTGTGGCAAGACCAGCACCTTGCGGCTTATCGCCGGGCTGGAGCATCCGACCTCCGGACGGATTCTGATCGACGGACAGGATGTGACCCATCTTTCGGCGGCGGAACGCGATGTCAGCATGGTGTTCCAGTCCTACGCCCTGTTTCCGCATATGAATGTGCTGGAGAATACCGCCTATGGGCTGCTCGCCTCCGGCATGAAGCGCAGGGAGGCTGAAGAAAGCGCCGTGGCCAAGCTCAAGGCTGTGGGGCTCGCGGGTTTCGAGCGTCGCTTGCCGAGCGAGCTTTCAGGCGGACAGCAGCAGCGCGTCGCGGTGGCGCGGGCCATTGTGCTGGAGCCGAAGGTGCTGCTGTTCGATGAACCTTTATCGAACCTCGATGCCAAGCTGCGCCGCCAGGTGCGCGACGACATCAGGGCCTTGCAGCAGAATCTCGGACTGACGGTAGTCTATGTCACGCATGACCAGGACGAAGCTTTGGCGGTGTCGGACCGGATCGTCGTGATGCAAGGCGGCTTCATTGTGCAGGATGGCACCCCGCGCGACCTTTATGAGCGGCCGGCGAATCGGTTCATCGCGGACTTCATCGGCAATGCCAATCTGATCCCTGTCCAAGTCATGGCCTGCGATGGGGACCTCGCCACGATCACACTCGGCACCGTTCGCATGCAGGTGCCGCATCGTGGCCTCTCACCGGGGCCAGCCCTGATGGCGATCAGGCCACACGCGGTGCGGGTGGCGGCGGGCAAAACCGGAGTACCATTTCGTGGTCGTGTTTGCAAAGCGGCCTATCTGGGTGGCCACATCGAATACGTGGTGGCGATCGAGACGGTGGGCGCCGAGGTGTTTGTCATCGATGGCAATGTGCACGCGCCGCTTGCTGTCGGCGAGGTCGTCGATGTCAGCATCTTGGTGGCTGATACGGCGTTGGTGCCCGCCTCCGATGAGAAGTGATCACTTCGCCTGCTCATCGCGGAGACGGGAGGTCAGCAATTCGCCCTGGTCCTGCAGCACGGGATACGCCGCGCCGGCAACGAGATGGGCATTGATACGCCGGAAGTCGCGCATCAGGTCGAGATGCAGGGCACTGAGATCGCCCGCCTCGCCGCGCGATGCCCGCAGCCTGTCGAAGTGCTTCCCCGTGGCAGCCTGCTCGATGTCCCGAAACGACGTTTTTTCTGCCACCAGCATCCGGGCCGCCACCGCATCGGATGTCATGAAGACGGCTGCGGCCGCATGCAGGTTGCGCGTCAGGCGCTGGACGCATTCGTCAAGCGCGGCCTGCACGTCGGGCGCGAACGACACCCCTCGTTTCAGCCGCTTTGCCAGCCCGTTGACCACGTTGCGCTCGATGACGTCGCCGCTGTGTTCGAGGTTGGTGGTGAAGGTCAGTATCTCGGTGATCCGCCTGATGTCGGCCTCTGCGAGATCATCGCTGTCCAGGCTTGTGATGTAGTCCTGGATGGCGCCGTTCAGACGGTCGAGCATGTCGTCGAGCCGCCTGGTTTCCCCAAGGCCCCGCCGGTCTCCGGCGTGCATCGCGGCTTGGATGCCTTGTAGCATCGTATCCAGGATATCGACCATCCGCAGAGCCTCGCGGGAGGCGCCGGCCAGGGCGATGGTGGGACTTTCCTTGGCGCCGTGGTCGAGGTATCGCGGTTGGGATAGATCGTGGGCGTCGACCCGGGTTGGCAGGAAGCGAACCAGCGCCCTGGCGAAAGGGCTCAGAAACGGCAGGAAGATCAAGGCCAGCACGACGTTGAAGCCGGTATGGAAATCCGCTACGACGCGGGCTCGGTCCGGGTCGATCGTGACCAGCCAGGGGCCGATGGTGCCGAGCAGGGCCAGTCCCGCGACCACCCCCAGGAGGCGGTTCGCGAGGTTGCCGACAGCGACCCGGCGGGTGGACCAGTCGCCTCCGGCAGCCCCCTCCAGCACGGGATTGATGGCCGATCCGAGATTAGCGCCGAGCACCAGGGCGAAGGCGGCGTGCGGCGGCACCACATCCTTGGCGGCGAACGACATCACCAGTAGCACGACGGCGACGCTGGAATGCGCAGCCCAGGTCAGCGCGGCACCGATCAGCACGGCCACCACCGGGTCTGTGGCCACTTCGCCGAGCAGCAGGCGCAGGCTCGGCATGTCCTCGAACGGTGTGATCACCTCGAGCAGCTGGCGCAGCGCAAGCAGCATCAACCCGATGCCGATCGCTGCCCGTCCGAGGTCTCGCGTGCGGCTTTGCTGGCCGCGGCGGAACATCATCACGCCGATCAGGATGGGCAGCGGGGCGATGCGCGCCACGTTGAACGAGAACAGCTGGACGATGAGCGTGGTACCGACATTGGCGCCCAGCATGGCCGACAGCGCCGGCATCAGTTCGACGAGCCCTTCGGCGGCAAAGGACGCCACGATCAGGCCGGTTGCGGTGCTGCTCTGCAACACCGCTGTGGCGCCCAAACCCGCCAGGAAGGCGCGGAACCGGTCGCCGAGCGCTGCACCAAGGACGCGCCGCAGCTCTGGTCCGAACGCCCGTTGGATGCCGCTTTGCACCATGTGAACGCCCCATAGGAGCAGGGCAATCGCGCCGGCGAGGTCTATCAGGGTGATCGAACTGTTCAAGCGATGGTCTGACTTTGCGTCCGTCTCGGTCTTGGTTTGCCATCGATCGCGCGATGGCGCGCTTCGTTCAGATCAAAACCATCGACCGCATTGGCGTGAACGTCTAGATATTACAAAACAGTGACGGGTTGAAACCAACCTGGCCCAGAATCAAAAAGGGGGATCTGCCAATGCATCGCCGCACGCTTCTGACCGGGGCCGCTGCCCTGGCCTCGGTACCTGCGACGTCCTGGGCCCAGCCGGCCAAGACGAAGATCGTCTTCTGGCACGCGATGACGGGCGCCAATGGCGATGAGATCAATCGGATCGCGCGCGACTTCAATGCCAGCCAATCTTCGGTGGAGCTGGAGGCGATCTTCAAGGGCAGCTACCCGGAGACCCTGACGGCCGCGATCGCCGCCTGGCGGGCGGGTCAGGCCCCGCATATCGCACAGGTATATGAGGTTGGCACCGGCTCGATGCTGGCGGCCGGCCCTGCGGTGAAGCAGGTGTGGCAGTTGGCGCAGGAGACCGGTCTGAAGATCGACCCTGCCACCTATCTGCCGGCGGTGCGCGGCTATTACAGCCTGGCGGATGGCCACATGGCCTCGATGCCGTTCAACTCCTCGACCGGCGTGATGTGGTACAACAAGGATGCGTTCGAAACCGCTGGGCTCGATCCCGAGAAGCCGCCGGTGACATGGGCCGAGTTCGCCGCCGCCGCGCGGGCGTTGAAGGAGAAGTGGGCGGTGCCCACCAACGCCAAAGCCGCCGGCCCCGAGGTGATGGCCACGACGACCTCGTGGTTCGCCTGGATCCAGCTGGAGGAATTCAGTGCCATCCACAATCTGCCGTTCGCCAGCAAGGCAGACGGGTTCGAGGGGCTGGACACCGAGCTGAAATTCAATTCGGCGGCCCACGCCAAGCAGTTGCAGATGCTGCTGGACCTGGCGAAGGACGGCGCCTTCAAATACACCGGGCGCGACAACACGCCCGACCCGGTGTTCTACAGCGGCCAGGCCGGCATCGGTTTCGGGTCTTCCGCCGGGCGCGCCGATATCGTGCGCAACGCCAAGTTCAAATGGGCAGCGGCGATGCTGCCCTATGATCCGGCTGTGAGCACCCAGCCGAACAACACGATCATCGGCGGCGCCAGCCTTTGGACCATGACGTCCAAGACCCGCACGCCGGAGGAATACAAGGCGGTCGGGCAGTTCCTGCAATTCATCGCGCAGCCGGAGAATGACGCGCTGTATCATCAGCATACCGGTTACGTGCCGGTGACCTCTGGCGGGTTCGAGGCGTCGAAGAAGCAGGGCTATTACGACAAGACGCCGGGGGCGGACATCGCGATCCAGTCGCTGACGCGGGGGACTGTGACGGAGAACTCCCGCGGCCTGCGCCTGGGGCGGCTGCCGGAGATCCGCAACATCGTCTATGAGGAGGTCGAGAAGGCGTTGCAGGGTCAGCAATCGGCGCAGACGGCGCTCGACTCTGCCGTGCAGCGCGGCAATCGCGTGCTGCGTGAGTTTGAAAAGTCGGTCCGTACTTGAGCCAGGGCCCGGCCTGGAAACAGGCCGGGCTTTTCACATGGAACGACGGACGATATTCCCGGGAACGGCGTTCCCGATCTTTTTGGTCCTGCCGCAGCTTTTGCTGACGGTGGTGTTTTTCCTATGGCCGGCTGGGCAGGCGATCTGGTCGAGCATGACGCGGGCCGATCCGTTTGGCATACGCACCCAGTTCGTGGGCTGGGAAAACTTCCAGGACCTCTTCACCGACCCGCTCTATATGGATTCCATCGGCCGCACCGTGGTGTTCTGCACCTCGGTTGCCACCCTCTCGATGGGTGTGGCGTTGCTGTTGGCGGTTTGCGCCGATCGGGAGATACGCGGCCGCGGCTGGTATCGGATTATGCTGATCTGGCCTTACGCGGTGGCGCCTGCGGTGGCGGCGGTGCTGTGGATCCTGCTGCTGCATCCTCAGATCGGGCTTGTCGGGCGCGCGCTCAATCGCCACGGCGTGGCCTGGGACTACAAGCTCAACAGCACGCAGGCGATGGCGGTGGTGATTGGCGCGAGTGCCTGGAAACAGGTCAGCTACAATTTCATCTTCTTTCTGGCCGGCCTGCAGTCAGTCCCGAAGGCGGTGATCGAGGCGGCACGGATGGACGGGGCGAAGGGCTGGTTTCGCTTTCGCACGGTTGTGCTGCCGTTGCTGATGCCAACGGTGTTTTTCCTGATCGTCGTCAATTTTGTCTATGCCGCCTTCGACACGTTCGGCACGATCCAAGCGCTCACGCAAGGTGGGCCTGGGAAATCCACCGAAACGCTGGTGGTCAAGGTGTTTCGCGACGGGCTCATCAACCTCGATGTCGGCGGCTCATCGGCCCAGTCTGTGGTGCTGATGTTTGGTGTGATCATGCTGACCGCCCTGCAGTTTCGCTTCCTGGGGAAGAAGTCAGACGAATGAGGAACCGGGTCGATTGGCCGGCGCATGTTGTGCTGGTTTTGGGCGTGGCGCTTTTCGTGCTGCCGCTGTGGCTGGTGTTCGCTGGATCGACACAGGATCCTGCCGCGATCGCGCGCGGCGAGTTGTCTCTCATCCCTCGCCTAGAAGGCTTTGGGGTGTTTGCCTCCATCCTTCGCGACGGCTCGCCCGGCACCGGGCCGGTTTGGCGCATGCTGCTGGTGTCAGGCGCGATGGCGGTTTCGATCGCCTTCGGGAAGATCGTTATTTCGATCCTGTCGGCCTATGCCGTGACTTTCTTCCGCTTCCCGTTCCGCAAGGCGGCGTTCTGGACCATCTTCATCACGTTGATGCTGCCGATCGAGGTGCGCATCGTACCGACCTACGAAGTGATGTCGGACCTCCACCTGATCAACACGTTTCCTGGCCTGACCATCCCGCTGATCGCCAGCGCGACCGCCACCCTGCTGTTCCGCCAGACCTTTCTGGTGATCCCTGACGAACTCGTGGAGGCCGCGCGCATTGATGGCGCGGGGCCATGGCGTTTCCTGAAGGACATCCTGATTCCGGTTTCGTCGTCGAACCTGGCGGCGTTGTTCGTGATACTGTTCGTCTATGGCTGGAACCAGTATCTTTGGCCCCTGCTGGTGGCGACCACACCGCAGCTCGACACCATCGTCATCGGCATCGTCAAGATGATCGGGACCGAGACCCAGACGGAGTGGAACCGCGTGATGGCGACCGCTCTGCTGGCAATGCTGCCGCCGGTCGCAGTGGTGATCCTGATGCAGCGTTGGTTCGTGCGCGGGCTGACCGATGGTGAGAAGTGATGGCAACGCTAGTGCTGGATGGACTGCGTAAGAGCTTTGGCAAGATTCCTGTCCTGCACGGCGTGGATCTGTCGATGCCGTCAGGCGAGATGCTGGTGATCGTGGGGGCTTCGGGCTGCGGCAAGTCCACCTTGCTCCGCCTCGTAGCGGGGCTCGAGGAGCCGACCTTGGGCAAGATCATCCTCGATGGAGTGGATGTCGCGGCGCGCGATCCGGCCGACCGGGACATTGCGATGGTGTTTCAGAATTATGCGCTGTATCCGCATATGAGTGTGTTCGACAACATGGCCTATGGCCTGCGCATCCGCGATATGCCCAAGGCAGAAATCGAACGGCGGGTGACGGAGGCGGCCGGCACGTTGGAACTGTCGGCGTTGCTGCAGCGAAAGCCGCGCCAGCTCTCGGGCGGCCAGCGCCAACGTGTGGCGATGGGCCGTGCCATCGTGCGGGAACCGAAGCTGTTTCTGTTCGATGAACCGCTGTCCAATCTCGATGCCACGTTGCGGGTGACCATGCGTGCCGAGATCCGTCGGCTGCAGCGGAGGATGGGCGTGACCAGCCTGTTCGTGACCCACGACCAAGTGGAGGCAATGACGCTGGGTGACCGGCTGCTGGTGCTGCACAAGGGCCAGGCGGTGCAGCTGGCGACCCCGATGGAGGTGTTCAACAGGCCGGCCAACACCTACGTCGCGGGGTTCATCGGGGCGCCTGCGATGAATCTTCTACCGGCCAAGCTCGCCCAGAATGGACGCGCGGCGCAGCTTGAAATCGGCCCCACGATTGCGTTTGCCGACGGCCCGCGGGCCGGGGCAGACGGGCGGGAGCTTATCGTGGGCATCCGTCCGGAGCATCTGCATCTCGACCCCGCCGGGTTCGTCCTGCCGGTTGACCTGGTGGAGCCGCTGGGATCGGAGACCGTGGTGATCGGCAAGCTTGAGAACGGGCAGATGCTGACCATCAAGCTGCCCTGCGCCGGGGTGAGCGATACCAGCCTTCGCGTTGGCATCTCCGAGCAGCATCTTCACGTGTTCGATGCGCAGACCGGATTGCGGCTCGAAGGTGGTCTCTCGGCGGTGCCAAGCTCTTAGCAGGCTGCTGAAAAACCCAATCGTGGCCACTGGGTTTGTATTGGAACGACGTCCACCATGCTTCTGGCTGGCGCAGTTTGCGAAGGGTTTGGCCGCTGGTTGGCTGTCTTCACGTCGTTGCCACCGGCAATCTTGGCAGTTGAACGAGATTGCACGCTGTGGCGGCGAGTGTGAAGGTCCAACCGACACGCTCCAGCCCGCGGTATTTGGTCTGACGCAGCCTTGCCGAGGCCTTCATCCACCCAGACACGTCCTCGATCCGTTTGCGCACGCGTTGGCTGGCCTCATAGCCAGGCCAGCGCATTGTGCGGCCATCGATCTCGGAATGGCGGATGCGACCGGTTTTGCTCACCCGTCGTTCTGTGGCGATGTGTGGTGTCACGGACCGGCTGCGCAAAGCCGTGATAAAGCCGGCAACGTCATAGCCTTTGTCCGTGCCCAGCGTGATGCGGCCAGACAGCCTTGGGTGGCGATCGATCAAGGCCAAAGCCGCGTCGCGCTCAGCGGTGCCACTCGCCCGCGTCAGGCAGACGCCGCTGACCAGGCCGTGGCGGTTCTCCATCAGCACGTGGCCGGCATAGGCCAGAATGCTGGACTGGCCGTTCGATTTGCGAGCCAGCCGAGCGTCTGGGTCGGTCAGGTTGCGGTGCGTTTCGTTGCTCCGCTTCTGGCCGCGCCAATCCCGTTCGCCGTTGCGCGAGGCAGGCGCGGGCTCATCCGAGCGCGCGCCGCTGTCTGATCCAGGGGGCGGTGGGTCTTCGTCAGTCTCGGCTTTGGGCTGGAACGACTTATGACTGGCCCAGGCCTGGATCAGCGTGCCGTCGACCGAAAAATGCTCGTCCGACATCAACGCCGCCACCCGGCTTTGCGCAGTCACCGCCGTCAGCAGGCGTTGCGCGACATCGCCGTCGAGCAGCCGGTCGCGGTTCTTGCTGAAGGTGGTGGCATCCCACACCACGGCATCCATCGGCAGGCCGACGAACCAGCGAAATAGGATGTTGTAGTCCAGCTGCTCCATCAGTTGCCGCTCGGATCTGATGCCGTAGAAGGCCTGCAAAAGCAGCGCCCGCAGCAGCTTCTCGGGCGGTATCGAAGGCCGGCCGACACGAGAATACAGCCGCTCGAGCTCCGGCGACAGCACATCGAGCGCCTTGTCTACCACAGCCCGGATCGTGCGAAGCGGACGCCCCGCAGGCACCCGCGCCTCACAGCTGACGTAGCTGAACATCATCTCTGGCTGATTGTCTGAACCGCGCATCACTGGCCTCCGTCTCACAACAGAGGCGAATCACACACATCATCTCACCGCACGGTGTTTTTCAGCGGCCTGCTAGATCATGATGCGTTTGGGTTGCTTCACCCGAGCGCATGAACATGATCGATAAAACAACGAGTTAGAGCGTGATGATTTATCTACTCAAAATCATCACGCTCTAGGCGTGCAACGGGGTCGCCTTGTCCGCGACGGAACATTCCGTCCTGGGACAGCAGCCGATGGTGCGCGACCGAAGCGCGGTGGCTTCAGCGACCTTGCGGAAGCCGAGATGCTGCCCCCGGCGGAAATCGACGCGGCAGTCCTGCTGAATGTTCGGAATGGGCTCGGTGCTAGCACGGAGGAAATCACGGCAGCTGTGCCCCGGCTGTTCGGCTTCAAGGCGGTCAGCTCGGTGCTGCGTCAGTTCGTGTTGGCTGGCATCGAACGTTTGACAGCCGCCGGACAGATAGTGGCCGACGCCGGTGTCTTCATTGAAGCGAAAGGTCTGGGCGGGCAGTGACTCTAGCCAAAGCTCGCCGTTGTGACCCAGCCCGAAGTGCGACGCCCCTAGGAAATACTGGACAAGCTATTGCGCGCCTGCGGGATTTCGTTCGGGGCGGGGTCCCGATCAGCCAGATCCGGATCCCACCTGGACACCACTTCTCCAAGCCGCTTCAACAGTTTAGAGGAGGTCATAGATCGGATCACGCTGCGGTGCTGACTCATAAGTCCGACCATGCCGCATGCTGCGGTCGGTGGCAGAACCTGATGAAGGGCAGGGGGTTCAACTGGGATTGACCCGGTTTCGTGGACACCCTGAAGGTTTCAGCAGAGGTGTTCCCAATGCCCAAAAGTCGTCCGCCTTATTCGCCTGAGTTCCGCCGCCAGATGATCGATCTTGTCCGAGCTGGACGGTCACCTGAGGAT
>JANYFG010000122.1 GCA_025362815.1 Rhodospirillales bacterium
AGGTTCTTGTGCCAATCCTTCACGTCATCTGCCAATGGCACTTCCTCAGGCAGCCAATGCACACGCTGCTGCGTCAGCCAAGCCTCGTACGCCCACGGATAGCGGAACGGCTTATACACCGGATTTTCGGTCAAAAGATCGAAACGCACAGAAGTTTCGTCCGGGGAGTGACTGATGCCGTCCATTGGTAACCGTCCTGCAAAATGTGTGAGTCGGATATGGTGTCGCCGCGCAATCTAGCACCCAACAGGCATGACGCACAGGCGATTTAGATGAAAAAGTCTATATGTTGTGGCTCAAGATAAAAACACCACAATATACAGTGCACCCTCCGGGCTAGCCGCCCGCATCACTGGCAGGACAGACATTCCTCGTAATCGATCGGCCGGGCGCGATTGGCCGCCTCCATCAACGGCAGCCCCGCATGCAGCGGATCGTTCACCGTGCCGTCCATCGCCAGCGGAATGCCCGTGAACTCGGCCGGCCGCACCGCTTTCTCGCTCACCGCATCGGCCCGCTGGATCGACAGGCTGCGGCAATAATACAACGACTTCATGCCGCGTTTCCACGCCATGAAATGCATCGCATGCAGGTCGCGCTTGTGCACGTCGGCCGGCACGAACAGGTTCACCGACTGGCTCTGACAGATATACGGCGTGCGATCGGCGGCGTGCTCGATCACCCAGCGCTGATCCAGCTCGAACGCCGTTTTATACACGGCCTTCTCCTGCTCGGTCAGAAAGTCCAGATGCTGAACGCTGCCCTTGTTCGTGGTGATCGACGACCAGATGGCGTCGGTGTTGTGGCCCTTCTCCTCCAGCAGTTTCAAAAGATGCCGGTTGCGCACGGTAAAGCTGCCAGACAGCGTCTTTTGCAAAAACACGTTGGCCGCGATCGGCTCGATCCCCGGCGAGGAATTGCCGGCGATGATCGAGATGGACGCCGTGGGCGCAATCGCCATCTTGGTCGAAAACCGCTCCATGATGCCGTAATCGGCCGCATCCGGGCACGGCCCGCGCTCCTCCGCCAGCATCCGGCTCGCCTGATCCGCCTGGGCGCGGATATGCTTGAACATCCGGATGTTCCACACCTTGGCGATCACGCCCTCGAACGGCACCTTCTGCGACTGCAGGAAGGAATGGAAGCCCATCACCCCCAGCCCAACAGACCGCTCGCGCATCGCGGAATACTTCGCGCGCTCCATCCCCTCGGGCGCACGATCGATGAAATCCTGCAGCACGTTGTCAAGGAACCGCATCACGTCCTCGATGAACAACGGATGGTCCTTGAACTCGAACCAATTCTCCAGATTCAACGATGACAGGCAGCACACCGCGGTTCGTTGCTTGCCATACTGATCGATGCCCGTGGGAAGCGTGATCTCGCTGCACAGGTTGGACGTCTTGACCTCGAGGCCCGCCAGCTTGTGGTGTTCCGGCATCGCCCGGTTCACATGGTCGGAGAAGATCAGATAGGGCTCGCCCGTCTCGATCCGCGCCGTGAGAATGCGGATCCACAGGTTGCGTGCCGAAATCTTGCGAATAACCGCCTTGTCCTTCGGCGAGCACAGCGCCCATTCCTCATCCGCCTCCACGCACCGCATGAAGCTGTCCGGGATCAGGATGCCGTGATGCAGGTTCGGCGCCTTCCGATTGGGATCGCCACCGGTCGGGCGGCGGATTTCGATGAACTCCTCGATCTCCGGATGCCACACCGGCAGATACACCGCCGCCGACCCACGCCGCAGCGATCCCTGCGAAATCGCCAGTGTGAGGCTGTCCATCACCCGGATGAACGGGATCACCCCAGACGTCTTGCCGTTCTGTCCCACCTTTTCGCCGATGGAGCGGAGATTGCCCCAGTAGCTGCCGATGCCGCCACCCTTGGAGGCCAACTGCACGTTCTCGTTCCAAAGCCCCACGATGCCGTCGAGACTGTCGGACGCCTCGTTGAGGAAGCACGAGATCGGCAGGCCGCGCTGGGTGCCGCCGTTGGACAGCACAGGCGTGCTCGGCATGAACCACATCTTGCTCATGTAGTCGTAGATCCGCTGCGCATGCGCGCCATCGTCGCCGTAGAAGCTGGCCACCCGGGCGAACAGATCCTGATACCCCTCGCCAGGCATCAGATACCGGTCATCCAACGTGGCGCGGCCGAAATCGGTGATCAGCGCGTCGCGCGACCGATCCACGCGAACCTGATGACGGCCTTGCATCTGTACAGCATCGAGCACGGCGGTATCCCCTTCGGCCACGGTCATTTTCATCCCCCCATTCTCCCCAACGCCCCGCACGCGTCAATCAAAATGACACCACATGTTGGGAAGCAGACGACATCGACACACAAGATGAAGCAAATCACCCCCATCTCCAGAGGCATATCTTGCAGTGAACAAAAGAAGAACATACGCATTCTTCCGCGCTCCCGCAAGCCGATCCCGGTGCTGTGCAAAAACATCACGCTGTGGCCGGAAAACGACAACGCCGCCGCTGATGCCAGCGACGGCGTTTCGTCACGAAACAGACTCGGGCGTGTCAGGCGGCTTCGGCCATCGCCTCCGGTGCCTGCGCCAGATACGCCATCGCCGCATCCACGCCGCCCTTGGCATGCGGGATGCCACACACCGACAGCGCCATCTCCACCGCAGCCAAGGTCCCCAGAATCATCGGCTCGTTGAGGTCGCCCATGTGGCCCACACGGAACACCTTGCCACCCAACGGCCCAAGCCCGCCGCCAAGCGAGACGTTGAACCGGTCGAAACACACTTTGCGGAGCTCGTCGGCGTTGAACCCGTCCGGCATCATGATGGCGGTGACCGAATCGGAATAACGGGACGGGTCGAGGCAAAACAGCTGCGGCCCATTGTTGCCAGACCACGCCCGCACGGCGCGCCGTGTGGCTTCGGCAAGACGATGATGCCGCGCAAACACGCGATCCAGCCCCTCCTCCTCCAAAAGCCGCAGCGACTCTGCCAGGCCATAAAAGAAAGCGATCGGCACCGTGCCAATGAAGCTCTTGTGCCGGCGACCCATCATGGCCGTCCAGTTCAGATAATGCTTCGGCATGGTGGACGTCTTGTGCGCCGCCAGCGCCTTGTCGGACACGCCGGTGAAGCTCATGCCGGTCGGCAGCATCAGCCCCTTCTGGCTGCCCCCCACCACCACGTCGATGCCCCATTCGTCCATGCGGAAATCAAAACACCCCAACGACGAGATGGTGTCGGCCATCAGCAGCGCCGGATGCCCCGTGGCGTCCATCGCGGCCCGGATCGGCGGCAAGGACAAGGCCACGCCCGTGGCGGTCTCGTTATGCACCACACCCACGGCCTTGATCGTGTGGCCGGTGTCGGCCGCCAAAGCCGCCGTCAGCGCCGCCACGTCCACGCCCCGGCGCCAGTCCGCGGCCACCGTTTGCACCTTCACCCCAAGCGCCTCGGCCATCTCGGCCCAGCCTTGCGAGAAATACCCGGTCTCCACGATCAGCAGCGTGTCGCCGGGCGACAGCACGTTCACCAACGCCGCCTCCCAGGCGCCATGGCCGGAGGCGGTATAGAAAAAAATATGCTGCTGCGTTTTCAGGATCCGCTTCAGCCCCGCCATGCACCCATCATAAAGCGCCAGGAACGACGCGCTCATGAAATCGACCGTCGGCTGCGACACCGCGCGCAGAATGCTGTCCGGAATGTTGGTCGGGCCCGGATTGGCAAAGAACAGCCGGCCCCGAACCGCCGCCTTATTGGACTCAGTGGTGCTCACGCCACGCGCTCCCCGAACTGTGCCGCGCCCCCACGATAGAACGCGCGAAGCGTCGATATTACCGGCCCGGCCTCTATTTTGACACCCACAAAACGGTCACGCGGAACCGCTTCGCCCGAGCCGGCGTTTGCCTGGACTGACCGCGAAGACCCGTCGCCCCGTATCCCGGCGCGCCGAACCCAGGGAGAGCCGTGATGAGTGAGCATGACCAGGACGTGGACCGCGCATGGGCGCTGATGCAGAAGATCGGCTTTTGCATGCTGAGCACACGCGTCGGCGACGCCATTCGCGCGCGCCCCATGGCCGCCCATGTCGTGCAGGACGAGAACGCGGTGTATTTCCTGACGGACGCGAACAGCCATAAAGACTCCGAGATCGACGCCAATCCCAACGTCGGGCTGGCCTTCGCCGATGCATCCTCGAACAAATACGTCTCGACCACCGGCCATGCCGTGGTGTCGAACGATCGCGCCAAGATCCATGAGCTGTTCAACACGCCGGCGAAAGCCTGGTGGGACAATGCCGACGACCCCCAGATCCGAGTCATCAAAGTGGCGCTGGCTGACGCACAGTATTGGGACAGCCCCGGCACCCTCGTCAGCACCATCAAGATGCTGACCGCCGCGATGACGGACCAGCGGCCAGACATGGGCCGCAGCGCCAAGGTGGCTCTGTAGAACAGCACGCTTCGGGCGGTGGAGATCAAACCGCCCGAAGCGCCGTTCGCAAACCCTTACTTGACCAGACGATATCCGCCGTCCCGGATTTCGATCAGCACCTGGCTCGAAGGCTCAGCGCCGCTGTGATCGGTGGCCGACAGGCTGAACACGCCCTGCGCCCCCGCCATCCCATGCACGTTCTCCATCCCATCGCGCAGACCGGTGCGAAACGCCGCACTGCCCGGCTTGCCCGCCACCAACGCGGCGCGCATGCCCTCCCCCACCAGCAGATACGCGTCCCACAACGTGGCGGAAAACAGGTTGCGGCTGCGCGGCCCGTAACGGCCCTCATAGGCCTGGATATACGCCATCGCCGGCGCCTTGGACGGCGATGTATCGTCCAGTTGCTCCGCCGTCAGCACCGGCACGCCCGACAGCAGCACGCCGTCCAGCGACTTGCCGCCGACACGCAGTGGATCGGGTCCGGCAATGCCCATCACCGTGTAGATCGCCCCGGCATAGCCGCGACTGCGCAACTCGATGATCGGTGTCGTGGCCGGCGTGCCGCTCGCAGCGATGAACACCGCCTCCGGCTTGGGCTGCATCAGGCGCAATACCTGCGCCGTCACCGCGGTGTCATCGGGGTTGTAACGCGCCTCCGCCACGATGGGGATGGCACGCTCGGCCGCATCCGCCCGCATGGCAGCGAAATAACCGTCTCCAAGGCCTGTTGCGAACCCCATCTGACCAAGCGCCGTCACGCCATGCGCCTTCATATGCGCCGCCATCTGCCCCGTCGCCAGCCGCTCGCCCGGGAACATCTTGAACGCCCAACGCCGCGACGCCACCGGCGGCTCGATCACCGCGTTCGATCCTGACAACGACAAAAACGGCGTGCCGCTCTCGGCTGCCACATCGAGGATCGCGACAGACGAGGGCGTGTTGGACGGCCCGATGATGACATCGACATGATCCTGGTCCACCAGCTTGCGCGCCCCGCGCACGGCGGTCGCGGGGTCCGACGCGTCGTCCAGCACCACCCAGCGTACCGCCTCTCCGCCCAGGGTCTTGGGCAGCAATTCGATCATGTTGCGCGCCGGAATGCCAAGACTGGCCGACGGACCGGTCAGCGACAGCAGGGCACCGATCGTGATGTCGGCCCGTGCCGGCCCCGCGATGCCAAGGGCAAGGAACGCCGACAGAACAAGCCGGGTGCGGCCATGACGCATCGCCATCTCCTACCAGGTGCCCGTGTTCGGCATGCTCACCCAAGGCTCGCACGGACCAAGCGCGCCGCCCGCCTGCAGCAGCTCCACCGAAATACCGTCCGGAGACCGCACGAACGCCATACGGCCCTCGCGCGGCGGCCGGTTGATCGTGACACCATGCGCGATCATCCGATTGCAAACGTCGTAGATATCATCAACGGCGTAGGCGAGATGGCCGAAATTCCGACCGTCGGGATAAGGCACCACGTCCCAGTTATACGTGAGCTCGAGCGCCGCCGCCTCATCGCCGGGCGCCGCCATGAACACGTTGGTGTAACGGCCCTTCTCGTCGGCGCGGCGGCGCAGCTCAACCAGTCCGAGCACGTTGTAAAAGGCGATCGAGTCCTCGAGCGAGGAGACGCGAACCATCGTGTGCAGATATTTCATGACAGGCTCCAAAGTCGCTCCAAGAGCCTAAAACACGTTCTCACCGATCGGAAGCGATCGCTCCGGACGTCGTGCCCTTGTCGGCGTTGAAACCACCCTATTGCAGCGTGATCCGGCTCACCGTGGCACCCTCGGCACCGCGCGTGCCCTGGATGCGCAATCTCGCCCCCACAACCACCAAAGCCTTGTCCGCCACGTCGATCCGCGTGACGGGAATGCCGGGATCGACCACCAATTCACTTTCCCCGCCGCGAAACCCGACCTTCAGCCGATTGGCGCCGTCCACCAAGGCAGCCCCCGTCACGGTCGCATTGGTCATGGTTTTTTGACGCGGATCGCCCATCGGCCGCTGCCCCTCGCCCACGCCGCGCAACGCCTCGGGGAAGATGCGCAATTCGGTGGAATGCAGCCTGCCGTCCGCGCCAGGGACGGCCGCCGAGGCGATGTAGTCGTTCGGTTTCACGTCGGCGAGCGTGATCGCCTTGTTTTGCAAAACCAGAAGGGACGGCGCGAGCGTGTAGCGCGCCACGTCGCCATCCGCGTCGCTGCGCACCGAAATCGTGCCGGCATCCACCTGCGTCACCACGCCCACCACACTGAAGCCCGCCGCCGTTTGCGCGAAGCCCGCCGTGGGGGCAAACGCCATGGGGGAAAACGCCAGCACGGCCGCGGCCACCACACGCCGTATCGTCATCGCCGCAATCCCCCGAATACCAGACAGCATTCAAAGCCTATCACAGCAACGTGGCCAGCCTGCGAATCCCCTCGGTGATCGCGGCGGCATCAGGCAGCGAATAAGAAAGACGCAACGTGTTGGCCCCGCTGGCGTCGTGGTAGAAGGCGCTGCCCGGCACGAAGGCCACCTGAACCTCGGCCACCGCACGCTTCAGCAAGGCGCCGGCATCCACACCGTCTGGCAGGGTCACCCACACGAACAGGCCGCCCTCTGGCCGCGTCCATGTCACCGTGTCAGGCATATAGGCGTCCAACGCCGCCAGCATCGCGTCACGCTTGTCGCGATACAGCCTGCGCGCCGCCTCGATCAGCGCGCCATGCCCGTCGCTCACGATGCGGTGCATCACCATCTGGTTGATAGCCGGCACCGTGAGATCGCTCGCCTGCTTCACCAGCACCAGGCGTTGGATCAGATCGGCGGACGCACACACCCAGCCGATGCGCAGACCCGGCGCCACGGTTTTCGAAAACGTTCCGAGATACGCCACGCGCGACGCGTCGAGTGACCCGGTATGGGCGATGTCCAGCGCCTGCAAGGTGGGCACGCTGTCGCCGGCGAAGCGCAACGCCTGATACGCACTGTCCTCCAGCACCGCGATATCGAGATCGCGCGCCAGCGTCAGCAAGCGCTCACGGGCCTCCAGCGACATCGTCACCCCCGTGGGATTGTCGAAATCGGGCACCGCATACGCGAACTTCACCCGCCCGCCCGGCATCGCCGCCGCGGCGTCCTCTGCATAGGAAGCCGGGCCACGATTCCCCAAGTCCAGGCGCAAGGTGTCGTAGCGCGGCTCGTAGGCGGCGAACGCCTGCAATGCGCCAAGAAAGGTCGGCGCCGGCACCAACGCGGTATCGCCGGGGCTGAGCAGCATCTTGCCCATGAAATCCAGCGCCTGCTGGGAGCCCGCGGTGATGATGATGTTGTCCGGCGTGGCGGCCACGCCCAGCCGCGCCATCAGGCCCACGATGTCCTGCTTCAGCGGGCCATACCCCTCGCTCGCCGAATATTGCAGCGCCGCCGCCGCCATGGCCGGGTCGGACAAGATCTCGGCATACGCGCGAGACGCCGCCTCGTTCGGAAACAAGGCGGGATCAGGGATGCCGCCCGCGAACGAGATGATACCGGGGAGCGCCAGCAGCTTCAGCAATTCGCTGACCTCGGCGCCCTGCATCCGCGCGGCGCGTTGCGCGAACACCGTCTCCCACACCAAAGCCTCAGCGGTTGTCGTTCCCATAAGCCGTCTCCCGTTTCGCCAAATATATGGCAGTCTTATTGCCGTAAACGCAAGCGGGCCCCAACGGGATCTTAGGCTCTATCCGGGGATCATCGTCCGAACCGGGCCGCGTAATGTTGCGGCTGAAAACCCACCAGCACGATGCCGTCCACCTCCAGAACCGGTCGCTTGACCATCGACGGCTGGCCCAGCATGAGCTGGATCGCCCGCGCCTCGTCCACCATCGTTCGGTCCGCCTCCGGCAATTTTCGAAACGTGGTGCCCGCGCGGTTCAGCAGCGCCTCCCACCCGGCCAACGCCACCCAGCCCTGGAGCATCGGTGCTGTCAGACCCATCGTCTTGTAGTCGTGAAGCCGATATTCCACGCCGTTCGCCTCAAGCCAGGCGCGCGCCTTCTTCATCGTGTCGCACGCCTTGATCCCATAGATGGTAACCGTCACACCGCCCCCCAATCACCCAACCGACGCAATCGCGGCACAACCCGCCAAGGAGTGCATCGAACCCATACGCCATGGTATCTGCAAGACCAGGCCACGCTGGATCAACCTCCGTATCGGATGCCAGAAGGAATGGGCCGGTGCGGCGTCGTTTGATCGCTATTTTCGCCCTGGTCTGCCGCATGGGTGAAGCCGCGGCCCAGCAAGCCGACACCGATCGTCTGGCAACTGGACCATCGGTCGCACCAGCGAATGGCCCGACCACGAGGGGGCTTTCGAAATGCGTGACTGGCCCCGCAAAGAACAGCATGACGGGGTTGCGGGCCGCCGCGACCGCCTCGCGCCGGATATGGATGGAATCCGGTTTCAGCCGGAACAGCTGGGAGCCGGCGAGTTTCAGCGCTGAGCTTTCCATTCGAGGCCTCGAATGTGTCGTAGAGACACCGCTCAGGCCGGCATCATCACGGGGAGCGCCGCATTGGCCCCCACACTCATCGCAGTCCACTGGAGATCCCCAGCGTAGCGCCAGGCCATCCGGCCGGTTTCATCGAGAGCGAATAGATGCAGCCAGCGATTGTCGAACAGCGCGCGAACACCCTCATGCCGCATCAGGATCTCGGTCATCGCTTCACGCGGCGCCTCGACACAGACAGACAGGCGAAGCGGCTCATGCACGTAGCGTTCCCCGTCATGCACCGACTGCCAGGGCAGACCGGCGCGCATCAGACCGCCGTTGCCCTCCACGACGCAGATGCCGCCAGCAACGTTGTGCAGCAGTTTGTTGCCACCACCGAACACGGTCGGCGCCACGGTAGACCCGTAATATTGCAGGCTGATCCAACTCGCCACGACCACGGGCGCGGTCAGGATCAGTTCAAGAACGCCGAAGTCCTTGTCGATCTTGCAGTCATAGTCGTGAAGGAAGGCGCGCCCCTCCAGGTTCTTGCCCACCGTGCGCCGACGGGGCGCGGCTATGAACGCCTTGCAGCCCGCCAGCGCCCATTCCGGCCGCACCTCAGCCCAGTCGCGGCTGCGGCTGCCGAGACTGCCCTCGCCTGCCGCTCTCGGCAGCCGCAAAGCCCTCTCGCCCCTTGAGATGACGCCTGCCGCATTGAGCCAAACCTTCGCTTGACGGATATCGGACTGATGCGGCGCGGAGGGATGATCGTCCACATAAAGCGTGACCGCGTCTGTTGTCGTGTCATGCAACGCGCCGATGAACAGAGTGTCGGCCGGGATCTCGATCCCTTCCGGAACCAAAGCGCGGCGCACGTCCGGATCGTTCAACAGTGCAGCCAGCAGCCGCGCGTTGACCTCCCCGGAATAGCCGCCGCAGGCGCCGCAATGGAGCCCGCTGGCATGGGGGTTGTTGACCACGCTCGCGCCATGTCCGGCCAGCAGCACGAGCTTCGCGAAACCGGTCGTCAGCGACATCGCCCGTAGCACCGTCTCGGCCGCCTTGGTCCTCGCCGCGAGATCGAGAGCGGGATCAAGACGGGGCGCGGGGTCGTTCGGCGCGGGGGTGGCGTGGAGCCCCAGGGCATCGCTCACGAGCTTGCTGGCATAGACCGGTCCGGTGGCCTCGACGAAGGCGAAGGACGAGACGGCCGCGAGCTTGAACCGCCCCCAGGCTCGCTTGGCGCGAGCCTTGAACCGCGCAGACCGGTCCGCCTCGGCGTCGCCTGGGCCGCCCGAGCAAGTGGTCAGGCCGGCCTTCAGGAGCACCGGCAACCGGAGTTCATGAACATCGGACGCAAAGCGGCGATGTGACGCTGTCAGGCCAAAGAAGCCTGCAAAGCCAAGCGTCTGGATATCCGTGTTTACGGATTCCAGCGCCCGACGAAACACTTCGGAGCGCACATCGATGCAGAAGGCTGCCTGGAGCGCGGGGCGGTTGTCCGCCGGCACCGGCCCCGGTGCAGCGAGCGTTTGCGCCAAGGCGCGTTGCGCGGCACGTTCCGCCGCTTCCTGGAGGATCGCGTCCACAACATGGTCGTTGGTCGGCGTGACAGGCGACGCATGCGATGCGCAGACCGCCTTCCACCGAACGGCAATCTGCTCCTCATAACGTTCAAACAGAGCCGCCTCCCAGATCAGCCGGACCGCCAGAAAATCGGTGATGGTCGCGTCCGCGCCGCCGCCGAGTTCCGCTTGCCAAAGCAAGTAGCGGGCGTATTGCGCCCAGCCGCCCAGCGTCATCAGCATCTGGTGGAAATAGGTTTCCAGGGCCTCGGCCGGGATTGCGATCCGCTGCACCACGCTCGCCAGCGCATCCGGCGCAGTTTCCGGCGCCTGCGAGACATAGGTTGCAAATCCGGAGAGGCCGACAATCTCGGGCGTGAGATCATGGGTCGCGACGGCGCGCCAGGCTGCATAGGCGCCTCTACCGCGCGGCGCGGACCAGAGCGCCTGCCCTTCGTCGAAGTATCCAGCCGCCCAGGCGCCGAAGCGCTCCGCAATCAGCCCCGGCCAGTTGATCCCCGACGCCTCGGCGGCAAGGTCGGCAATGGTCGGAACCGCGCTGATCCCGGGCGTCAATTCTAACGCCGCGGACTTCAGTGCCGCGAGGTTGGGCGGGCGTAGCGCTGCCGGCGCGCAGGCCAGAGCGTCCGTCAGATCGGCGTCTGTGATGACGCCACTCGCGATCCGCTCCTGGTACCAATTTCTGGGCATGGTGACGGGGGCGCCCGCCACGCGCGCCAGGCGGGCGCCGACTGTGGCGAGGCTTTCATCCGTTTGGCCAAGGAACGGATTGACCGCGACACTCGATGCCAGCGGCCAGACTGGAGGAATAGCGCGCGCGGCGCGACCAGCGGCGGTGTCCTGCGCCAAGGCGTCCCGTCCGCCTGAAGTCTGTGTATGCGTCATTCTTATTTCTCCAAGCTGATCAGGTCGCATGGCGCAGCCGCCAGCCGCGCAGCAGGCGGTCGAACACCGCGTTGGCGTAGAAGCCGTTCGAAAGATGCACGCGCAGCCCGGCGGCAGCCGGGTGATAGGCCCAGAGAGGGAACATCGCCTGGACCACGGCCACGAGGCCAAAACTGATCACCGCCAGCGCGATCAGCGCCCATTGCAGCGGACCCGGCTGGGGGGCGGCTGGCAGCGCGCCGGAGGTCAGCCAGACCGTGAAGACCTGAAGCGCGAAGTAGCTTACGGAGGTGGCGACGGCGTAGACGATCGTGCGTTGGGTCAGGGCCCGTGGCGCGGCATCAGCAAAACCCTGCGCCAGCATGTAGGCAACGCCGAAGACCAGGATCGCGCCCAGCGCGATGGCCTGCGGCGACTTGTGCTGGAACCCAAAACCGAACCCGACGACGGCATAGACCGCCAGCGCCAGGAGAAAGGCGCGTCCGACCGCGCCAGCCGTGGGAATGGCCACGGGACCGGGCCTGCGATTTGCGGCGATCAAGTCCACCGCGCCGCCGGACGCCAGGAAGGAGTGAGCCTTGTAGAGCGAATGGGCCACGATGTGCAGCAACGCCAGCGGGAACAGCCCGAGCCCGCATTCAAGGATCATGAAGCCCATCTGAGCGACTGTCGACCAGGCCAGCGAAGTCTTCACCGCAGGCTGAGTCAGCATCACCAACCCGCCGAAGAGCGCGGTGATTCCGCCGATCACAACCTGGACCGCCAGAACGCC
>JANYFG010000088.1 GCA_025362815.1 Rhodospirillales bacterium
GATTGGTCGGGGCGAGAGGATTCGAACCTCCGGCCCTCTGGTCCCAAACCAGATGCGCTACCAGGCTGCGCCACGCCCCGACTGCGGCGGAACCTAGGTGCCAAGCGGCGGCGTTGCAAGCGTGGGTTCAGCCCTGCTTGCCGAAGATGCGGTTCTGCACCTTGTCGCCCACCCGGATATCAAGCTTTTCCGCGGCACCCGCCGCAATCTCCAGCGTGGCGCGCACCGGGCCCGCGCTGCTGATCACCGCCAGGCTCTGCGGCACCGTGTGCTCGGCGATGTGATGGATGGTGCCGTCCGCATCGATGAACAGCATGTCCAGCGGCGACACCGTGTTGCGCATCCACATGTTGCTTTCGCGCACCGTGCCCCAGTCGAACAGCATGCCGGTGCCATCAGGCACGGTTTTGCGGAACATCAGCCCCACGGTCTGCTGATCCGTGCCTACGGCCATTTCCACCGTGAAATCCAGCTTGCGGCCGTCATGCGTGACGATCACGAGCTTCTCCGTGGGCAAGGTCGGCTGCGCCTCGGTGGGGTTGATGATCTGCGACAGCGCCCGGCCGGCCGGGATGGCGGCTAGGCCTGCGAGGCCTGCAAAGCCTGCGAGAAGAGAACGGCGTGTCGTCATGCGGATACCTCGGGTCGGTGAAGCCGGATCAGCTCTGAAATCGCGGGGCGGACCTCCCCTTCGCGGGGCGTGTCACGCAAGCTCGTGTGCCAGTGCGCGGGCGGGTTGCGGCCGGCCGCCCGGTTATAGACGAGGGAGCGCAGCACTGTCTCGGCCTGTGGCGGCAGCTGTGCCGGGATTTCGAAATCATTCAGCGTGGCCCAGATACCCGCCCAGCAGCGCGCCACGGTGTAGGGGTTGTAGCCGCCGCCGCCCACCACAACCAGGCGCGGCGCCAGGTCGCGCACCGCCGCCACCGCCGCCCAATAGGCGTTGTTGGACAGCGACAGCTTCGCCAACGGGTCCTCCTCCAACCCGTCGGCGCCGGACTGCAGCATCAGCGCCTGCGGGGCGAAATCGCGGATCAGCGGCAGCACCGCCTGTTGCATGATGGCGCGATGCTCGGTGTCGTTCAGCCCGCGCGGCACCGGAAAGTTGCGGGCCATGCCACCGGCGCGGTCGTGCGCCGGGCCCGTGTTGGGCCACCTGCCGTCCTCGTGGATGCTGATGGTGAGAACCCGGGGGTCCCCCGCGAACGCGTCCTGCACGCCGTCGCCGTGATGCGCGTCGAGGTCGAGATACACGATGCGGTCCAGCCCCGAATCGAGCCAGTCGAGCAGCCCGAGCACGGGGTCGTTGAGGTAGCAGAACCCGCTGGCGCGCGCGGGCCTGCCGTGATGGGTGCCGCCGCCGGGGAAATGCACGATGCCGCCGTCGCGCGTGAGCCGCGTGGCCAGCAGAACGCCCCCGGCCGAGGTCGCCGGGCGGCTGTAGACCTCGCGATAGACGGGATTGCCGTCGGCGCCGATGCGAAACCGGTCGCGAACGTCGTCGGGCACATGCTGGTCGCGCTCCGCGGCCTGGAGCGCCTCGAGGTAGTCGGTGTCATGAAACCGCGCCAGCGCCGCCATGTCGGCCATCGGCGCCACCAGCGTGGTGGCGGGGTCCAGCCAGCCCATGGCCGCCACCAGATCCGTGCAGGTCGACACCCGCGGGATCGCCAGCGGATGTTTCGGGCCGTAGGTGGAGCCGCGATAGATCTCGCTGCCGATATAGACCGGCCGCACGCGCGGGTCCGGATACGCCTGCATCGCCGGTCCCCTACGTTCGCGCCAGGTAGCCGCCATCCACCGGGATGGCCGCGCCGGTGACGAAATCCGAGGCGCGTGACGACAGGAACACCGCCGTGCCCGCGAGATCCGATGGCTGGCCCCAGCGCGCCGCCGCCGTGCGCGCCAGCACCATCTCGTTCAGCCCCGCGATCTCCGCCCGGGCGCCGAGGGTCAGATCGGTATCGATCCATCCCGGCAGCAGGGCATTCACCTGGATGTTGTCGGACGCCCAGGCGGTGGCCAGCGCCTTGGACAGGTTCATGATCCCCGCCTTGCTCGACGCGTAGGCGGCCGACAACGGCGAGCCGCCCACCGATAGCACCGAGCCGATATTGATGATCTTGCCACCGCCCATGGCCTTCATCGCGGGATAGACCGCCTGGCACAGAAAGAACGCGCTGGTGAGGTTGGTGTTCATCACCAGGTGCCACTCCGCCTCGGTCAGGTCCTGTGGCGGTTTGCGGATGGTGGTGCCGGCGTTGTTGATCAGAATGTCCAGCCGGCCGCATTGCGCCAGCGTGTCGGCCACCAGCGCCTCGCAGCCGGCCTTTTCCGCCACGTCGGCGGCCACGAAAACGGCATCGCCGCCGAGTGTTGCCAGCGCGGCCGCCGCCTTTTGCGGGTTGCGGCCGGAGATCGCCACGCGGGCGCCGGCATCGCGCAGCCCGATCGCCATGCCCAGCCCGATGCCGCCATTGCCGCCGGTGACCAACGCCACCTTGCCGGTTAGATTGAAGAGCGACATCGGCGTGTCTCCTGAGATTGCGGGCCAGATATTGAGGCGCGAGCATATGAGCCATGTGCGGCAAAGCCAGCCCCGGGCAAGCCCCGCGCGTATGCAACAAAGGCATGCTCGGTCATGGTAGCCCGATGACAGACAAGATCCTCGGCGTTCTCGGCGGCATGGGCCCCCTGGCCAGCGCCCATTTCATGACCCGCCTCACGTTGCTCACCCCAGCTGAATTGGACCAGGATCACGTGCCCGCGGTGCTGTGGTCAGACCCCCGCGTGCCGGACCGCATGGCGGCGCGGCGTGGCGGCCCCAGCCCGCTGCCGGCGTTGCTGCGCGGTATCGACGGACTTCTGACGGCCGGGTGCGGCGCCATCGTCATCCCCTGCAACACCGCGCATGGCTGGTACGACGACATCGCGCGCCACGCCGGCGTGCCGGTGCTTCACATCGTGGAGGCCGCCGCCGACCAGCTTGCAAAGCAGGCCGCGCCCGGCGCCGGCGTGGGCATCATGGGCACGCAGGCCACGCTCGACATGCGCCTGTATCACGACCGGCTGGAAGCCCGTGGCTGGACCACGCTGACGCCCACTGCCGCCGAGATGGCCGAGCTGGTGGGCCCCGCCATCGCGGCGGTGAAAGCCAACCGCGTCGCCGAGGCCTACGCCCCGCTCGCCGAGATGACCACGATCCTTGTCGCGCGCGGGGCCGCCGCCGTGGTTCTGGGCTGCACCGAAATCCCGCTCGGCATCCAGGCCGGCCCTTACACCAGCCTCGGCGTGCCCCTGATCGACTCGATCGACGCGCTGGCGCTGGCGGCCATCGCCTGGGCGCGGTCCTGACGGCGCAACGTGCGGACAGCCGGGCTCACGAAATGGTCCTGTCGCGCCGGCGTGGATTAAAATTCATCGGTGAACCCTGGCGATCATACGATTACAGTGGCCCGCAAACCCGAAACACGTCTCTTATTTGATTGAAGTTCGCCCCAAGATCTGATAATTGAGCCCGACGACGAAATACTAAAGGATAGACGCCGGATGCGGTTCACTGAGATCGGCCAGCAATTGCGGGCTTACCGCCTGGAATCCGGCTTGCGCGCCGAAGAAATCGCCGCGCGCCTCGGCGTTTCGCGCGCCGCGCTGTATCGCTACGAAAAAGGCGAGGTGATCAAGCTCGACACCATTCAGCGCCTGGCGGAGCTTCTTAAGATATCGCCGCTGTCGCTGCTGGGCATCGGGGTGGAATACTACAACCGCCCGATCGGCTACCTGGAGCGCATGCGTCAGGTCGAGGAAACCGCCGACCAGATCCTGCAGGTGCACGGCCCCATCTGCTACCTCACCACGTCCGATGCCTACGACGCCGCCTTGAGCGACGCGTTCGAGGAAGCCGCCGACCTCGCCGGGCCGGATCGCGCCAGCGTGCGCGCCACCAGCGAGCAGGTGATGGGCATTCTGGCCGCGCGCAAGCGCATGTTCGGCGTGCGCCGCCCCAGCATCATCGCCATGATCGCCATGCCCCGCCTGCAACAATTCCTCGAAGGCGGCATCGCCGGCGCCGTGGCGCTGTCAGACCGCGCGCGCCGGGCCTGTCGCCAGGTGGCGGCGGCAGAGGTGGAGAACATCGCGGCCATCATGGAATCCGAGCCGATGGGCCTGCAGTTCGGCCTGCTGCCCATCTCCGAGCCCTCCGGCGGCTTCAAGGTGCTCCGCGCCCGCGACCGCGCCACGTTGGCGATCAACCCGTTCCGCCCGGACACCGCGCCCAACGCGCCGGCTGGCGTGGCGATGATCACCGCGGCCGACGAGGCCATCGCGGCACACCAGCGCGTGGCCGAGGCGCTGTGGCGCGATGCGCTGAAGGGGGCCACCGCCGCCGCCCGGGTGCGCCAGCTGCTGGACGCGCATCGGGCCGCCTGACCGATCGCCGGCTCGTGGGTTGATCTGGCGGGCCGGCGCGCCGATGCTGGCGGCATGACAAAGAAACTCTTCCTGGAGGACAGCACCGCCACCGGCATGACGGCCGTGGTGGTGGATGTGTCGCCCGCCGGCATCACCCTCGACCAAACCGCGTTCTACGCCCGCTCCGGCGGCCAGCCCGGCGACTCCGGCACGCTTACGTGGGGCACGGCCCCAGAAGCCCGGCACAGCGTGGCGATCGGCGAGGCCATCAAGGGCGAAGGCGAGGCTATCCTGCACGTGCCGCAACAAGGCGCCGCGTTGCCCGCCATCGGCGACACCGTCACCGGCGCCATCGAGTGGCCCACGCGCCACGCCCTGATGCGCATGCACACCGCCCTGCACCTGCTCTGCGCGGCCCTGCCCGGCGTGTCCGTCACCGGCGGGTCGATCGGCGCCACAAAATCGCGCCTGGATTTCGACATGGCCGAGCCGCCGGCGCGCGAGGCGCTGGAAGCCGCGTTGCAAACGCTGATCGACGGCGATCACGCGGTCAATTCGTATTGGGTGGATGAAAGCGTGCTCGACACCCAACCCGCGCTGGTGCGCACCTTGTCGGTCCAACCGCCCCGCGGCACCGGCCGGCTGCGCCTAGTGCGAATCGGACCCGAGGACGCGCCCGTCGATCTGCAGCCCTGCGGCGGCACCCATGTGATGCGAACGTCGGAGATCGGCGCCATCCGCATCACCAAGATCGAAAACAAAGGTCGGCAGAACCGCCGCATCTCCCTGGAGTTCGCCCCATGAAACCGCTGGTGTCCACCGAATGGCTGGCCGAGAACCTGGGCGAGGTTTTGGTGTTCGACTGTACCAAATATCTGCCCAACGAGCCCAGGGACGCACAGGCCGAATTCGCCGCCGGCCATATTCCCAGCGCGCATTTCTTCGATATCGACGCCATCGCCGACACCGACAGCGAAATGGCGCACATGGTTCCCTCCGCCGGCCGCTTCTCGCGCATGGTGGGCGCGCTCGGCATCTCCAACACCAGCCGCGTGGTGTTCTACGATCAGAAGGGCCTGTTCTCCGCCGCGCGGGGCTGGTGGATGATGGGGCTGTTCGGCCATGACCGTTCGGCGGTGCTTGATGGCGGCCTGCCGAAATGGATCGCCGAGGGCCGCACGCTGGAATCCGGCGCGGCACCCAAGCCCAAGCCGGTGGAATTCCGCGCCAGTCTGCGCGCCACCCGCCTGCGGGGGATCGGCGACATGCTGGAGAACGTCACCGCCAAAACCGAGATCATGGTCGATGCCCGCGCCGCCAGCCGCTTCAATGGCACCGCGGCCGAGCCCCGGCCGGGCATACGCGGCGGCCACATCCCCGGCGCCGTGAACATGCCGGTGACAGAGATGTTGGGCCCCGACCAGACCATGCTGCCCAAGGACGCGTTGCGCGCGAAATTCGCCGCCATCGGCGTGGACGGCAGCCGCCCCGTGATCACCAGTTGCGGCAGCGGCATCACCGCCACCGTGCTGACCCTCGCCATGGCCCGCGCCGGACTTCCCATGGGCGCCGTCTATGACGGCTCCTGGACGGAATGGGGCGGCCGCACCGACACGCCAGTGGAGACCAACGATGCCTGATGACATGAAGCCGAAAACAAAGCCGGGTCTTGCCACCAGGCTGTCCCATGCCGGGCGTGCCGGCACCCACGCGCACGGCTTCGTCAATCCCGCCGTCCATCGCGGGTCCACGGTGCTGTATCCCGACGTCGCCACCCGCCAGGCCGCCGGCGACAAGCGGCTGGATCAGTACATGATCTACGGCACGATGGGCGGGCCCACGCATTACGCGCTGGAAGACGTCATCGCCGAGATCGAGGGCGGCACGCGCTGCCAGCTGGTGGGCACCGGGCTCGCCGCCGTCACCACGCCGCTGCTCGCCTATCTGAAGTCCGGCGACCACTGCCTGATGCCCGACAGCGTCTATGGCCCCGCCCGCGGGTTCGCCACCGGCCTGATGGCGGGTTGCGGCATCGAAACCGGCTTCTACGACCCTTGCATCGATGCGGCCGGGCTCGAAGCGCTGATGCAGCCGAACACCAAGGTGGTGTATGTCGAAAGCCCCGGCAGCCACACGTTCGAGGTGCAGGACGTGCCGGCGCTGTCCCGCGTGGCCCACGCGCACGGCGCCAAGGTGCTGATGGACAACACCTGGGGCTTTCATCATTTCCAGCCGTTCGAACACGGCGTGGACGTGTCGATCCAGGCGCTGACCAAATACGCCGTCGGCCACTCAGACGTGCTGCTCGGCAGCATCGTGACGAATTCCGACGAGGATTGGGAGCGCGTTCGCACCACGTCGCTGGCGCTGGGCATGTATGCGAGCCCGGACGATTGCTGGCTGGCGCTGCGCGGCCTGCGCACGATGGCGGTGCGCATGGAACGCCAGATGAAATCCGCGCTCGAGGTGGCCGCATGGCTGCAGGCCCGGCCCGAGGTGGCGCAGGTGCTGCACCCCGGCCTGCCCGGCGCCCCCGGCCACGACATCTGGAAACGCGACTTCACCGGCGCATGCTCGCTGTTCGGCCTCGTGCTGCAACCCGGCTTCAGCCAGGAGGCGGCGCACGCGATGACGAACAGCCTGCAACTGTTCGGCATCGGCGCCAGCTGGGGCGGCTACGAAAGCCTGGCGCTGCCCACCACCGGCTTCATCAGCCGCACCGCGGGCACCGGCCATCTCGTCGGCCAGACCATCCGCCTGCATATCGGCCTCGAATCGCCCGCCGATCTCATGGCCGATCTGGAGCAGGGATTGGCGGTCCTGCGCTCCAACTCCCTCACCCCCCACACGTAAACCCACCCCGTTCGAACACGCCTGGAGCCTTGCCATGACGGCCGCGATCATCGACCAGATACGTTTCAACAGCCGTGGCCTCGTGGCGGCCGTCGCCCAGCAGCATGACAGCCTCGAAGTGCTGATGATGGCCTGGATGAACCGCGAGGCGGTGGAGGAGACCCTGGCCACCGGCCAGGTCTGCTACTACAGCCGGTCCCGCCGGGGCCTGTGGCGCAAGGGCGAAAGCTCCGGCCAGACCCAGAGGCTCGTCGATCTCAGGTTGGACTGCGACGGCGACACGCTGCTGCTGATGGTCGATCAAAACGGCGTCGCCTGCCACACCGGCACGCATAACTGCTTTTTTCGCGCCTGGCGCGACGACGATCTCGCAACGATCGCCGAACCCCTGGTCGACCCCAAACAGCTCTACGGCCACGTGCATGGATGACCCCGTACCCGTCACGATTCTGACCGGGTTTCTCGGCGCGGGCAAAACCACGCTGCTGAACAAGCTGCTGAAACAGCCTGCCTTGGCGAACACCGCCGTGCTCATCAACGAGTTCGGCGAAATCGGGCTCGATCACCTGATGGTCGAGGCGGTGGACGGCGACACCATCCTGCTGGCGGCGGGCTGCCTGTGCTGCACGGTGCGCGGCGATCTCTCCCGCGCGCTGACCAAGCTCGCACCCCGCGTGCGCGCCGGCGAGATCGCCCGCGTGATCATCGAAACCACGGGCCTGGCCGACCCCGCCCCGGTCATCGCAACCCTGCTGGGCGACCCCGTGGCCGCCGTGCTCTTCCGGCTCGACGGCATCGTGACGGTGATCGACGCGGTGCACGCGATGGCGCAGATCGACGCGCATCCGGAGGCGCTGCGCCAGGTGGCCGTGGCCGACCGGATCGTGATCACCAAGGCCGATCTGGCCGACACCGCCGCCCTGCGCGCGCGCCTGGCACGGCTCAACCCCGGCGCGCCGGTCCTCGTGGCGCTGCACGGCGATGTGCCCGCCGAAGGCCTGCTCGGCGCCGGACTGTTCGACGCCAGCGGCAAGATCGGCGACGTCGCGGGCTGGCTGCGCGAGGCCGCCTTCGACGACCATCATCACCATCATGACGTGAACCGCCACGACGTGAACCGCCACGACTCCGATATCCGCGCCTTCAGCCTCAGCTTCGATACGCCGTTGCACTGGCAGGGCGTCGGCACATGGCTCGAGATGCTGGTCAGCACGCGCGGCGAAAGCCTGCTGCGCGTGAAGGGAATTCTCGATCTCGCCGGACAGGACCGGCCCGTGGTCATCAACGGCGTCCAACACCTGTTCCACACGCCCACCCTGCTCGCCGCCTGGCCGGACGGCGAGCCGAGACGCTCCCGGCTGGTGTTCATCGTCCGCAACCTGGAACGAGACGTACTGTTGCGCGGGCTGGAAGCGTTTGAATCAGCCGCGGCGTGACGTCTCGTGGCCCGTGCCATGAATCCGCCACGGACCGTAACCATTGTTTAATTCGCATGAGACCAGATGGTGATGCCAGATGGCTTTAATGAGGGAACAAAGCGAATGGAGACGGGACCGATGTGCACCGCCGACCAGGGTTGCAGCCACGAAGCGCTGACCTTCGAAACGCTGATGACCGATCCCCTCACCCGCCTTGTGATGAAAAGCGACGGCGTGTCGTTCGACCAGTTGGCGACGGTGCTGACAGACGCACGATCCGCCATTCGCGCCCGGGAATGTGCCGCGGGGGCAAGCGGTTAAGGGAAGATGTTCTTTTGTGAACAAAAGAACCAAAAAACTTCATTCGATATAGGGTGCGGATAGATCGGCCACATGCACATCGAATGAATGAAAGTCTTTTTGCTTCTTTTTCTTCAGAAAAAGAAGATACTTTCTCTTTAGCCTGCCGCGCGCAAAGACGTCAGCGCCGTGCCATCAGGGGCGAAGTTGGACGCGTCAAGCCAGGCCGCGATCCGGTCCCGGCGCGCCGGCCACTCATCGGCGAGAATCGAGTAGAACGCGGAGTCGCGCCGTCGGCCTTTCAGGATGTAATGGGCCCGCAACGTCCCCTCATACGTGAAGCCCAACCGCTCGGCGGCCCGGCAGGAGGGCGCGTTGAGCGCGTTGCATTTCCACACGAGGCGCCGATAGCCGAGGTCGTCGGCGGCCAGGCGGAGAAGCATCAGCATCGCCTCGGTGCCGGCGCGGGTGCGCTGCATGCGCGGGCCGAACCAGATATGGCCAAGCTCGATGGCGGCAAATTTCGGCTGGATTTCCATCAACGTGATCCAGCCGGAGACCACGCCGGTAGCGACGGGACGAACCGCCCAGGCGATCGGGTCGTGGTTGGCGGCGAAGTCACCCACGAACGCCGTCATGGCGGCCTGCGTGGCGAAGGGGCCGTAGCCCATGTAGGCCCAACTGTCGTCGGCGCCCTGGGCCGCATCCCACAGCTCCGCGGCATGGCGCACGTGCAGTGGCTCCAGCTCCACATGCGTGCCGCGCAAGCGCACGCGGGCCGGCAGCGGGCGGGGGGTGGAATCGACCTCGGGTCCGATGGGAAGAGTGCTCATACGAAGATTATGAACGAATCATGCGCTTGGAGCGTTGTTCATTTTACGATGCTTGCTTATCGCCGCTCTTGTTCAAGGGCCGGTCACACCACACATCACGCTCGCGTCAAGAAAAAAGGAAACAGTTCATGTCCCGCATCGCAGGTCTTACCCTTCTGGCAGCCATGGCGCTTGCCATTCCCGCCCACGCCGAAATGGTCAGCTTCAAGGGTGCGATGAGCGGAGCCCAGGAAGTGCCCGCCAAAACGTCCGACGGCAAGGGCGACGTGCTCGCCACGCTCGACACGTCCACGAAGGTGCTGAGCTACACCGTCAGCTATACCGGCCTGAGCGGCCCGGCCACCGCCGGCCACATCCACGGCCCCGCCGCAGCCGGCGCCAATGCCGCCGTGGCGATCCCGTTCGCCAGCGCCGCCAGCCCGATCTCGGGCAAGGCCACGCTCACCGACGCGCAGATGGCCGACCTGATGGCCGGCAAGATGTATGCGAACGTGCACACGGCCGCCAATCCAGGCGGCGAGATCCGTGGTCAGCTGACGAAGTAGGCCATTCGTCGTCGAACAAGGCGCGCCCGGGCAACCGGGCGCGCCTTTTTTGTGGCTCACGCCGACAGGATTTCAGGCACCCGCTCGGCCGGGGGCGTGTTGCGGCTGCGGTGACAGCGCACAATCCCGTCGATCACCACCATGCCGATGCCGGGCAGGTCGCCCTGGCGCACGCTGTCCAGCAGATCGGTGCCGGCGGAATGCTGGGCACGGTCCATGAACACCAGGTCCCCTGCCCGCCCCGGCTCCACCATGCCGCAATCGAGCTTGCGCATGCGCGCGGTGTTGCCGGTGGCGCAGGCGAAGATCTGCTCGGCGGGCGTGTCGCCGACCGCGGACAGCAACGCGATCAGCCGCAGAATACCCAGCGGCTGCACGCCGGACCCCGCGGGACTGTCGGTGCCCAGGATCACCCGCTCCATCTGGCCGAGCTCCTTGGCAAAGCGCAGCGCCGCGAGCCCGGCCAGCTCGTTGCCGTTATGGACGATCTCGATCCCCCGCCCGCATCCCTCGCACAGGCAGCGTATCTGGCGCAGCGGCAAGGCGGTGTGGCCGCCGTTGATATGCCCGATGATGTCGGCATCGGCCTCCAGCACCGTATCGGCGTCGATATAGCCGCTGCCGGGCACCGAGGGGCCGCCGGTGTGGATGGTGCTCTGAATGCCGTATTTACGCGCCCAGGCCACCATCTGCTTCGCCTCGTAGCCCGCCTTCACCGTTCCCAGGCCAACCTCGCCCAGCAACGTCACGCCGCCGGCGGCCAACTCGGCGAAATCGCTTTCGACCATGCCGCGCTCGATCAGCGGCGCGCCGGCGTGCAGCTTCACGCCACCGGGACGGAAATTCGCGAAACTGCGCTGCGCCGTGATGGCCAGCGCCTTCAGCCCGATGATGTCGCGCGGCCGGCCGGGCCAATGCGCCTCGCCGGCCGAGATCATGGTCGTGACACCGCCGTTCATCGACGACTCCACCCAGCCGAACTGGTTTTGCCGCGGTGTCCAGTCGCCCAGCACCGGATGCACGTGGCTGTCGATCAGCCCCGGCGAGACCGCGCAGCCATGCGCGTCGATCTCGATGCTGACGCCCTCGGTATCGCAATCGGCGCTCCGGCCCACCGCCTCGATCCGGCCATGTGCCACCACGATGGTATCGGCATCCAGGATCGGCGCCTCGAGCTTGCCGGACAGAAGCAGGCCGATGTTGCGGATCAGCATTTTGCCGGTCTGGGTCTCTGGTCCTGCCGCCAGCGCCATGGGAGTGTCCTTTTGTGCAACCCGAAGCGAACACGCTCGACGCCGTCAGGTCAAACCGCCTTTATGGGCCACGCTATCCGGGATGAGCGATATCCAGACCACCGACCTCGAACCGCGCCGTCAGATGAGCCGGCAAGCCTCACGCGAGATCGCAACCCGCCTGGCCTTCTTCATCGCGGGCTTTGCCATGTCCGCCTGGGCACCGCTGGTGCCGTTCGCCAAGACGCGGCTTGGCGTGGATGACGGGGTGCTGGGCGGATTGCTGCTCTGCCTCGGTATCGGCTCCATCATGACCATGCCGGCCGCGGGCTACCTGGCCGCCCGCTTCGGCTGCCGCCGGGTGATCGTGGCGTCGGCCTCGCTCATGGCCGTGATGCTGCCTTGGCTGGCCCACGTGCACACCGTGCCGACGTTCATGGCGGCGTTGCTGCTGTTCGGGGCCGGGCTGGGCACGTTGGACGTGGCGATCAACATCCAGGCCATCATCGTGGAACGCGACAGCACGCGGTCGATGATGTCCGGCTTTCACGGCCTGTTCAGCGTGGGCGGCATCGCGGGCGCCCTCGTGGTCACCGGCCTGGTCTGGCTGGGTGTGGGGATCGTTGCCGCGGCGGTGGTCGTGTGCCTTGCCATCGCGGCGCTGCTGGCCGTGGCCTTCCCCCATATGCTGACGCAGGGCCTGCGCGGCGACGGACCCTCCTTCGCCTGGCCGCGCGGCACGGTGATCCTGCTGGGCGTGCTGTGCTTCATCGCGTTTCTCACCGAGGGCACCGTGCTGGATTGGAGCGCCCTGTTCCTCACCCGGTCGGGCACGCTCGACGCCGGCCAGGGCGGCTTCGGCTACGTCGCGTTTTCGGGCGCCATGACGATCTGCCGTCTTTTCGGCGACGCCTGGGTGCGCCGTCTCGGTGGCCGCGCGATGGTGGTATTGGGTGCGGTGATCGCGGCCCTCGGCCTTGTGGTCGCAACACAGATCCCGGGCTGGGTTCCAGCGCTGGGCGGGTTTGCGTTGGTGGGCGTCGGCTGCGCCAATATCGCGCCGGTGCTGTTCACCGCCGCCGGGCGCCAGACGGACATGCCGGCCTCGCTCGCGGTGCCGGCCATCACCACGCTGGGCTATCTCGGCATTCTGGCAGGCCCCGCCGCCATCGGAGCACTGTCCCAGATGCTGGGCCTGGCCTCAGCACTGCTGGTGGTGGCTGCCCTGTTGCTGGGCGTGGCCGCGGGCGGACGGCGGCTGCTGCGATAACGAACGCGCGCCGCATCCAGCCAGGCGGCGGATGAGGCGCACGCCCATCAGGCCTAATATTTCCGCATCAGCCCCACCAGCCGCCCCTGCACGCGCACCCGCGAGGCCGGGAAGATCCGCGTTTCATGCCGGGGATTGGCCGGCTCCAGCGCGATCGAGGCCCCCTTGCGGCGCAGGCGCTTGAGCGTGACCTCCTCGTCATCCACCAGCGCCACCACGATCTGGCCGTTATCGGCCACGTCGCCGCGTCTGATGATCACGATGTCGGTATCCAGAATGCCGGCATCGATCATCGAATCGCCGGCCACCTCCAGCGCGTAATGCTCGCCGGCGCCCAGCATGGCCATAGGCACCTCGATATGCGCCCCGCTGTCGCGCGTGGCCTCGATCGGCAGACCCGCGGCGATGCGGCCATAGAGCGGCAGATTGACCGCCACCGCATCGTCGGCGGCCTTCACGCCAGCGAACCGGTTGGTGAAATCGCCCCGGATGACGTTGGGCGCGAAGGCGGCGGGCTCCGGCGCTGTGGCGTTCGCCACCACCGGGCGGGGACGACCTTCCTCGGGCAGGCGCGTCACTTCCAGGGCGCGGGCCCGGTGATGGCGGCGGCTGAGGAAGCCGCGTTCCTCCAGCGCCGAGATCAGCCGGTGAATGCCGGACTTCGACCGCAGGTTCAGCGCTTCCTTCATCTCCTCGAAACTGGGCGAGAAACCGGTCTCACGCAGGTGCTTGTCGATATAGGTCAAAAGCTCGTGCTGTTTGCGCGTCAGCATATGTGTCACTCCACCGGGCGAATGGGACTGGAACAAACCAGCAACCTGATGGATGTTCTATATTGGTTCTTTCGCGTCGGTCAAGCAATGCGTTGATTAGACACCTAATTGGTCCAAACGGAGCACCTGAACCCTATCGCCCACGGCGGAAGACGGCGCGTGTGGGGCGCGCAGGATGATCGCGTCCGAGTCGGACAGGGTACGCATCATCCCCGAGTCCTGGCGTGGCGCCGGGGTGGCGACGAGGCTGCCGTCGTCGTCTTGCGAAAGCCTGCAACGCAGGTGATCGGCGCGATGGTCGTTGGCCGGAAGCGGCGCCGCCAGCCGGGCGGCCACCGCAACGGGCGCCGTGCCGGGCAGGCCGGACAGTCGCTCGATCATCGGCTTGAGGAACAGCACGGCGCAGAGATAGGCGGAGACGGGATTGCCCGGCAGCCCCAACAGCGGCAGACGGCCGAGATGGCCGTGCATCAGCGGCTTGCCCGGCCGCATCGCCACCTTCCAGAAATTGAGCGCCAGCCCCAGCTCGCCCAGCGCCGAGGCCACAAGGTCGTGATCGCCCACGCTGGCGCCGCCGGTGGTAACCAGCAGATCTGCCGATTTCGCCGCGCGGGCAGCCTCGGCGATGGCGGCGCGGGTGTCGCCCGCGATCGGCAACAGCAACGCAACCCCGCCACAGGCCCGCACCAACGCGGACAGCGCGTGCGAATTGGAACTCACGATCCCCCCGGGCGACAAGGGCTCGCCGGGCAACACGATCTCATCGCCCGTGGCCAGGATGGCGACCACGGGGCGGCGACGCACGGTGATCCACGCATGGTTCGCGGCGGCGGCGACCCCGATCTGGCGCGGGGTCAGGCGGGTTCCGGCCGGCACCATCACATCGCCCGCGCGAAAGTCCTGCCCGGCGCGGCGGATATGCTGGCCCTCGCGGATCGTCTCGCGCACCACGATCGCCTCGCCCTGCGCATCGGTGTCCTCCTGCAGCACAACGGAGTCGGCGCCATCGGGCACCACGCTGCCGGTGAACAGCCGAATTGCCTGGCCCGGCGCCACCACGCCCTGCCAGGGATGCCCGGCGGGTGCGGCCCCCACCAGCGCACGCGGGTTCTGATCGGCGGCGCGCACGGCGTACCCGTCCATGGCCGACACGTCCTGCGGCGGATGGGTCAGCCGCGCGGTGATGTCGACGGCGGTCACCCTTCCCCACGCATCCGCCAGCGCCACGCTTTCCGCCCCCGTCGGCGTCAGTCCCGCCAGCACATGCGCGCGGGCGGCCTCGACCGAGATCATCTCCGCCATGTCGTCAGTCCTGCTGGAAATCGCCCGACTTGCCGCCGGACTTGGCCGTCACGCGCAGTCCCTCGATCCGCATGCCGCGATCGACGGCTTTCACCATGTCGTAGACCGTGAGCGCCGCCACAGAGGCCGCCGTCAGCGCCTCCATCTCCACGCCGGTGCGCCCGGTGGTACGCACCGTGGCCTCGATCTCCACGGTGGTTTCGCCCACCGCGCGCAGGTCAACCGCGACCGCCGAGATCGGCAGCGGATGGCACAGCGGTATGAGGTCGGCGGTGCGCTTGGCGGCCATGATGCCGGCAAGGCGCGCCACGCCGAGCACGTCGCCCTTCTTGGCGTCCCCCGCCACGATCAGGGCCAGTGTGGCGGGCAGCATCACCACGCTGGCGCGCGCGGTGGCGCTACGAGACGTTTCAGCCTTGGCGGACACGTCCACCATGGCCGCCGCCCCGCTGGCGTCGAAATGGGTGAGGCCGGAGCTCATCCCTGCAGCAGCGCGCGGGTGGCCGCCGCCACGTCTTGCTGGCGCATCAGGCTTTCGCCCACCAGAAAGCAGGAAACGCCGTGGCTTGCGAGCATCTGCAGGTCGGCATGCGTGCGCAGGCCGCTCTCGCCGATCAGGAAGCGATCGGGCGGGATCAATGCCGAAAGCTCCAGCGTTGTGTTGATATCGGTCTTCAACGTCTTGAGATTGCGGTTGTTCACGCCGATCAACCGGCTTTGCAGGCACATGGCGCGATCGAGCTCCTCGCGCTCGTGCACCTCGATCAGCACGTCCATGTCCAGGCTGTCGGCGATCTGTTCCAGTTCGCGGGCCTCGTCGTCGGACAGGCAGGCGAGGATGAGCAGGATGCAATCCGCCCCCATCGCGCGGCTTTCATAGACCTGCCAGGGGTCGAGGATGAAATCCTTGCGCAACACTGGCAGGTCCACCGCCACGCGCGCCGCCCGCAGATGCTCCGGCGCACCCTGGAAATAAGGGGCGTCCGTCAGCACCGACAGGCAGGTGGCACCGGCATCGCGATACGCGACGGCGAGGCTGGCGGGGTCGAAATCCGGCCGGATCAGCCCGCCGGAGGGCGAGGCCTTCTTGATTTCGGCGATCAGCGCGAAACGCTGCGCCGCGGTGTCCATCAAGGCGCGCCCGAACCCGCGCACCGGGCCCGCGGACATCGCCTGCGCCTTCATCGCCTCGAGGGACGTGACCGCCTTGCGCCGCGCTACCTCGATGCGGGTGGCGTCGCAGATCGCGGACAAGGCGTTGCCGGCCCCCGGGGGCGTGGGCGTGGGAGTGGGCGGGTGCGCGGCGTCTGAAACCTGCTCAACAAGGGCCGGCATGGTCATGAGGTCTCCCGCTTCAAAATATCCAGTGCCTGGCGCGCCTGTCCGCTGTCGATCGCGTAGGCGGCCTGTGCCACACCCTGCTTCAGCCCGTCCACCCGGCCCGCCACGATCAGGCCGGCCGAAGCGTTCAGCAGCACGGTGTCCCGGTAGGCACCGGGCGCGCCGTTCAACAACGCCAGAAGCGCCGCCGCGTTCTCCGCAGCCTCGCCGCCGGTGATCGCTGCGATCGGTGCCGGCTCCAGCCCGGCATCGGCGGGCGTGATGGTGAAGGATGTGATGGCGCCGTCCTTCAGCGCCACCACCTGGCTCTCGCCGGCCAGGGTCAGTTCATCCAGACCCTGGCCGTGCACGATCCAGGCATCGGTGGTGCCGAGGTTGCGCAGCGTTTCCGCCATCGGCCGCGCCCAGTTCGGGGCGAACACGCCGGTGAGCTGCCGGGTGACGCGCGCCGGGTTCGCCAGCGGGCCGAGCAGGTTGAAAATGGTGCGTGTGCCGAGCTCCACCCTGGGGCCGGCAGCGTGGCGCAACGCGGCGTGATGGCGGGGCGCGAACAGAAAAGCGCATTGCGCGGCGCGCAGGATGGCCGGCAGCCGGTCCAACGCCACATCCACGTTGACGCCGAGGCTGGTGAGCACATCGGCGCCGCCGGTGCGCGAGCTCAGCGCGCGATTGCCGTGTTTGGCGACCGTCACGCCGAGCCCGGCCAGCACGAACGTGACCGCGGTGGACACATTCAGCGTGCCAAACCCGTCGCCGCCGGTGCCGCAGACATCGATGGCACCGAGGGGGGCGTGCACCGCCAGCATGCGCGCGCGCATCGCCTGCACGGCGCCCGTCAGCTCGTCCACCGTCTCGCCGCGCACGCGCATGGCCATCAGCAGGCCCGCGATCTGCGCGGGCGTGGCGGCGCCGGCCATGATGATGCCGAACGCGCTTTCCGCCTCGTCCACGCTGAGCGTCAGCCCCTGCGCCAGCCGGGCCAGCGTGGGCTTCAGGTTGCCCTCCACCTAGGCAGCCTTCGCCGGCTGATTGGCGCCGCGCGCGATGGCGAGGAAATTGCGAAGGATATCATGGCCGTGCTGGCTGGCGATGCTCTCGGGATGGAACTGCACGCCAAAGATCGGCAGCGTGCGGTGACGCAGCCCCATCACGATGTCGCCGGTATGGGCGGTGGCCTCCAGCACGTCCGGGAAGGTCTGTCGCTCCACCACCAGGGAATGGTAGCGCGTGGCGTCGAACGGGCTGGGCAGGCCTTCGAAAATATCGGTGTTTGCGTGGGTGACCGGGCTGATCTTGCCGTGCATCGGAGACGGCGCGCGCACCACGGTGCCACCGAACGCCTGCCCGATGGCCTGGTGGCCGAGACAGACGCCGAGCAACGGCACATGGCCCGCGGCGGCTGCGATGAGGTCGAGGCAGATGCCGGCCTCGGTGGGCGTGCACGGCCCGGGCGACAGCACGATCGCCTCCGGCGCGCGGGCCATCGCCTCGGCCACGGTGATCTGATCGTTGCGCACCACCTCGCACACCGCCCCGAGATCGCCGAGGAAGTGCACGAGATTGAAGGTAAAACTGTCGTAGTTGTCGATCAGCAAGATCATGCGGGCATCCTGACGACGGGTCGTCCAAGGGTCAAACGTCTCCTCAGATCGCATCTGAGGCGCCTGTTGGAAAGATGTTGCATCGTCGATGCTGTATTGCGAGGCGGGCCTGCTCGTGGCACGCCCTCTTCGTTGAGGCCCAGCCCGAGGAAACCGCCGTGATCGCACCGCATCGCCATCTGCTTCAGATCGAGGGCATGCACCCGCCGCAGATCGAGACCATGCTGGACCTCGCGGAGAGCTACGTGCTGCTCAACCGCTCCGGCAAAACCCAGCGCGACCTGTTGCGCGGCCGCACGCTGATCAACCTGTTCTTCGAGGACAGCACCCGCACCCGCACCAGCTTCGAGCTGGCGGGAAAACGGCTGGGTGCCGACGTCATCAACATGTCGGTGTCGACCAGCAGCGTGAACAAGGGCGAGACCCTGCTCGACACCGCCGCCACCTTGAACGCCATGATGTGCGACCTGCTGGTGGTGCGGCACGACCAGTCCGGCGCGCCGAACCTGCTGGCGCAGAAGGTGGACGCGGCCGTGATCAACGCCGGCGACGGCACGCACGAGCATCCCACCCAGGCGCTGCTGGACGCGCTGACCATCAGGCGGCGCAAGGGCAAGCTGGAGGGCCTGGTGGTGGCGATCTGCGGCGACATCCTGCATTCGCGCGTGGCACGCTCGAACATCCATCTTCTCAGCGCCATGGGCAGCACGGTGCGCGTGGTGGCGCCCCCCACGCTGATCCCGGCGGATGCCGCGCGCCTGGGGGTGGAGGTGTTTCACGACATGGCCAAGGGGCTCGCGGGCGCGGATGTCGTCATGGCCCTGCGGCTGCAGCGCGAGCGGATGAATGGTGGCATGGTGCCCTCGGCGCGCGAGTATTTCCGCTTCTACGGCCTTGATTTTGAGAAATTGTCCCATGCCAGGCCCGATGCGATGGTGATGCATCCGGGCCCCATGAACCGCGGCGTGGAGATCGATTCGGCGGTGGCCGACGACCCCGTGCGCTCCGTCATCAAGGAACAGGTGGAAATGGGCGTGGCGGTGCGCATGGCCGTGCTGGACATTCTCTCGCGTGGGCAGAACCGCAATGTCTGACGTTCTCATCGACCATGTGCGCCTGCTGGACCCCGCGACGGGGCTGGACCAGATGGGCGCGTTGCTGGTGCGCCACGGCAAGATCCTCGATTTCGGCCCGGCCCTCGGCCGCCCCGACGGCGTGGCGGTGGTGGACGGCGAAGGCGCCATCCTGTGCCCCGGCCTGGTGGACATGCGCGTGGAGCTGGGCGAGCCCGGCGGCGAATTCCGTGAAACCGTGGCGTCCGCGGCGCTCGCGGCCTCGGCCGGCGGCATCACCACCGTGGCGGCCCTGCCCGACAGCAAACCCGCCATCGACGATCCCGCTCTGGTGCGCCTGCTGCGCGCGCGCGGCGAGGAAACCGGGCGCATCACCGTGCTGCCCTACGGCGCCGCCACGCGCGGCTGTCGCGGCGAGGAGATGTCGGAGATCGGGCTGTTGACCGAAGCTGGGGCCGTCGGCTTCACCGATGGCGCGCGGGCGATCGGCTCGGTGCGCATGATGCGCATGGCGCTGTCCTATGCGGCGGCGTTCGGCATGAAGATCATCCAGCATCCGGAAGATCCAGAGCTGGCCCAGGGCGGTGCCGCCACCCAAGGCGAGCTCGCCACACGGCTGGGCCTGCCCGCCATTCCCGCCGCCGCCGAAGCCATCATGGTCGCCCGCGATATCCGGCTGGCCCAACTCACGGGCGGTGCGGTGCATTTCGCCCATGTGTCGACCGGCGAGGCGCTGGCGCTGATCCGCCAGGCCCGCGACCGTGGCCTTCAGGTCACGTGCGACACCGCGCCGCCTTACTTCGATCTGAACGAAACGGCCATCGGCGCCTATCGCACCTTCGCCAAGCTGTCGCCGCCGTTGCGCGCCGACAGCGATCGCCTGGCGGTGGTGGCGGGGCTGGCGGACGGCACGATCGATGCCATCGCGTCGGACCACCAACCGCGCGACGCCGACGACAAGCGGCTGCCCTTCGCGCAGGCCACGCCGGGCGGCACCGGTTTGGCCACGCTGCTGGGGGTGACGCTGGCGCAGGTGCAAGGCGGCCAGATTTCGTTGATGCGGGCGATCGAAATGCTGACCTGCGCCCCCGCCCGCCTGCTCGGCAGCACGGCCGGCACCCTGGCCCGCGGGGCGGCCGCGGATCTGTGCCTGCTCGATCTCGACCGCGTCTGGCAGGTCAATGTCGGCACGCTGCCAGGCAAGGCGCAGAACTCCCCGTTCGACGGGCGCGCCCTGGAAGGCCGCGTGATCGGTACCTGGAAGGCGGGGCGGCGGGTGTTTGGGTAGATTTGCGGACTGGCGCGGCGATCCCCGAGCCTGTCAGCATTGCCGGCCTCGAGGAGGCGCCGTCCGCAATGGAAATTCTTGCCAAAGACCCGCCCGCGCATATCCTGACAGGAACACCATGCGGGGGCCAATCGGGGGTATGATCGACAAATGGCGTGACAGCGCTGGTGTCCGGCCAACGACACGCGCGGCGATTGCCTCCGCTTCGGGCGCCGGGCCATGACGCCAATGCTTCTGGCCGCGATCGCGCTGTCCTACCTGCTCGGCAGCATCCCGTTCGGGCTGCTCATCACCCGCGCCTCCGGGCTTGGCGATATCCGTGCCATCGGCTCCGGCAGCATCGGGGCGACCAACGTTCTGCGTACCGGTCGCAAGGGGCTGGCGGCGGCAACGCTGTTTTTCGATGCCGCGAAGGGCGTGGCGGCGGTTCTGATCGGCGCACACGTCGCGGGATCGCCGGGCGTGCTCGCCTGTGGGCTGGCGGCGGTGGTCGGGCATCTGTTTCCGGTCTGGCTAGGCTTCAAGGGCGGCAAGGGCGTGGCCACCGGGCTCGGCGTATTGCTCGCCGCCAGCCCGCTTTCGGCCGCCATCTGTGCTGTCATCTGGCTGGCGGTGGCGTTCACGACCAAAATATCCTCCGCGTCCTCGCTTTCGGCCACGCTCGCGGCACCGCTGGTGGTGTGGCTGATGGGGGCCGATGCCAACCTGATCGTCCTCGCCGCCGCCGTGGCAGTACTGCTCTGGGCGAAGCACCACGCCAATATCCGGCGCCTACTGGCGGGAGAAGAGCCGCGGATCGGCACATGAGCGCATGCTGACGCGCGACCGGCTCGACCGGCTCAGGCTCGCGCGCACCTCCGGCATCGGGCCGGTGCTGTATCGCCGCCTGCTCCAGCGCTTCGGCTCGGCGCACACCGCCATCGCGGCGTTGCCCGGGATCACCCAGCGCGCCCGTGCCGCGCCACAAAGCGTGCCGCCGGACTGCGATATCGAGCGCGAGACAGAGCGGTTGGAGAAACTCGGCGGGCGCATGCTGGTTCTGGGCGACGCGGACTACCCCTGGCTGCTGGCCTTGCTCGACGACGCGCCGGCGGTGATTTCCATCCTGGGCGATATCGCCACCTTCGCCCAACCGGCCGTGGCCCTGGTCGGCAGCCGCAACGCCTCCGCCAACGGCCGCACCTTCGCCGCCCGCCTCGCCGACGAGCTGGCGGCATCCGGCCATGCCGTGGTGTCCGGCATGGCGCGCGGGATCGACGCCGCAGCCCATGACGGCGCGCTGCGATCCGGCCGCACCATCGCCTGCGTGGCCGGCGGGCTCGATCACCCCTATCCCGCCGAGCACATTCCGCTGCAGGCCCGCATCGCCCAAGGCGGCTGCGTGGTGGCGGAGGCGCCTCTGGGCACCATGCCGCAAGCACGGCATTTCCCGCGCCGCAACCGCCTCATCGCGGGCCTGTCGCTGGGTGTGGTGGTGGTCGAGGCGGCTTTACGCTCGGGCAGCCTCATCACCGCGCGGCTGGCGCAGGAGGCCGGGCGAGAATTGTTCGCCGTGCCGGGCAGCCCGCTCGATCCGCGATGCCACGGCACCAACCACCTGCTCCGCCAGGGTGCCCATATCGTGGAGAATGCGGCGGATATTCTGGCCAATCTACCCGATCACCCGAACCGTGAAGGCCTGTCGCGCGACCCCATGTTTGGCGGGATCAGCGCCCCGGAGGGGCTGAGCGAGCCGCAGATCGCGCTTGAAACAACGCCCGCCGCACTCGATACCCTGGTCGGTCTGCTCTCTCCCGCACCGACCTCGGTTGACGATTTGGCCCGGCGCTGCCAGTTGTCGCCACCAGAGATCCGGGCCGCCCTGCTGGATCTTGAGCTTGCGGGACGTGTGGAAACGCTGCCAGGCAGCCGGGTGGCCCTTCTCGTTCAAGGGCCGTAACTGCGGGATTATCACAGCACATGCCCGACGTCGTCGTTGTCGAATCGCCCGCCAAAGCCAAGACCATCAACAAATACCTCGGCGCAGGCTTCACCGTTCTCGCCAGTTTCGGCCATGTCCGCGACCTGCCGCCGAAGGATGGCAGCGTGCGCCCGGACGAGGATTTCGCGATGGACTGGGCGGCCGACGAGCGCGGCGGCCGGCAGATCGCGGCCATCGCCAAGGCGATGAAGGGCACCAAGACGCTCTATCTCGCCACCGACCCCGACCGTGAGGGCGAGGCGATCAGCTGGCATGTGCGCGCCATGCTGGAGGAGAAAAAGCTCCTCAAGGGCATCACCGTCCACCGCATCACCTTCAACGAGATCACCAAATCCGCCGTCAAGGCCGCGATGGCCGCGCCGCGTGAGCTGGATCAGCCGTTGATCGAGGCCTACCTCGCGCGGCGGGCGCTCGACTATCTCGTGGGCTTCACGCTCTCGCCGGTGCTGTGGCGCAAACTGCCGGGCAGCCGGTCCGCCGGGCGCGTGCAGTCCGTCGCGCTTCGGCTGATCTGCGAGCGCGAGGCGGAGATCGAGATCTTCAAGCCGCGCGAATACTGGTCCGTCGAAGCGGCCCTTTGCACCCTCACCGGCGCGCCCTTCGTGGGGCGGCTGACGCACCTGGACGGCAAGAGGCTCGACCAGTTCGACCTCAACAACGCCGAGAAAGCCGCCGGTGCGAAGGCGCAGGTGGAAGCCTCGGCGTTTGCCGTGGCCTCCGTCGAACGCCGCCGGGTGAAGCGCAATCCGCCGGCGCCGTTCACCACCTCCACCCTCCAGCAGGACGCCTCGCGAAAGCTCGGCTTCGGCGCGCAGCAGATCATGCGGCTGGCGCAGGGCCTGTACGAGGGCGTGGAGATCGGCGGCGAGACCACCGGCCTGATCACCTACATGCGAACCGACGGCGTTCAGATGGCGGGCGAGGCCATTGTCGCCATTCGCGACCACGTGAAAGACTCGTTCGGCGCCAATTACGTGCCGGCCCAGGCCCGCGAATACGCGACGAAAGCCAAGAACGCGCAGGAGGCGCACGAGGCGATCCGCCCCACCGACGTGGCCCGCACGCCCGATTCGATGGCGCAATACCTCAACCCCGACCAGCGCCGGCTCTACGAGCTGATCTGGAAGCGCGCCGTGGCGTCGCAGATGCAGTCG
>JANYFG010000042.1 GCA_025362815.1 Rhodospirillales bacterium
CCAGCCTGGTGCGCCAGGAAACCCGCCAGGGCTCGGCGCGCATGGCGCACAGCGTCGTGGGCGAACTCCGCCAGGACACCAGATTGCTGCCCAATCCCGCCCGCCAGGCCAGTTTCGCCGTCCTGAAAGCCGCCGACATCCCCTCCGTGCTGGTCGAAATGGGCTTCATGTCGAACAGGGAGGATGAAGCCGCCCTGCGCCAGCCCCCCCATCGCGCCCGCGTCGCCGGCGCCGTCCGCCGCGCCATCGACCTCTACTTCGCCTCGCTGCCCAGCATGCAACCGATCACCTGAATCAGGATTGCACCATAACGAAGCCGATCCGATCCCGCAGGGAACGTCGATTTCGCCCCACATTCATGCCATAGAGCGCCATGCCCGACCCATTCACCGCCGGCGAACCGCTTTCGCCCCAGCACCGCGCCCCCCCCGCATCCCCAAAGCGCGAACGGCTGGTGCCGACCGAAGCACCACGCGGCACCCCCCCGCCAGCCCAGAAGCCCGCCCAGAAGCCCGGCCGTCAAAAGGCCGGCCGCTCCCTCTTCGGCGTCTTCGGCGTCATCTTCTCCGTGTTCGCGGCCATCGCCATGGTGGGCGCCGTCATCGGCGGCGTCGTGGGCTACGGCGCCTATCGCCGCTTCTCGGCCGACCTGCCGGATATCGCGGCCCTGCAGACCTACCAGCCCCGCGTGATGAGCCGCGTCTATGCGTCCGACAGCCGGCTGCTCGCCGAACTCGCCACCGAGCGCCGCATCTTCGTGCCCATCGCCAACATCCCCGATCTCGTCAAACGCGCCTTCATCTCGGCGGAGGACCAGAATTTCTACACCCATCGCGGGGTGGACCCGGTGGCCATCGCCCGCGCCGCGCTGACCGATCTCGCGCAGTACGGCCAAGGCAAGCGCCCCATCGGCGCGTCCACCATCACCCAGCAGGTCGCCAAGAACATGCTGCTCGGCAACGAGGTCAGCATCACCCGCAAGGCGCGCGAGGCGCTGCTGGCGCTGCGCATCGAGGACAGCCTCAGCAAGGACCACATCCTCGAGCTGTATCTGAACGAGATCTATCTCGGCCTGCAGGCCTATGGCGTGGCCGCCGCCGCCCAGGCCTATTTCAACAAGTCGCTCGACGAGCTCACCATCCCCGAAGCCGCCTTCCTCGCGGCACTGCCCAAGGCGCCCAACAACTACAACCCCTTCCGTTACCCCGATGCCGCCCGCAGCCGCCGCGATTTCGTCATCGACCGCATGGCGCAGGACCGCGCCATCACGGCCGACGAAGCCACCGCCGCCCGATCGGCCCCCGTCCAGCCCGCCTCCTATCGCCGCGCCGAAACCCTGGCCGGCGGCGAATACTTCACCGAAGACGTGCGCCGCTGGATGATCGACGAGTTCGGCGCCTCCAAAACCACCCAAGGCGGCCTGTCCGTGCGCACCACGCTCGACCCCGCCCTGCAAACCGCCGCCGACAAGGCGCTGCGCGACGGCCTGATGCGCTACGACCTGCGCCGCGGCGGCTGGCGCGGCCCCGTCTCACGCATCGCAACCGGCCCGAACTTCCGCAATTCCTGGGCCACCACGCTGGCCTCCCTGCCACACCCGCCCGGCCAGCTCGCCGAATGGCGTACCGGCGTGGTGCTGGAAAACACCGATTCAGAGGCCAAAATCGGCTTCCTCGAACGCTTCCCCGACATCCCCACCCCGTCGCCCCGCGTGGCGTCGCTGGCCCTGTCGGATCTCGGCTGGGCCCGTCCAAACAAGGCCGGCCAGCTCGGCCCCGCGCCGCGCCGGATCACCGATGTCGTGCAACCCGGCGACGTCGTGATGATCGAGGTGCTGCCCGCCACCGCCGCCCAGGGCCGCACCGGCGCGCGCGCCGAGCGTCTGGCGCTGCGCCAGGTGCCCGCCGTCCAAGGCGCCCTGGTCTCGATCGACCCCGCCACCGGCCGCATCCTGGCGATGTCGGGCGGCTGGAGCTTCGAGAACAGCCAGTTCAACCGCGTCTCCCAGGCCAGTCGCCAGCCCGGCTCCAGCTTCAAGCCCTTCGTCTATCTCACCGCGCTGCAAGCCGGGATCTCACCCAGCCAGCGCTTCATGGATGCGCCCTTCGTGCTCGACCTCGGGGCCGGCGGCAAATGGCGGCCGGGCAATTTCGAGCTGGATTTCAACGGCCCGGTGCCGCTGCGCATCGCGCTCGAGAAATCGCTGAACCTCGTCACCATCCGCGTGGCCGACAAGGTGGGGATGGAGGCGGTCGCCAAGAACGCCATCGCCTTTCACGTCGTCGACAACATGCCCCGCGTGCTGCCCGCCGCGCTGGGCGCCGTCGACACCACCGTGCTGCGCCAGGCCGGCGCCTATGCCAGCCTCGCCGCCGGCGGGCGCGAGGTCATCCCAACCCTGATCGACAGCGTCCAGGACCGCGACGGCCACGTCATCTGGCGGCCCGATCGCAGGCCCTGCACCACCTGCGCCGACCCCGCTAAGGCCCCCGCGCTGGCCGATCCCCGCGCCCAGATCGCCGACGCGCCCAGCGTGTTCCAGCTCGTCACCATGATGCAGGGCGTCGTGGCGCGCGGCACCGGCTTCAAGGCCGGCGAGGGCCTCGGCCGCGCCATCGCCGGCAAGACCGGCACCACCCAGGACTTCAACGACGCCTGGTTCGCGGGCTTCACCCCCGACCTCGTGACCGTCGTGTGGATGGGCTACGACACGCCCACCACCCTCGGCAACAACGAAACCGGCGGCTCCGACTCAGCCCCGATCTGGCACGACTTCATGGCCGTGGCGCTGAAGAACCGCCCCAACCTGAAATTCCAGGTGCCGCAAGGCGTGGCGCTGGCCAGCTGGGACAGCGGCAACGGCACCATCTCGGACGGCTTTAAGCCAGACCAGCAACCCGGCGCCTCCGGCCCGATGGGCGGCCTGCCGTCCGGTGCCGTGGCCGACAGCGGCACCGCAGGCCCCGCCCAGACGGCGGCGGGTGTGGACACCGGGCTGGGCGGCCTGTATTGAACCGGCCCGCTTCCCGGAGCACCATGACGCGCGGCCAGACCCGGTCATGCGGTTCTAACCTGTTGTTTTATCGATCATGTTCAGGCGCTCGGGGGAAGCCCTCCGAATGCGTCACGATCCAGATGAGTGTTACCCATGTCCGCTGAATCCGACTCCCTCAACGACCAGATCAAGCAGTCCGTCGCGCTGCTGAGGAGGCATCTTTGACTGGGATGTCGCCACGGCCCGCCTCGATGAACTGAACAACCAGGTCGAAGACCCCGACCTGTGGAAAGACCCCGCCGCCGCCCAGGCGCTGATGCGCGAACGCAACGGCATCGCGTCCGGCATGGAAGCCGTCACCCGCATGGACCGCGACGCGGCGGACGCCATGGAACTGATCGAAATGGCTGAGGCCGAGGGCGATCAGTCCATGATCAAGGACGCCGTGCTCGTCCTGCAGGCGCTCGCCACCGAAGGCAAGCGCCGCGAGATCGAAAGCCTGCTGTCCGGCGAGGCCGACGGGCTCGACTGTTTCGTCGAAATCAACGCCGGCGCCGGCGGCACCGAGGCGCAGGACTGGGCCGAGATGCTGCTGCGCATGTACACGCGCTGGGCGGAAACCCGGGGCTACAAAACCCAGATCATGGAAGAGTCGGAAGGCGAGCAGGCCGGCATCAAATCCGTCACCATTCAAATGACGGGTGCTTCGGCCTACGGCTGGATGAAAACCGAAATGGGCGTCCACCGCCTGGTGCGCATCAGCCCGTTCGACTCAGCCGCCCGCCGCCAGACCAGCTTCGCCAGCGTTTACGTCTATCCCGTGATCGACGACACGATCGAGATCGAGATCGACCCGTCCGATCTGCGCGTGGACACCTACCGCGCGTCCGGCGCCGGCGGCCAGCACGTGAACAAAACCGAATCGGCCATCCGTATCACCCATATCCCCTCCGGAATCGTGGTCGCCTGCCAGACCGATCGCAGCCAGCACCGCAACCGCGCCACCGCGATGGGCATGCTGAAAGCCCGGATGTACGAGGCGGAGCTTCAGCGCCGCGAAGCCGCCAGCGCCAGCACCGAAGCCGCCAAAACGGATATCGGATGGGGCCACCAGATCCGAAACTACGTCCTGGCTCCTTACCAACTGGTGAAGGACCTGCGGACCGGCGTGGAAAAAGGCAACCCCGCCGCCGTGCTGGACGGCGCGCTCGACGACTTCATGGCCGCCGCCCTCGCCGCCCGCGCCGGCGCCACGCGCTCCGAAGCCAGCGCCCAGGCTTCGTAGCAAGTCCTGGAACAACATCGCTTTAAGTTGAGTCGCGCAGCGAACAACAAAGCGATGAATTTGCTCGAAAAAACAAGGCTGGAGCGGGTCGGCTTCATCCCGATATAACAACAAGAGTAGAGCGTGATGATTTTGCTTCTACTCAAAATCATCACACTCTAGAACGCCAGCCGGTGTTCGCCTCCACCTTGGCCGACTTCACACCACGAACGATGCCCGGGCCGTCCTGCAACATGCCGTGGGCTCCCGACAGCCTATTTGCGAAGTTCCATCTGGATGGGGCCTTCGCGGGAGCCGTGGGTGAACTGGTCCACCATCGGGTTGCCGGTGTTCATCAGCTCGCCCGCCTGGCCTTCCCACACGATGCGGCCCTTGTGCAGCATGGCGGCGCGGTCGCCGATGCGGCGGGCCGAGATCATGTCGTGCGTGATGGCGATGGCGGTGCTGCCCAGGCGCTTCACGCAGTCCACGATCAGCCCGTCGATGACGGCGCCCATGATGGGGTCGAGCCCGGTGGTGGGTTCATCGAAAAACAGGATTTCCGGCGTGGACGCGATGGCCCGCGCGAGCGCCACGCGCTTTTGCATGCCGCCTGAGAGTTCGGACGGTTGCAGGTCGCCCACCGTGGCGGCAAGGCCCACCTGGGCCAGCACCGCATCGGCCAGCGGCCGGGCCGCGTCGCGGGTGCATTTTTTCTGTGCCAGAAGGCCGAACGCCACGTTCTCCCAGACCGCCAGGCTGTCGAACAGGGCGCCGTTCTGGAACAGCATGCCGATGCGTTGGCGCATGGCGGCGCGGGTGGCGCGGTCTTGCGTCAGCACATCCACGCCGTCGATCTCGATGGTGCCGGCATCGGGCTCGATCAGTCCCAGGATGCACTTGATCAGCACGGATTTTCCGGAGCCGGAGCCGCCGATGACAACCATGGATGTGCCGGCGGCCACGTCGAGATCGATCCGGTCCAGCACGATCTTGGAGCCGAACGACTTCGAGACGCCGCGCAGCCGGATCTTCGGCACATCGCTCATCGTGCGAAGAACAGCTCGGTCAACACATAGTCGAACGCCAGGATGAGCACGCTGGCGGCCACCACGGCCGAGGTGGTGGCAGCACCCACACCCTGCGCGCCGCCCTTGGAATTGTAGCCCTGATAGCAGCCCATCAGCGTGATCAGCACGCCGAACACCCCGGCCTTGGCAAGGCCCGAGACCACGTCGTCGGTTTGGACGAAATTTAGCGTGTTGGTGAGATAGGCGCCGGAATTGAAGCCAAGTTTCACCGTGGCGATGATGAAGCCGCCGAGCACGCCCAGAATATCGGCCACCACCACCAGCAGCGGCAGCGCCACGAGGCCCGCGAGAAGGCGGGGGGCGACGAGGTATTTCATCGGATCGGTGGACAGCGTGCTCAGCGCGTCGATCTGGTCCGTCACGCGCATCGTGCCGATTTCAGCCGCGATGGCGGCACCCACGCGGCCTGCCACCATCAGGCCCGCAAGAACAGGCCCGAGCTCGCGGGTCACGGACAGCACCACGAGGCTCGCCACGGCCGAATCGGCGGAAAACCGCGCGAGGCCAGTGGAGCTTTGCAGCGCCAGCACCATGCCGGTGAAAACGGCGGTCAACGCCACCACCGGCAGCGAGAAATAACCGATCTCGATAAACGCCCGCAGGAACATGCGCCCGTAGAAGGGGGGGCGCACGATATGCGACAGGCCGCGCGCGGCGAAAACGGTCAGCCGCCCCGTGCTGGCGCAGGCTCCGAGAAGCGAGCGGCCCAGCAGAGCGATGAAATCGAGAAGCGCGGTCATGGGGATGGCCTACCAGCGCCGGGCGGGAACGTCAAAGTGCCAGCTTGCCATGGCGGCCTCCCACAGTGGCCCTGCCTCGGCGTTGTCGCTTCGCGCCTGGAAGCGCACGGCCGGGCCGGCCGGCCCGGCCGTCGCGTTCAGTCTCCGTGCGAATCGTGATGGAGGTCCAGGTCCGCGAACCGCGTGAATTCACCCTCGAAAAAGAGATCGATCTTTCCGGTCGGGCCGTGCCGCTGCTTCTCGATAATCAGTTCGGCACGGTTGTGGACCGCTTCCATGTCGCGCTGCCATTTCTCGACGGCGGTGTGGAATTTCTCGTCGTTGTCGAAGGCGATCTGCTTGGGCGCGCGCTGCTGGATGTAATATTCTTCCCGGTAGACGAACATCACCACGTCGGCGTCCTGCTCGATGGAGCCGGATTCGCGCAGGTCAGACAGCATCGGCCGCTTGTCCTCGCGGCTTTCGACGGCACGCGACAGCTGGGAAAGGGCGATGACGGGGACGGCGAGCTCTTTGGCGAGCGCCTTCAGCCCCTGGGTGATCATCGAGATTTCCAGCACGCGGCTTTCGGGGCGGGTGCCGGCGGCCGGGCGCATCAGCTGTAGATAGTCGATGATGACCAGGGACAGGCCCTTGGTGCGCTTCATGCGGCGGCATCTTGTGCGAAGGGCGGACATGGTGATGGCCGGCGTGTCATCGATATGCAGCGGCAGGGACGCGAGATCGCGGCTGACCTGGACGAATTTGTCGAAATCCTTCTGGCTGATGTCGCCGCGGCGGATGCGGTCGCCGGAGACGCGGGCGTTTTCGGACAGAAGGCGGCCGGCCAGCTGTTCCGCGCTCATTTCCAGGGTGAAAAGCGCCACGGTGGATTTGGGCATCACATCCGGCCCGATGGCGCGGGCGGCGTCGATGATGGATTTGGCCGCGCCGAAGGCGATTTTGGTGGCGATGGCACTTTTGCCCATGCCGGGCCGTCCGGCGATGATCAGAAGGTCGGACGGATGCAGGCCGCCGGTGCGCTGGTCGAGGTCGCGCAGGCCGGTGGTGAGGCCCGAGACGCCGCCTTTGCGGTGAAACGCGGTCTCGGCGGTCTTGATCGCCTCGGTCAGCGCCTTTTCGAACGTCACGAACCCGCCGCCGTCGCCACCCTTGGCCGCGAGGTCGAACAGCGACTGCTCGGCCGCCTCCATCTGCTGCGGGCCGTCCAGCTCGGCATCGGCGCCGAAGGCGTTGTTGACGACGGTTTCGCCGATGTCGATGAGCTGGCGACGCAGCCAGCTGTCATAGACCGCACGGCCATATTCGCCGGCGTTGATGATGCCCACCATGGCGGTGAGAAGCTGCGCCAGATAGGCTGTGCCGCCGACTTCATCGAGCACGCCGGAATGCTCGAATTCGGCTTTCAGCGTGATGGCGTCGGCGAGCTCCTGGCGTTCGACGCGGCGCTGGATGGCCTGGAAGATGCGGCCATGGATGGGGTCGGCGAAATGCTCGGGCACCAGAAAGTCGGACACGCGCTCATAGGCGCGGTTGTTGGCGAGCAACGCCCCCAGCAGCGCCTGCTCGGCCTGCAGGTTGGTGGGGGGAAGCCGGGGCGGCGGGCCGGCGGGCAGGCCGATGGGTGACAGGTTGTTCATGTTGCTCCCACCATACCAAGCGCCGACGGCTTACGCCCTGTGGATTGTTGTGGATAAGGGGGATGGATACGAGTTTCTGCCATCTTCATACCGCAGTTGCGTTCCACGTTGGGCCATCAACCGGGCTTTGGCCCAGAATTCGAGGCCCGTCATGCGCATCGCCCAGATTGCCCCGCTGTTCGAGACGGTGCCGCCTTTGCGTTATGGCGGCACCGAGCGCGTGGTGTCGTGGCTGACCGAGGCGCTGGTGGAGCAGGGCCATGACGTCACGTTGTTCGCCAGCGGAGACAGCGTGACCTCGGCACGTCTGGTGCCGGTCATTCCCGTCGCGCGCCGGTTCGTGCCGAACTTCGAGACCAACACGGCGCCCTATGCCCGCATGATCGAGCTGGTGGCGCGCCACGCGCACGCATTCGACGTGCTGCATTTCCACATCGATTTTCACCCGTTCTCGGTGTTCAGCCGGCTCGGCGTGCCGTTTCTCACCACCTTGCACGGCCGCATGGACCAGCCCTGGACCGAGGGGATCTATGGCCTCTACCCCGACGTGAACCTGGTTTCGATCTCCGACAATCAGCGCAGTCCGTGGCCGGAGCTGAACTGGGCCGGCACGGTGCATCACGGCATGCCGCAGGACCTTTTGCGCCCCATCGACTCCGGCAACGATTATCTGGCCTTCCTGGGCCGCATCTCCCCGGAAAAGGGCATCGAGGCCGCCATCAGGATCGCCGCGCGCGCCGGGCTGAAATTGAAGGTGGCGGCCAAGATCGGCGCCGAGGACCAGGCGTATTACGATCAGGTGGTGGCGCCGCTGCTGTCCGGCGGCAGCGTGGAGTTCATCGGTGAGATCAGCGACGCGCAAAAGCCCGCGTTCCTGTCCGGCGCCCGGGCATTGCTGTTCCCGATCGCCTGGCCGGAGCCGTTCGGGCTGGTCATGATCGAGGCGATGGCCTGCGGTTGCCCGGTGATCGCAACCCCTTACGGCTCGGTGCCCGAAGTGATCGAGCATGGCCGCACGGGGTTCATCGTGGAAAGCGAGGACGCCGCCGTGAGCGCGGTGGCGATGCTGGGCGCGCTGGACCGGCACGCGATCCGTCATCGCTTCGAGGAGCGCTGGTGCGCCGCGCGCATGGCCGACGATTACACCGCCATCTATCGCCGTCTGATCCGGGGTGGCAAGCGTGACAGGCTATTGCAGAACCCAGTCGCCACCGATGCGGACGAAAATATAGCGTTCGGCTAGGACCTCGTCGCGCTCGCCGGCTTTCACCGCCACATTGAAAAGCCCCATCTGGGGAATGGTGGACAACAGCTCATAGTCGACGAAAACTGCGTAGGTTCCTTCGGCCTGGGCCTCGCTTTTGCGATAGACGAGGTTGGCCATGCTTTTGGCGCCGGTGCCGAGGTTGGTGCGGATGCGAACGGCGATCTGCGCCATCGCCTCGATCTGATCCGGCCCGCGCGTGCAGCCGGTTGATGCCAGCGCCAGCAGCACGATCGCCCGTCTTCCCATAGCCATGTCCGCACGTCCCGATTCTTTGGAAGGGGATGCGTATGAAATGCGGGGCCCGTTTGCAATGGCGGCGGCAGCGAGATCAGGGGGTACTCGGGCCGGTCGGCAACGATTGCTGCCGCAGGAGATAGTCGCGCGAAAGCGGCACGGCGTTCTGGCTTCGCGCCAGCTGAATTTGAAACACCATCTGCCCGTTGCGGCGAAACGCGAGTTCGCTGCCGGCGAAATAGAATTCGAACATGCGCGCGAACCGTTCGTCGTGCAGGGCCACGATGGCGTCTCGGTTCGCCGCGAACCGGGCGCGCCAGTGGCGCAGCGTTTTGGCGTAATGCAGGCGCCAGATCTCGATGTCGGTTGCCACCAGGCCGGAACGCTCCAGCGCCGGCATCACCTCGGACAAGGCAGGCGCGTAGCCGCCCGGGAAGATGTATTTCTTGAACCACGGGTTGGTGCTGCCCGGACCACGGCTGCGGCCGATGCTGTGCAACAGCATCACGCCATCCGACACCAGGCTGCGCTGGACGGTGCGGAAGAATTCGGCGAAATGGCCCACGCCGACATGCTCGAACATGCCCACCGAGACAATGCGGTCGAAGCGCCGGTTCAGGCTGCGGTAATCCAGCATCTCGAACGTCACGCGCTCGCTCAGGCCCTCCGCCGCGGCGCGGGCGCGCGAGACGTCGAGCTGTTCGGTGGAAAGGGTGATCCCGGTGACGCGGGCGCCATGCTCGCGGGCCAGTGTGAGCGCCAGGCCGCCCCAGCCGCTGCCGATGTCGAGCACCTCCAACCCCGGCCTGTCCAGCAACAGCTTGGCGGCGATATGGCGTTTCTTGGCGATCTGCGCCTGTTCCAGGGTTTCGTCGCCGTTCGGGAAATAGGCGCAGGAATATTGCTGATCGGTGTCCAGAAACAGCCGGTAGAGCCTGCCGTCGAGGTCGTAATGATGCGCCACGTGCCGGCGCGCGCGCCAGGCCGGGTTCCACTGCGCAAGCCTGCGCGTGATGCGGCCGAGCCAGATCTGGGCGTTGAGGATCGGCTGGGAGGAGTGCTCGGAGGCGATGTTGCTCATCAGCAGATCGAGCACCTCGTAGATGGTGCAGCCCACCGGCTCCAAGCCGCCGTCCATGTAGCATTCGCCGATGGCCATCGTGGGGTTGCGCAGCACCTGGCGCACAACGCCCCAGTCCCGCACCGCAAGGGTCACGTCCGGGCCGGCTTCACCCTGATAGACCGAGATCACACCGTCCGGCCAGTGGATGCGAAAGACCCCGACGGTCACGAAGCGTTTCACGATGGGGTCCATGATCGCGCGCATCGTATGCCCCTTTCGACCGCGCCTTCATGATGGCCTGTGGCGCAAACGACAAGGCCCGCCAGAGAGAGCAGCTATGCTCTTCCTGGCGGGCCTTGCGCGGGAACTTCACCCGAAGGCTGGATCAGCCCTCTTCGTCACGCGGCATGGAGTTGGGGTCGAAGAACGCGAGGTCCGACTCCAGCTCGATCGCCTCTTCCATCTCGCCGACCACGCGCTCGCCACGGGTCTGCTTCTCGGCCTCCTCGACGGAGCGCGCCACGTTGACGGTCACGGGCAGGGTCACTTCCGGATGCAGAACCACAGACACGGTGGAAAGGCCCAGCGCCTTGATGGGCTGCGACAGCACAACCTGCGAACGGTTGACGGTCAGGCCCGCTTCGGCGGCGGCATCGGCGATGTCACGCGAGGAGACGGAGCCATACAGGCTGCCCGACTCGCCGGCCTGACGGATGACGACGACCGAAAGCCCCGCCATACGCTCGGCCACACGCTCGGCCTCGTCACGACGCTTGAGGTTATCGGCCTCGAGCTGAACGCGCTTGGCTTCGAACTGCGCCAGGTTGCCCTTGTTGGCGCGTATCGCCATCTTCTGCGGCAGAAGATAGTTACGGGCATAGCCCGGCTTCACGCGCACGACGTCGCCCATCTGACCGAGCTTGTCGACGCGCTGCATGAGAATCAATTCTACGGCGGCCATGTGTCCGCTCCTCAGTTCACGATGTAGGGGAGCAGCGCCAGGAAGCGGGCGCGCTTGATGGCCTGAGCCAGCTCACGCTGCTTCTTGGCGGACACGGCCGTGATGCGGCTCGGCACGATCTTGCCGCGCTCGGACAGGAACCGGCTGAGCAGACGCACGTCCTTGTAGTCGATCACCGGCGCGTTGGGGCCGGAGAACGGGCAGGACTTCCGGCGTCGATAGAACGGCCGGCGGGCGCCCACGGCGGAGCGGCGGGCGGCGGGGTTCAGGTTGGTATCGGCTGAATCTGACATGTCTTAGTCCTCCAACCCGGCGTTCAGGCCACCGAAATCCTCGCGGGGACTCTCGTCACGGGCACGGAATTCCTCCCGATCGTCGAAGCCACGCTTGCGGCCGCTCTCGAACCGGCCGGCGGGCTTGGGCCCACGGAAGCCACGCTCGCGGTCGTCGGACTTGCGCGATAGGATGGCCGACGGGGCCTCCGCATCGATGGCATCCACGCGAATGGTCATGAAGCGCAGGATGTCCTCGTTCAGCGAAAGCTGACGCTCCATCTCGGCCATCGAAGCCGGCAGCGCATCGAGACCCAGGAGCATATAGTGCCCCTTGCGATTCTTCTTGATGCGGTATGCCAGGCCACGCAGGCCCCAGTATTCGCGCTTCTTCACCACGGTCTCGCCAGGGGGGACCTCGGGTGCGGCGTCTGCTGCGGTTTCGGCGGCACCTTCGGCGGCAGCCTTCGGCGCGGCGGGCTCGCGCGGGGCGAAACCGGCGTCGAGG